>JBJKSM010000136.1:0-28627 GCA_046704045.1 Thermodesulfovibrionales bacterium | reverse complement strand
ATCGCATTCATCCTTCACCCCACCCTTAGAGCCGATGAACTGCTCGCAGCGATATGCGACGAGTTCAGGATCGACTACCCCGGCGGCAACAGGAGCATCAAGGTCTTCGTGGACAGGATCAACGCCTTTCTGCTCGAAGCCCATTCGTCGGGAAAAAAAGCAGTGCTCATCGTAGAGGAGGCCCAGAACCTGGACTTCGAAGTCCTTGAACAACTGAGGCTGCTTACAAATCTCGAAACGAGCCGGCAAAAACTCCTCCGGATCATCCTCCTCGGCCAGCCCGAGCTGAGGGATATGCTCGCCCGCCGGGAGCTGCTTCAGGTTGCCCAGAGAATAACGGCCCGATACCATCTCGGCCCCCTGTCAAAGAATGAGGTCGGCGCCTATGTCGCACACCGCCTTTCGGTGGCAGGATGCGGCCGGCGGTTGTTTCCGTCCCGGGTCACGGACGGGATCTTTCGTTTGAGCGGCGGAATCCCGAGAGTGATCAACGTGCTTTGCGACAGGGCGCTGCTCGGAGCCTTCGTCGAGGGAAAAAACGGCGTTGATGGAAATACCCTGGCAAAAGCGGCGCGCGAGGTGCTCGGAGAAAACGTCCGGCGCGCGAGGTCGTGGGGGTACCGGTGGGTAGCGGCGGCATTTCTGCTGGCAGCCTTCGCCGTCTTCACTTCGGCTTACCATCGTTTCAAACCTCCGCCGGCCTCGAAGGTTGAGACCTCTTCGTTCGGGAAAAGGAGCCTCGGCAACAGTTCATGGCAGCAAAATGCGGACTACCTGCCGCTCCTCTTCCTGGATTCGTCTTCCGGCCGCTCTGTCACCCGCCGTGATCGCATCGATTTCGGCGGCATGCAATCCGTATGGTCCGGGGGAACCCTCTCACAGAAAGGCGAACGACCGGAGGCCGGCGGACCTGAGGTGATAAAGGGAGGACCAAATGACCGGGATGTCCGCGCAGAAGGTAATGGGGCAGGGCCGGATGTTGCAGGAGGAATAGCGAAAACGAAGAAGAAAAGGACCGGGAATGTCGTATATCCTTGAGGCGCTAAAAAAGCTCGAAGAAAAAAGACACAGGGTCGAGTCGCCTCATGATCTTCTTGCCGCTCACACTGCCGCACCGCGGCGCATCGAAAGACGGACAACGTGGCGCTTTATTCTCACCGCCGCTTTGATACTGAACGCGGGACTGCTGTTGTGGTGGCTTCGCCCCTGGCAGCCTTCGGCGGCGCACGGCCCGGGAGACCGGGTGGAAGCGAGGGCATCCGATGTGTCTCCCGCACCCGGCGCCATGGTAAGGATGAATGGGGGAAAAGCAGTGCACAGGACAAAAGGGGGCGCGTCAGCGGCAAGTAAGAAAGGAGGAGACCTCCGCGTGACGCCGGACCCGCCTGCCCGTCCTGCGGCAACCGGGCGGACAGAACAGGCCGGTTTCGAACCGGCTCAGCCCAAAAGTGCGGCTGGCGGGGAGCGGAAAATTGTCAGCATCGGCGATCTGCCGCCTTCCGTCAGGCAGGACCTGCCGGACATCACCATCGCCGGCCACTTTTACTCGCCGAAGCAGTCGTCGAGGGTGGTCGTCATAAACGGGAAGATGGCGCACGAGGGTCAGGCTATAACGGGAGGCCTGAGGCTCGAACAGGTCACCCCGGACGGCGTCATAATGAGCTTCCAGGGCTATCGCTTCCGGAGAGGAGTGTTTTAGCGGCATCACAAAAAAGAGTCTCAACCCCTCGCGTTGAGCCCGGTTGCAGAATCATTCCGGCGGTTTTACCGATCCGCTGTAAAATGCCCTGCACTTTCCCCCTGAGAGAAACTTTTCCACCTTTTTGAAGAGTCCGATCACCGGCGAGACCACCTGGGTAAGGACGTTCACCTTTTCGATCTGCGGTTTGGCGAAGGGACCGGTTATCTTCTGTGTCACGGTGGCGCACCCCTTTTTGTCGATAACCGCCACTGTAACGTTTTCGTAACGGCCCGACACAAAATCGAGACTTCCTTTGACCGCGAGCCTGTTTATTCCGGTCGAAAGCGCCACATCCTCTGCCTCAGCGACGCCCCGCTTCACCTTCCACTTCGAGATCAGCCGCCGGACCGTGCTTTGACCTCCCTTTGCGGTTGCCGCGAGATCGGCGAAGTTATATCCCTTTGTCAGCAGCGGTCCGAATGGTCCCACGAAAAAATAGGAACCCACATCGATGAGGGAAAAACTGCGGCTTTTTTCGATCTTGGCCAGAAGCCTGTCAAGGTCGATATTGTAGAGCAGGAGGTCTTCGCCTCTCAGCTCCACGTCGCCCCCGAGGGCACTCCTGATTTCTTTTCCGTTTTTCCCTGCCGTCATAAGGTCGGCACGCAGGTCCATTTTACCCTTGACCACTTTTCTCCGTGAAAACCCGGCCATGAATTGTTCGGAACGGAACCCCGATGCGGAAAACCTCATCCGGTAATTCGGAGCGTCCCTGGAAAAATCCGCCCTGATACTCCCCTGCCCGGCTCCTCCGTAAAAGTTCATGGTTATGGGGTTGATGTTGAAAATGCCTCTCCCGGCCGTGATCGGGCAGCGGATGTTTGTTGCCGTGAGACTCCCGATCTTCACCGATCTGCACTCAAGATCACCGGAAAAGGAAACAGCCTTGAGGAAACCTCCGGTCCTTCCCGAAAAGGAGAGGCCATTTATCGCCAGATCGAAATCATTCAGTTCATCCCTGCGGCCCGACCTTCTGTCGGTAAAGACGATCGAGCCTCCGGAGATAACGAATTTCCTGACAGTAAGAAGAGGCAGAGGGAGCTCTTTTTTTTCTTTCGGTTTTGCGGCATGCGTCTCGAAATTGTACGTTCCGTCCGCCTCCCGCTCCATCGAGAAAACAGGGTCTACAAGTTCACAATCGGTGACTGCCACCTCGTGTCTGACGAGGGCAAGAAGCTTGAGGCCCAGCCGCACCTTTTTCGCGATTACAAGATCGGTCCCCTTGTTGCTCACATCCACATCCGCGAGGGAGACGCCGAACCCGGGGAAAAAGCTGATTCCCATCCTGCCTTTGATCCTGAAGTCCATCCCGAGATGATCCGACACGGCCGCCTCGATCTGCGGCTTGTAGGAATTGATGTCGATGAAATGTACGAGCGCGGCAAGAGTAACAAGTAAAAGCCCGATGACCGCGCCGGCAATGATGAGAATTTTTTTCTGTTTCGCCGTCATGTTCGTTGTCAGTTTACTGCGGGTCGTACAGTGGGAAGTGTAACAAATTCTGGAATTGCCTGCTATATGTCTATTTTGCCGGGGCTTTGTCAAGGAGCGTCAAAAGTCCCTGCATGATCGCAGCCGGTGTCGGAGGACATCCCGGGATAAAGGCGTCCACGGGGATTACCTTGTCGACGCCGCCGAGGGATGCATAGTTTTGCCCGAAGATGCCGCCGTTACCGCCGCAATCGCCGACCGCCACAACGAGCTTGGGCGCAGGCGTGGAAACATAGGTCCTTTTGAGGGCTGTCTCCATGTTCCTCGTGACCGGTCCCGTGACGAGGAGAAGGTCGGCAAACCGCGGGGAGGCGGTGAAATGGATGCCGTACTTTTCGCAGTTATAGACGGCGTTGCCGATCGCGTTGATCTCCAGCTCGCAACCGTTGCAGGAGCCGGCGTCGACCTGGCGTATGGTGATGCTCCGCCTGAAGCGCCTCATCACCGCTTCTTCGAGCCTGCGCCCGACAACCTCGACCTCACTCGCGCCGTCAGGGAGAGGCTCGGTGACAATGCCGGTGCGGAATATCTGGCGAAGGATCCTTATCATAAGTCATGCCCCGAGTAGGACTGGTTGAAGCTCTTGTTGCAGATCGGGAAGTCCGGCACGATGTTTCCGTGTATCGCCTGTTCGAGGCCGAGCCAGTTGACAGAGGAAGGGTCCCTCACCATGCAGC
This sequence comes from Thermodesulfovibrionales bacterium, assembly GCA_046704045.1. GTDB lineage: Bacteria > Nitrospirota > Thermodesulfovibrionia > Thermodesulfovibrionales > UBA6898 > JAWOKY01. Next base: position 24,718 of record JBJKSM010000136.1, on the reverse strand, counting down.
GATTCATCTCGCCTGCGGGCCCTGACTGCAGCCAGTAGACGATCTCGCCCCGCCAGCCTTCGACGGCAGAAAACCCGGCCTTGTCCGGAGAAGGTTTCTCAAGAGGCGCAGATATCGGGCCATCCGGAAGGTTTTCGAGTATCCATTTTATGATCCTTATCGATTCCCTGACCTCCTGGACCCTTACCCACGTCCTCGCGTGGACATCGCCGGTGATCATCACCGGCACCCCGAGTTCCAAGCGGTCATACTGGTCGTAGGGAGGGAAGGGATTGAATATGCGGCAGTCGAGGTTCAGACCGCTCGCCCTCGCCACGATCCCGACGGTGCACATCTCCCTCGCCCTCTCCGGCTTGAGTATCCCGGTGTTCCTGACCCTGTCTTCGAGAGACGGGTTCTCTTCGTAGATCGTCACGAGCCTCTCGAATTCCTTCGAGACGCGGTCCAGCTCCGCCGATATTTCCTGTTTCCCTGAAGCGTCGATGTCCGCGGAAACGCCCCCCGGCGCCACCATGTCCATGATGAACCTGTGGCCGAATAGCCTGTGGTTTGTGCGAAGGAGCGCCTCCTTCAACACCATCATCTGGTAGAGCATGAACGCAAACGCGGCGTCGTTGCAGATCGCGCCTATGTCGCCGAGGTGGTTTGCGATGCGCTCCCTTTCGAGAAACAGTGCCCTGATCCAGTGGGCCCTCTCCGGGGGGTTGCATCCGGCGAGGGATTCGAGCGCCATGCAGTAGCCGAGGCTGTGGGCGACGGTAGTGTCTCCCGACACGCGGCCTGCAAGCCGGAAGCCCTCTTCCCACGAAAGGGACTCGAACCTCTTCTCTATGCCCTTGTGCACATAACCCAGCCTCTCTTCGAGGTTCAGGACCTCTTCGCCGACCGCCTGGAACCGGAAATGACCGGGCTCTATGATCCCCGCATGGACGGGACCGACCGGTATCTCGTAGACGCCCTCGCCTTCCGCCCTGATCCACCGGTACTCTCCCTCGACCCTCGGCATCGGCCTCGACGCGTCGAAGGATTTCCTGAGAGGCCAGGCGTCCGACGGCCAGTCCTCGAACTTTATCCACGGCCTCGTATCGGGATGGTTAAGCGGCGTCACGCCCATGAGGCTCTGTATCTGACGCTCGAAGCGATAGGCGGGTAGAAACCGTTTCGTGAGGCTCGGAAACGCCGGGTCGTCTGCCGGGGCGGATGTCTTGACGATGAGATATTCCGAACCCCAGCGGTAGCATGCGAATATACCGTAGCCTCTCCCAAAAGGGGTCTCGTCGGTAGCCCACTCGGCGGCAAGCAGCGCGTAAGCCTTTTTCATCGCCTTCGCCGCCTCTGTAAATTTCTCCAGCGGCACTTCGCAGAAGGCGACCTTCGCAGGGAACTGATAGTCTTCGAGAAAACGGGCGTCCTGTCCGGGAAGCGACGTTATCGCTGTCTTGAGCAGGCTCATCTCAGAAGCTCCACCGCGGTATGAAACCACTGGTTAAGAAACGCGGGCATGTAGAGCCCCAGGAGAAGGACGAGCGCCATATGAAGGAGAACCGGGACATTGGCGACGGTCATGGGCTTCTGATAAGAAGGCACCTCACCCGATACCATCGGCTGGACCTTCCTGAAGAGCGCCGCAAAGGCTACCGTGAGCCCGAGAAGAAGAAAGGGCGTAAGGAGAGGCGCGTCCTTTATCGTCGCGGTCAGGATCAGGAACTCGCTCGTGAACACGCCGAAGGGAGGCAGGCCGGCGATCGCCATCACCCCCAACATCAGTCCCCATCCTACGAGCGAGTTTCCCCTGAAGAGCCCCTTTATCCTGTCCATTTCCTGCGTGCGGTGCATCTGCGAGGCGTGGCCGACGGTAAAGAATATGGACGATTTGGCAAGGCTGTGAACGAGCATATGGAGGAGGGCGCCGAAAGTCGCGACAGGGCCGCCCAGGCCGAAGGCAAAGGTCGCGATCCCCATATGCTCGATGGAAGAATAGGAAAACATCCGCTTGATGTCCTTCTGCCGGAGGAGCGAAAACGCGGCAACGAGTATCGAGAGGATCCCGAAGCCCATCATGATGTCCCCGGCGTGGTGCGTCCGGGTGGAGCCGTCTACAAGGACCTTGCACCGGACGAGTGCGTAAAGGGCCACGTTAAGCAGAAGGCCGGAGAGCACGGCAGATATCGGGGTGGGGCCCTCGCTGTGCGCGTCGGGCAGCCAGTTATGCAGGGGCACGAGACCGACCTTTGTGCCGTACCCGACCATCAGAAAGACGAAGGCCAGGGAAAGGACGGTCGGTTCGAGTTTATCGCTCACCATACTGAGGTTCGTCCAGAGGAGCGCGTCTCCGCCTTCGCCGATCACCTTCTCCGCCGCGAAGTACAGGAGCACCGTGCCGAAGAGGGCCTGTGCGATACCCACTCCGCAGAGGATGAAATATTTCCATGCAGCCTCGATAGCGGTAGGCGTACGGTAGAGCGAGACGAGGAGCACCGTGGAGAGTGTCGCCAGCTCCATCGATATCCACAATATCCCGACGTTGTTCGTCAGAAGACAGAGGAGCATCGCAAAGATGAAGAGCTGGAACATCGCGTGGTAGAAGCGCATTCCCATGTGTCCCACCCGGCCGTGCTCCCGCTCCCTGCGCATGTATCGCCTGCTGAATATCGCGGTGGTCATCGATACAAAAGAGGTGAGGACCGCGAGGTAGACGTTGAAGGCGTCGACAAAGAAGAACTTCCCGGCTGCGAGCATCGGTCCGCTGTAATAGACCTCAAGGGCGAGGCCGAGTCCTGCGGCGAAGTTCGCTGCGGAGCCGAGGATGTTGATCTCGGCCGCATATTTCCTGTCGCCCACAAAACCGAGTATGACCGCCGCAACGAGCGGAATTCCGAGTACGGTGAGAAGCACCACGTCAGTCGCCCTCCTTCAGCCGGGCCATCTGCTCCACATCGAGACTGTCGAAGGTGGTGTGGATATGGAAAAAGAATATCCCGAATATGAAGGCAGCGATCAGGATGTCGAGGGCCACGCCGAGCTCGACCACGAGCGGCATCCCGTACGTCGCGCTTGTCGCCGCAAAGAAGAGGCCGTTTTCGAGTGCGAGAAATCCTATGATCTGCGTGACCGCGTGCCTCCTCGTGATCATCATCAGCAGCCCTATCATGACCGTTGCCAGGGCCACGGCGAGGGTGGAGCGGGTGACGAGGGTGGAAAGCTCCCTGACCGGCGCCATGAGGTGATAGGAGAAGATCACAAGGGCGATCCCGATCAGCATCGTCATCGGGACGTTCACGATCGTCTCGACCTCCTTCTGGATCTTGAGCCTCCGCATCAGAACGTGCAGGATGTACGGCAGAAGGATCACCTTGAGGGTGAGCGTCAGAAGCGACGAGATGTAGAGATGGTGCTGGTCCGCGACGTAGCCGACGATGGCGGTGCTGATGGACAGGAAGAGCCCCTGCCAGGCAAAGAGATGGATCAGCCCGTTCATCCTCTTTTGCACGAGCATGCCGAAGGCGGAAAGGAGTATGAGCGCCGCCAGGAAACTGTTGATCTGTGCCGCCGCAGCTATATTCATCTCACTCCAGTATGAAGTACGCCAGCATCCCGAGGGTAGCCAGCAGAAAGGCGGCTCCGAGGAATTCGGTCAGTCTGAACAGCCGCATTTTCGCAAGTCCGGTCTCGATCAGCACGAGGCCTATCCCGACAAGCCCGAGTTTCAGTCCAAGAAAGAGCAGGGCAAAGGGAAGCATGACAGGGTGGCCCGATGTCGCTATCCCCCACGGGGCGAAGGCGGCGATCCCGAGAGTCACAAAGAGAAAGAGCTTCATCATCGAGGCCCATTCGATCAGCGCCAGGTGCCTTCCGGAATATTCGAGGATCATCGCCTCGTGGATCATCGTCAGTTCGAGATGAGTCGCCGGGTTGTCGACGGGGATCCTTCCCGTCTCGGCCAGCGCGATCAGGATGAAGGCGAGCATCGCAAAGACGATCGACGGCCGCAGCACCGGCTGGCCGCTCAGGATCACCTCCGACATATGGGAAAGCGAAGTGGTCCTGCTGGCGAGCGACATCGTAAAGATCGCCATGAGCATCGCCGGCTCCGCAAGGGAGGCAATGGTCATCTCGCGGCTCGAACCCATGCCGCCGAAGGCGGTGCCGATATCGAGTCCGGCCAGGGCGGTGAAAAACCGCGCTATGGCAAAGAGGGCCACGATCACGATAACGTCGGCGGTCGCCGCAAGGGGCAGATCCACGGAAAGGATCGGGATGATGCCTCCCGCGAGCACTGCAGTCCCGAACACGAGATACGGAGTAAACCGGAATATCCACGAGGCGTTTTCGGCGAGGACCACGTCTTTCGAAAGGAGCCTCCGCATGTCGCGGTAGGGCTGGAAGATGCCTGCGGAGCTCCTGCCCTGCGACCAGCACTTGAGCATCCTCACCCAGCCGACGAAGGCCGGCGCCGCAGCAAGCAGGATCAGGACCTGCAATATCTCTACGATGTAGGGATAAAGTTTCATCTCAGGAACACCAGCAGCACGATGATCGTAAGGAAGGAATAGATCAGGTATGCCTGTATGCGGCCCTGCTGGAGCCTGCCGACCCTGCGGGCAACCCAGAAGCTCGCCTCGATCACAGGCTTATAGATCCATCCCCATATGCGGTCCCTGACCCGGAGGGAATAGTGGAATCTTTTCGGATAGGCCCTGTGTCCCATGTCGGCGCTCACCTTCACCGTCTGTTTCACATTGAAGAGAAACCCGAATATCCTCCGTATCGGCATGGCGAAGGACGTGGCGTTATACTGCATCCTGTTGTCTATCTTTTCGAAACCGCAGTCCCATATCGGGACCCTCCGGATGGCGCCGGGCCTGACATGAAGAAGCAGATAGGCCACGACTACGACGGCGAGGATGCCGAAAAAGACGATCGGCCCCGAGTATGATGCGCGTTCGGCAGCCACGGGGGTGAGCCACATCCAGCCGAAGGCGCCCGCGGATGCCCCGATCCTTGCGCCGAGGAGTTGTCCCGGAACAGTGTCGAGCCAGTTGATGACGAGGGTTGGGAAAATGCCGAGGCCGAAACACGCAAACGCCGCCATGATCATGCCGGCCCTCATCGACAAGCCCGTCTCGCGGACGTTCGGTTTATGATGACCGCGCCAGTGCCCGAGGAAAGTCACCCCGAAGGCCTTTACAAAGCAGGCCGCAGCAAGCGCACCGGTCAAGGCGAGGAGCGCGGCGCCCATCGGTATGAGCAGTTTCAGCAGCGGGCTCGGCAGGGATGGAGACAAAAGAAAAGCCTGGAAGGTGAGCCACTCCGAGACAAACCCGTTGAACGGCGGCAGGGCCGAAATCGACACACAGCCTATGAGAAAGAGTGCGGCCGTCCAGGGCATGAGGTGAATGAGTCCGCCCATTTCTTCCATGTTCCGCTCGTGTGTGGCGTGCAGGACAGCGCCCGCGCCCATGAAGAGGAGCCCCTTGAACATGGCGTGGTTCAGGGTGTGGTAGAGGCCGGCAATAAGGGCAAGCGCCGCAAGAAGCGGCAGCTTGAATGAAATGAAGATCATCGACAGCCCGACGCCGATCAGGATGATGCCTATGTTTTCGACGGAGTGGTACGCGAGGAGCCTCTTAAGGTCATGCTGCATCAGGGCATAAAGGACCCCCATCACGGCGGAGACGAGGCCGAATATCAGCACTATCGCACCCCACCACCACGGGAAGACCCTGATGAGATCGAAGGTGACGCGGACGACGCCGTAGATAGCGGTTTTGAGCATGACCCCGCTCATCAGCGCCGAAACGTTCGACGGCGCAACAGGGTGGGCTTCCGGCAGCCAGACGTGCATGGGGACAACACCAGCCTTTGCGGCGAACCCGAAGAACGACAGAAGAAAGGCAGCGGTGGCCCATCCCACGGGGAAGTGGGCGGCGCGCATCGCATCGAAGGTATAGCCTCCGAATCTCCCGAAGCCCGCGGCGAGGCCGGCAAGCACACCGAAGGAAAGGAGGATCGCTATCGCCCCGATATGGGCGACGACCATGTAAAGAAAAGCGGCCCTGCGGTTTTCGATACGCTCGTTTTCGAAAATCACGAGGAAGTAGGACGTGGCTGCCATAACCTCCCAGGAGATGAGAAAGATCAGGGCGTCGTCGGAGAGAATGACCATGTACATTCCTGCAAGGAAAAGGCAATAAAAGACAACGAGGCTCGTTATCGATCTTTTGCCGAGGAAACCCTTTATATAGCCGAATGAGTAGACCGAGACAAAAAAGGAAAGTGCCCCGACCACCACGAGGAAGAAACCGGCAAGGGGGTCGAGCCTCAGGTGGAAGGGCAGATCGGGAAGACCCAGCAGCAGCACGATCTTGCCCGTGAGGCCCGACCACACAGTCCATGCCCCGGCGATCACGGCAAGGAGGGAGGCGGCCGCGCTAAGGCTGAAGCCGAGGGCCGAGAGGAGCCGCTGGTTCCGCATCACCACCGGCACAAAGCCGACCGCAACAAGCAGGATGCAGACGGAAGACGCGGCAAGGAGAATCGGTTCCGGCGTCATTATTACCTCCGGTCCGCAACCCGGCCCAGGGGAAGAATTTCAGGCCGGAGGAAAGAATGGATAGGGATCGAGCTGTCCGTCTGCCGCTGCCGGCGCATTGCGAATGCGCCCGCGGTCAGACAAGCGAAAAAACCTGTTTGAGATGAATTTTCCGCGTCCATTTCCAAAAGAAACTAAGTAGGTTAAAACAAAAGAAGGATGAAAAGCAAGGGATTTGCGGGAAGTTCCAAGGGGAAAAAAGAAGGGACTAAAAATGACGGAGAAATAGACGGCCGCGAAGGGTCTCTGAAAAGGCAGGCCGTCAGGACCGGACGACGCTGTCGACAAATTTCCTGAATTCTTTCCTGAATCTTTCCTTTCCGAACTGCACCGAATGCTCCCTTATGCGAAGGCAATCGAATCGATCAGACATTTTTTCAAACTTTTCGACCGCTTCAATCAAACTCCCGGCCGTCTGTTCCTGAAAAAACATCCCGGTCTCTCCTTCGACTACGGTCTCCAGTGCCCCTCCTTTCGCATAGGCGATGACCGGCGTCCCGCAGGCCTGGGCTTCAACGGGCGCTATGCCGAAATCCTCATCCGCTGCAAAGATAAACGCCCTGGCTTTCTGCACGTATTCTCTTACCGCATCGAAGGGCTGATAACCGAGAAGCTCGACGTTCTTTCCCGCCTTTGCCCTTATCTTCGTCATGTCCGGGCCGTCTCCGATAACAATGAGTCTCCTGTCGGGCATGGCTGCGAATGCCTCTGCGATCATGTCCATCTTCTTATAAGGGACCATCCTCGAAACCGTAACATAAAAATCTTCCTGCTTTTTCCCCGCAACAAACGAATCCACATCCACCGGCGGATAAATAACCGTCGACTGTCTGCCGTATACTCTCCCGATCCTGTCCGCTATGTAACGCGAATTGGCTATAAAATGGTCCACCCTGTGAGCGGTGGCCGCGTCCCACTTCCCGACACGATTAAGGACAAGTCTTGCCAGGGTGCCTTTCACCCCCCTGTCGAGGCCGCTTTCCCTGAGGTACTGCTCTTTCAGGTCCCATGCGTATCTCATCGGGGTATGGCAATAGCAGATGTGCAGCTGCTTCTTTCCGGTGACCACGCCTTTTGCAACCGAATGGGAACTCGATATCACGAGATCATAATCCGACAGGTCGAAACGCTCGACGGCAAGGGGCATAAGCACAAGATAATTCCGGTATCCTCTTCGCGCAAAGGGAAGCCGCTGGATGAAGGAGGTTTTGGCACGTCTGCGCCCGAGGAACTGCCGTTCGCCCTCGGGCAGAAAATCCACGACACTGTACAGGTCCGCATCGGGATAGATGGCGAGCAGCTGTTCAAGCACACGTTCCGCTCCTGCATATGTTACGAGCCAGTCATGAACAATGGCGGTTCTCATGGATCTCCCGCCCCATAGGTCACGGGAAAAGCGGTAAACTCAGCCATTGAGCCTCTTTTTGTGAACGCGTCCCGCAAACTGTTTATTCCCGACCACCTCTCCATACAGGGCTTCTGTTTCAGCGACCATGCGTTCGACTCTGAACTTTTCATTGAATTCCCTCCGGGCGTTCGATGACATCTCCATAAGGGTCTCCCTGTCACGGTAAAGGTTCAGTATGCTCTCCACGGCATCGTCCGGCGAGCTGAGAGGAAAAAGAAATCCGTTGTGCCCGTGGCTCACAACTTCATTGTTCCCGACCACATCGGAGGCAACTATGGGTACCCCCATCGAACACGCCTCAAGGAGCGCCATGGGCAAACCCTCCCTGCGGGAGGTGGAGAGATAGATATCGGCTGCGCTGAGGTATTTCGGTATTTCATCAGTAAAGTCGGCAAATATCACGTTCTTCAATTTCTTTTCTTGGGCCCGTGCCTCAAGTGCGGACCTTTCCTCCCCTTCCCCAATCCATAATAACACCATATCATCATAACTTCTGAGCCTTTCCGCAATTTCGAGCGCCGTATTCATGTTTTTCGCGTAATCGTACCTGGTAACAGTCATCACGACGAATTTCCCCGAGAGCCCTAACGCCTCCCTGGCTCCCTCCACTGGAACAAGCGGTCCCGTTCCGTTATAGATTATGCTCGACTTTTCCCTGCCGTAAATACCCAACTCCAGAGCCGATTCCTGTTCACCTGATGAAACGTTTATGAATCTGTCAGTCAAAAGAGCGGCCATTTTTTCGTACAGGACATAACCTGTTCTCTTGAGTGTTCCGTACTGAGCAGCGTGCAGGCCGTGAAATGAATGCACCACCGCCGCCCGCCGGCAGAACAGCTTCATCCCCCTTGAATAGAGGCCGGCTCCCTTTCCGTGGGAATGGATAATGCGGATTTCCTGCCGGAGGGCATACCTGACAAGCTTGAAAAAACTCAAAACAGAAAACCGCCTGTGAGGTATTTCAACGACGTCGATCACGTTACCGCTTTCCTTCCAGCAGTTATAGTAAGGTCTGTCTCCGGGTGCGGCAACGAACCAGTTAATCCTGTCAGGGCGGTGGTTTATAAGAAAATCCATATGTCTGGGGCCTCCGCCGTGGTCCGCTCTTGCGGTTATAAGCAGGACATTCACTGCGTCGGCGCGCTCCCTGCCGGCCCTTTTCACTTCATTGGACCCATCAAAACAACAGATACGAAACCCCTTGCAAAGCCTTTCAGTGCCCTCCAGCGCAGGTTCGCTATCGCGCCGATATGCAGACCCAGCACCGTCCAGAAAAAGAGGAGCCGCCTCGCGCCGTCAGGGAAAAAATATCTGAGCAGCAGAAAATGGTTCACCACTCTAGTATAAGCAATCGCCTCTGCATCATCTCTCGATGATACCGCCTGATGGTGTTTCACGCGCAGGGACGGGTTGACGATCAGCGCACCTTTTCTCCCTGCCGTCATGCTGAGAAAAATATCCTCTCCAAGGCTGTAATTTTGCAGCCACTCCACGGGACCGAGATCTTCAAGCGAGTCCTTTCTGAAAGACATGTTGCAGCCGCTCAGGAAATCCGACTCGAAGGCGGTGTCCGCCTCGCCCCATGTGTTCATGGAATTGGGGAAACCAGTCAGGGAGAGTTTCCCTCTGCGGCCTGAGCTGATCATGAAGAGCCTGAAAAAAAGATTCTCTGGGAAGACATATTTTCCGGCAAGGATGTCTATTCCGCCAACTCCTGCAACGCTACCGTTGTCCGCATAGGTCTTCCACAGGGTCGAAAGATAATCTTCCATCAACGTCACATCGTCATCGAGAAAAAGAAGGACGTCGTTAGCAGCCTGTTTTATCGCTTCCAGCCTCGACAGGAAAAGGCCCTTCTTTTCTTTTTTCAGGTAACGCACGGTAATCTGAGGCGGCAGAAGCATTTTGTAACTGTCTATGAGGTGAGGGGGCATTTCCCCGTCGTCTATAATCAGGACTTCGACGGAAAGGCCTTCAGGAATTTCCTTCTGCGACCCTATAGAGCCGATGCAGTTTCCGACATCATCGGGTCTGTTCCTCGTGCAGATAGCTATGGTCAATCCTTTCATAATATCAGCCGGGGGCAAAAAAAGAGCAAGCCGTCAATGACAGTTTATCGGGAATCCGACGGCTGGAATAAACTACCGCCTGCGCTCCCACTCCCAAGCCGTCCTTACGATGTACTCAAGGTCGTCATGCAGAGGCACCCAGCCGAGATCGCGCCTGATCAGGCCGCAGTCCGAAACGAGGGCGGGCGGATCCCCCGGTCTTCTCGGCGCAAGTTCAACGTCAAAATCGACGCCCGTGACGGATTTGGCAACGCCGACCACCTCTCTTACAGAATAACCGTGTCCGTACCCGCAATTGTAGATTGCACTCGCCCCGCCTCTCACAAGATATTCGAGGGCAAGCACGTGGGCCTGTGCAAGGTCGTCAACATGAATAAAATCCCTGATGCAGGTACCATCGGCAGTGGGATAGTCCGTTCCGAAGATCTGCAGCCTGCTGAATTCCCCTTTTGCAGTTTTCAGCGCCCGGGTTATCAGATGCGTGGATTCCTTATATGCCTGGCCGATTCTTCCTTTTTCGTCTGCTCCGGCGACATTGAAATACCTCAGAGAGACATACCTGAAACCGGACGAGGCGAAGAAAAGATCGCTTAGGATGCGCTCCGTCATCATCTTCGACGCACCATAGGGATTTATCGGAACAAGCGGGGCGCGCTCGTCGACCGGCATCCTCTCCGGTATACCGTAGACCGCGGCGGTAGACGAAAAAATGAAGTTGCCAACCTCGTACTCCCGCATGACGTCAAGGAGATTCAGGGCGTGGACCGTATTATTCCTGTAATATTTCAGAGGGTTACCCACGCTCTCAGGGACAACGATGGACGCCGCAAAATGCATGACCGCATCAGGTCTGAACCCCCGGAAGACCGACCTGAGCGCCTCCACATCGGCGAGGTCGGCAACCAGCAACTCGCCATGCAGCACCGCCCACCTGTTGCCGGTGGAGAGGTTATCATAAGTGAGAACTTCATGTCCCGCTTCAGCCAGTGCCTTTACAGCATGGCTTCCGATGTATCCCGCACCTCCTGTTACGAGCACCTTCATGCTTCGGCCCCCCGGTTTCTGCAAAAAGTCATACGCGGCCTGTTCAGATTCTTATCCAGGACTCAGGGATAAGATCACGCGTGTCGATGCCGTCCTGTGCAAACCATCTCCCCGGGGCGATGATGATCTTCTCCGGGGTGGAAGAAAGCCAGGCACCCCACCAACTGAAAGAGCTGTTGGCGATAATGCCATGTCTGCACATCGTCATTAACCTCATGTCTTCATGTCCTCCGGAGACGCCGTTATGACTGACGTATGTTGTCTTGAATGGTATTGTCAGGTTCTTCTCTGCCCAATCCGGCTCATCCGAAAAAATGAAGAAATGAGGATTATGAATCCTTTTCGATATCGCCTCGACAGCTGTATTATAATAGCCCATGCCGCAAACTCCATGATATTCATTTGTCCTCCTGCTGGAGACATAGTCGCCGCGGCGCACATGCAGGAATATTGAGTTCGAACTCCTGATCATGGAGCAGATTTCAAGATTCTTGCCGGCAAGCGGATATCTGACAGTAAACTCCTTCCTGATAACATCCTCTATATCCCTGAAATACTTTTCAGACTGCCAGTAGCCGTCAAGATAGACATTGTCCGGCGCGGCAAGCACCGAGGGAGAGAACTGGAAATGACGCTCCTGTATGCGCATAGGGGCTAACACGCCCAGTCCCACCTTCTGAAGAAGGCTGTCTGTCCGATACTTCCTGCATTCTCCCGGCCCCGCTGTCACGGCCTCCACCATGAGATGGCCGAGTTCATATTGTCTCGGCGTGTCGCCTTCGTGCAACTTGCTGAAGGCGGAGAGGTCGATTTTGAGGACCGTGCCATGTCTCACTGCAAGCCTTTTTCCGGCAGCATACTGAAACATCTGGTTTCCAAGTCCGCCGCTTAATCGAACAGTTATCACGAGCAGACCCCTGGAGGCGATCCAGTCAACAAGCCCCGGTAAAGTTTCTCATAGGAGCCCGCTATCTTCTCCCAGGTAAACCTTTCCTGCCAGGCCGAGAATCCGTCCGCAGCCATGCGTTCCCTGCGTCGCCCGTCGCGATGGAGGGCGGCAAGTATCCGGCAGGACCCTTCCATCTCGGCAATCGACAGCATGTATCCGCAGTCCAGGTAATCGTCGAACAATCCGGACCTGTGCAACAACCCTCCGGCGCGGTTCTTAAGCCTGCCGAGAAAGTCGCGAGCCGGCATGACCCGGGTAGTCGGCAGCAGTTCCCCGGCGCCGGACCACTCTATAATCTCGGAGGAATTGCCGACGTCCGTAACGAGAAAGGGGGTTTTCGAGGCCATGCACTCAAACAAAACAATGGGAGAGCATTCGATGTTTGAAGGAAAAAGAAAGAGGTCGGCCGCCTTCAGCGCGGCAATGGTTTCCACCCTTGCCAGAGGCGTCACGATGATTCTCTTGCAGGCATCCCTGAACTCCCTTGAATTATTCATTCTCGCCGCTTTTTTCAAGCAGCTTCTCGTACACCCGCCCACGTCATTGCCGACCAGGAGGAAGGTGGCGTGCGATATCCCGGCCCTCCTGAAAATCTCTATCGCCTCACTGTGCCCTTTTACTCTTGTATGCGACCCGACATGGAGAATGAGAAAATCCTTATCGGGAATCTTCAGCTTCCGACGAATATCTGTCACGTCTTGCCCGAGGAACTCCTTCTCGCTCGCCCCGTTGGGAATCACCACGATATTGGCAACGCCGTTTTCCCTTGCGAAGTTGATGTCGCGATAGTCGTTCGAGAGAAAAACGTTCATGTCGTAATGCTTCATCCATGTCCCCATCGCTTCGAAATAGTCCCTGAATTCCACGGAATAGAGGCCCGAGAAGCCCGTGGGAACAAACACCTTCTTCGCCCGCACGGCATCGAGCATCGTGATGATGGCATCGGTGGCCCATTGCTGCGCAGCAAAGTTGGCAATCACATCAAAACCCGAATTGATCACATAATCACGATACCTTTCGACCTCGCCGGTCATGCCCTGGGCAAGATTGCCCCGCACATCGAATTCTTCGATTCTCACCCCCCCACAAAGTTTTTCGGTTCGCTCGCGGTGCCGCGAAGTGGCCACCGTCACTTCATGCCCCATCGCAGAAAGCTTCTCCGATAACTGGCGGACTACCTCCTGCATTCCGCCAATCGAGGGGTGGTAGGATTCGACAGTGTGCAGGATCTTCAGGCGCAGGTCATCCTCACTCTCCGGACACCCCGGCAGCTTCCCGCAGCTGCCAGTTCCATGTCAACCTTATCCCGTCGGAAAAGGGGACCCGAGGCAGCCAACCGGTTTCACGGGATATCCTTTCACCGTCCAGGATGTTTGCAGGAACATCAAAGTGCCGTTCAGGCATAACCTTTATCCTCATGTCGAAACCGGCTTCCGTCGCATACGGGCGTAACTCTTCGAGTACCTCCCTGTTGCTCCTTCCCACTCCGCTGCCTATGTTATAACAGGTCCCGGGCACACCTGCGTCCAGGGCCGCCATGATGCCTCCGGCTACGTCGCCCACGTAAATGTAATCCCTGATAGTACCGTTCTCTCCAAAAATTACCACTTCTTTCCGTGAGAGTATGGAGCCGATGGCGGTTGCGACAAATCCCTGCCCGATGAACGGCTTCTGCCCCTCTCCAAAGGCGTTACCGGGCCTGACACATACGACCGGAAGGGCCGACAGGCAATGATACATGTTGGCATATTTTTCAATCGTCAGTTTTGTAATGCCGTAAGGAGAAATGGGATGGGTCGGATGTGTTTCGTCGATAGGCAGAAAATCGACCTTGCCGTATACCGTCCCGCCGGACGAAACATAAACGAGTTTTCTGATATCCATGGCGGACGCTGTGACAAAAAGAGTCACCGCAGCCGGGAGATTGCTCAGGATATCATGGACCGGATCCTCGAAGCTTGTCTTCGGCACGGTCGTATGGGCCAGTAAAACGAGTTCATCAACATCTTTGAGTATCTCCCGCAGAAACCTCTCTTCCCCGTAATCTCCGGCAAGGTAACTGACCCCATCGGGGAGCCTGCGCGAGGGGACAGGACTTCTTCCGACAACGGTTATATCCCTCGACATCCCGTGAAGAAGTCCGACCAGGTGTGAGCCTATGAAGCCCGTGCCTCCAATAATGCAGCACCGTTTCATTTTGCATTACCCGAAAGAACGATCTTCAGTTTCCCGAGAAATCCACGGCTCCTTATATATCTGTAGCGGAGATAACGGCGGGCGATCATCCTGCTGAACCTATCAGACCTCTGATGAAGCTCGCGGCAGTCTTCATGCGACATGTCTGCTATCCTCTCCGTTATGCGCGACAGCGCACGCAACATCTGTATCATGTTGCACCTGCCCGAAAGCTTCTCATACTGGCCGTTGGCGAGGGCAGCAAGATCTCTGACGACATCGTCATTCTGTTCTTTTCCGTAATACCATGAGATGTTCTCGGAACTTATCATCATAAGCCGGGACAGAAAGGGGTTTACTCCGCTCCGGGACATACTCTTCGGCACTTCCCGGTATACGTGGAGGATTTCCGGTATATTTGCAACTTCGTATTCACGTGAGACGCGCGACCAGAGCTCATAGTCCTCGGGAGGCTGCCTCAGAGGATCTGTGCTGTACTGGCCGACACGCTCAAAGACGTCCTTCCTGATCATCATCGAGCTGTGCACAAAGGGATTGTTGAAGAGAAGCTCAAATTTCAGGACCGGACTCATACACGGATGTTTATGTACCCTTTCTGTCCGGTCGCTTCCAACCCAGATCTCCGCCCATGCACCCACCATGCCGTGGTCCGGGTGCCTTTCCAGAAAAGCCACCTGTTTTTCAAATCGCGTGGGATACGAAACATCGTCCTGATCCTGGCGTGCCAGGTATTGCCCTCTTGCGAGACCTATGGCCCTGTTAAGCGTTGCCGAAAGGCCGCGGTTCTCCTGATGGTAGACCCTGACCCTGGCGTCCGTATACGCATTTGCAATTTCGGCCGAACCGTCCTTAGATCCATCATTAATAATAAGCAGTTCGAAATTCCGATACGTCTGATCGAGAATACTGTCTATTGCCGCCCTCAAATATTTCTTACCGTTGTAAACAGGCAGAAGCACACTGACGAGCGGCAAAGTCATTTATTAACTTCCCCCCTGTTTATCATCAGACTCCTTCATAAACCAGAAACACCCGCAGCCATATATTTGCGCATCTACCATGTCTTCCGGGGCGTCATGGATTAATCCACCCTTCTCAGGGCTGTCGGGTATCAGAGTAAAATCTTTGAGCTCAAGGTCTTTAAAGTATCCCCTGATCTGCTCATATGAATAAACCCGGTGCGCATTAAATACTACTTTAGGCTTGCCGACCGGTACGGCAATCAACAGCGTGCCTCCTGTCGCCAATACCCGTTTTATTTCCGCTATAGCGCGCAAATCGCCATCCGGGGCAAGCAAATCGCCATACCTGCCCAGGCCGACGTGCTCCAAGACGTGCATGCAGGAAAGCGACTTGATACTCCTGTCCTGAAACGGCAGCCCATTAAGATCCGCCGATTCACACGTCAGACCGGGCAATGTCAAATCTGCCGGACGATAATCGTAAAACCTGACCGGAATGAATGCCGAGACCAGCGCCGGAAAGTAAAGAAACGACCCGATATCAACATGATATTCCGGCTTAAGGTGAGCCAGGATACGGGCAGCCCAGGCAGTATGATAGAGATAATGCCTGTCAAAAGCGGTAGCCGTCGTCCTGTCATTCAGGCACAGCAGCCTGTCATCCCAATTTACTGAGAACCTCGGGTTTGCCGCGGACATGGCCTTAAACTGCTCAAATTCAGCGGTCGCCTGACGAAGGAGAAGTCGCCGATTCCGCGTCTCATGGAGTCGTTCGCGGAACTTGCGAAATGCCGGCAGCAGAGTAAGCACCGCGATAACGCCGCCGCGGAGACGCGTGGTTATTCTGTTACTTTTGCCTGATCTCTTCACCATCGCCCGACGTACCCCTGTCCCGCCACACCTTCCAGTCAACAAAAATTGTATTAATAAAAGTATCTGCATAGACCAGGTAATCCCTTGCGCGCATATAATCGATAATCTCGGTATTCTTCTTTTCCGTATAATCCTCGACGTAAGACAGTGTTTCGACGCAGAAAACTGCCGGCCGATATTTATTGAAATCCAACGCCTTCAGGATCTGCAGGTCCATGCCTTCAACATCCAGCGAAACAAAATCAGGAGATTTCCCAAAGTAACGCTCAACAATCTCATTGATCGGCGACAGCTGAATCTGAATGACAGATTCTATTTTCTGAGTACCGTAACTCTGGTATTTGTAGGCCTCCTGCTTGGAAAAAGTATTCAACGTTTTTGCGGTCATTATATAGAATTCCGCGGAAGACGTTCCTTCGTCACCTGTTCCAATTCCAACATTCAGGCATATATCTCTTCTTCTCTTCTCTTTAATCGCACCAAACAAAACCGGATCAGGCTCAATACACACACCTCTGCTTCCTTTCAGATAAAACATATAGGTATTGCTCAGATGCGTGGGATGATGCGCCCCTATGTCGAGATACGTCGGCAGTGGGATCTTGAGGTAGTTTTCAAAAATAAAGTTTACGATAAGGTCCTCACCGCATTGTGCAAAGGAATGACTTGCATCGTAATAGTCTTCAATCAGTTTGCGAATGTACACCCGGCGCTTTCTTCTTTCTGCAATTTTACCTTTCAGACAGCGACAAAGCGGCAAGGCTCCCAGAACGCGTCCTATCATCTCTTTCATCATGGCACGCCGGCCTTCTGCGTGACCATGTTTAAGACGGTGAACAAACCTATTTCCCACCGTAATTTAGGTCCCAAACCAACGTGGATGAGTTCATCCGTCGATCTCACGTCGTATTTGCGCAGGAGATGCCGGATAAACTTCATATGAGAGCACCGCGGCAAAAGGCCTTTATTCATCGCCTGATAGAGATATACCCATTCGAACAACTGGAGTTCCCTGCTATCGATGCAGTCATTAGTAACCTTGCCGAAAGAGGATGCATTAATATTTATCAGCGGTTCTTCCCGGTATACGAAGTTGGCATTGTCCAACAGGACCCTTACATAGAAATCCACATCCACCACCCACTTTAACTTCGTGTCAAATTCCTGTCGCACTGTCGCCCTGTAAATAGTCGCGCTCGGCGCGCCGATAATATTGCGGGGGAAAAGTTCTTCCGGATGTCTTTTCAATTTTGAAAGTATTCGTTTGTCGGGATAATGTATGTATTTCAACTTCAGATCGGCGTCAAAAGCGTTGGATGCACTAAACCCGAAGTCTGCCTTTTTTTCTCCCTCCAGCATCGAGACAAATTGAGACAGACTATCCTTGTGCGAAAACCAGTCGTCGTGATGCAGGAGTTTTATGTATTCGCCTTTGGCATGCCTCACCGATTCATTCCAGTTCCCCGGAGAACCTTTCCTCTGTGTATTCTTGTAATATCTTATTGGCAATATCCCTGCATATCTGTCCACACATCTCTTCACAGATTCATCAGATGTATCGTCCGTGATGATCACTTCATAATCATCAGATTCCTGTTCTTTAACAGAGTCGAGGGACCTGCGCAGGGAATCGGGTGCGTTATAAGCGGGAATACATATCGAAACCTTCGGATGATTCAAGTGACGTTTTCTCTATTTCCGGCGTTTCCAGTACGCCCCCGTGCCGTCAATGTCCACGATATCTTCCGTTATTCCGTGTAATGCCCTGAAATCGTGTACAGCTTTCTGGCAGCCTTTCAAACAGTAGTCATCCACAATAACATAGCCGCCGACAGACAGCCTTGGATATAAATTAACAAGTCCATCCATAGTCGACTCGTACATATCGCCATCAAGCCTTATTACCGCAAGCTGTTTTATCGGTGCATTCGGCAATGTGTCTTTGAACCATCCCTTGAGGAACCTTACCTGCTCGTCCAATAACTCGTACTTGGCGAAATTTGCCTGTACCGTCTCGAGCGATACCGCAAGAAATGTTATCTTGTGATGCATGTCTCCCGAATCCTCGGGATATTTCTCCGGATCCGGCGCAGGCAGTCCTTCGAAAGAATCGGCAACCCAGACAATCCGGTCAGTAGCTGCATGCGCTTTTAAAACCGCGCGCATAAAGATGGAGCCTCCCCCCCGCCAGACGCCTGTCTCAATCATATCTCCCGGTACATTCTCGCTGATCACGCTCTCGATACAGTACTGCAGATTGTCAAGGCGCTTCAGGCCAATCATCGTATCTGCCAACGGCGGCCAGTCCTTTCCCACGGCCCTTTTTTCCGAATCAAATCTGAATTTGCGCATGACCTGAAGGTCATGCTTTGTCAATAACTTAAAGAAATACCTCATTATAATGCTGTTCCCGTACGGCAGAACTTTGGTGGGATCGCAGGCTTCCGCCGCCTCACCCCAAAGATAGTACGTAAGACATTTCTTCATGAGATTCAGATACAATGATGACTGATTGTTCATTGCCGGGATTTTCCTGTTAAAACTTCTCGATTCTTATTTTCAGCCTTTGCAGGACATGTCTGAAGAGGGACTGTCGGCTCTCGCCGCCAAAGTATGCCTGTTCAGTCGTCACCTGCTGTTTTGTTATAGAATAAAGGAATTGATATGTCCATGCCAACTCATCTTTCAGAATTTTCCTGAGACATAACATATTCAGATCCTTATCGTTAAGTCTGGTTTCCGTGCTAAACATGTTTCTCTGCAGGAAAAACCGCTTTTCAATATTCATTCCGACTCTGGCTATCAGTGTCTCTATTGTCTTCAAAGTGAAGAAACGCAAATGTGTCTTTTCCAGCAAACCCGAATCGACATAATCAAAATTGCCGTTAAGAAGGGCAATCCTCACGGCACCGAATGCAACGTTCGGAACGGAAAGAACAATTCTCGTATGCTGCGGAATAGCGGCGCAGAGTTTCTGCAAAAAACCAAGCGGATCCGCGATATGCTCTATCACATCGGCGAGAACTATGAAATCATATGCTTCATTGCGGATAACATCGGTAAAATCCTGGGCATGACCGCTGTAGAACTTCCTGTAATACTTACGTGAAAGATTCGCGGCATACGGGTCCGGTTCCATGCCGTCAATGATTATACGGCCGTGCGTTTTCCTGAAAACGCACGCAAGCAGACCGCTGCCTGCACCGATATCAAGTACTTTGACATTGTCCTCATCGGGAATTAATTTACAAATCCTGTTCAGCGGGTTAGCATCATCTCTGAGAATGCCTTCGAGGACCGCAGGTTGTACGTCATAGGTGCTTGCCGGACGATCAAACATCAGTCGTATCGAACCTGCACGGAATATTGACAACACCTTGCTCCATGTTTCTGTGGATGAAATGTGACGTCTCCTCCATGATCTCAAAAGCTGCACAATGAATTACGCAATCCAGGGTCTCCATCCGATGGATGACTGATGCGCTGACCAGATAGCGGCCGGGCACAAAAGGAAGACAAGAGAGCATGCCACTCACTGCAAGGCGATTGCCGCGCGTAACGATCTCGGCGTTAACCCATGACGAATCAATGGTAAACAGCCTTCGTCCCTCGAAAGTATCTATAGCAAAGCCGACACTTATTCTTTTACCGTCCCTGTAATGCGGGGCGACTTCGGCTTCCAGATTGAGAAACACTTTTTCACTGGCGGAAAAAGTCTCGGCCTTTCGCCGAACGGCGTTGTCTAACCATACCTTTGTGATATGCACTCCGCCGGCTCCTCCCCTGCTTGCACCTTCGATCGAATACGATCCTGCCGCAAGCGACTCGTTATAATGCTTGACCACCGCCCGAATATCTCCGTGACGTGCGATTTCGCCGGAAATGAGTATTATTCCTTCAGTACAGAGGGTCAGCACTGCTTCCATATTGTGGCTTACAAACAACACGGTCCTCCCGCCTCTTGCCACTTCTCCCATCTTCCCCAAGCATTTCTTCTGAAACTGTGCGTCGCCCACTGCAAGCACCTCATCGACAATCAGGATTTCAGGTTCAAGATGAGCCGCCACTGCAAACGCAAGACGCACATACATTCCGGAAGAATAGCGTTTCACGGGGGTGTCTATGAATTTTTCGACCTCGGCAAAATCGACAATCTCGTCAAATTTCTTGGTAGTCTCCTTTTTGGTCATTCCAAGGATAGCCCCGTTCAGGTAAATATTCTCACGTCCTGTGAGCTCAGGATGAAACCCCGTCCCGACCTCGAGAAGGCTGGCAATCCGGCCCTTGATCTTGACAGTGCCCCTCGTGGGAGATGTCACCTCTGAAAGTATCTTCAGCAGAGTCGATTTTCCAGCCCCGTTGCGGCCGATGATACCCAAAACTTCTCCACGTCTGACCTCGAAGGAGACGTCCCGGAGTGCAAGGAAATGCGGGTTTCCCGGATTACGGGAATCCGGGGACGGAACGGTGGAAATGACGGAGTTTGGGTCCTCCCTTCCGCGCATTTTCGCCCACCAGCTCTGAAGGTCCCGATAGAGCGTGCCATGGCTGATAGTGCCGAGGCGGTATTCCTTGTAAAGATTTTCGACTTTGATAACGGCTCCGCTCATACCGTGTCCATGAAAGTCTTTTCGACCCGGTTGAACATCAACATGCCGGACATCAATAACAGCGATGTTATTCCAAGACTTATGGCCTCATGCCAGGGCCTGATCGCCCCTGAGCCCAAAAAGGCATACCGGGCGGTCTCTACGATCGCCGACATGGGATTCAGCGCGAACGCCCATTGCCACTTCTCTGGTATCTGCGACATGGGGTAGACGATAGGCGTTGCATACATCCAGAGCTGTACACCAAACCCGACAACATATTTGAGGTCCCTGTACTTGGTCGTCAGTGATGAAATCAATATGCCGAGTCCAAGGCCGAGGGCCGCCATCTGGAGCAGTAAAAGAGGCGTGACCAAAACCCATGCGCTCATTCTTATGTCGGATCCGGCAAGATGGAAATATGCCAGAAAAGCCAGAAAAAGGACGAATTGTATGGCGAATGTCATAAGATTTGTAATGACGATCGAAACCGGGACAGTAAGCCTCGGGAAATAGACCTTGCCGAAGATGTTCGCATTTGAAATAAAGGTGTCGGATGTCTTGTTCAGACAATCGGCAAAATAATTCCATATGACGATGCCTGCCATATAAAACAGCACTTGGGGCAGTCCGTCGGTGGGTATGTGCGCAATTCTGCCGAAAATAACAGTAAAAACAATGGTCGTAAACAGCGGCTGCAATACAAACCATAGCGGCCCGAGTATCGTCTGCTTATAAAAAGCGACAAAATCTCTCCTGACAAAGAGCATTATCAGATCCCTGTAGTGCCAAAGTTCGGCAAGCCTGATATCGAGCAAGCCTCGCCGGGGACCGATGACCTTCGTCCACTGTTCTTTTTCCATTGCCTCCATAGTACACTGCCGTCTTACGGCTGTT
Organism: Thermodesulfovibrionales bacterium; assembly: GCA_046704045.1. Classification (GTDB taxonomy): domain Bacteria; phylum Nitrospirota; class Thermodesulfovibrionia; order Thermodesulfovibrionales; family UBA6898; genus JAWOKY01. The sequence goes on along the minus strand of JBJKSM010000136.1, from coordinate 3,139 downwards.
TCGCGCCCTGTTCAAGATACCGCGGGGTAAACCACGACACGTCAGGGAAACCCTGCAAAGCCATTAACAGTCCGCATAAAACAGTGTACGGCATCTCTCAAAACAGGATATTACCACCAGCAGTGCATGAAAAAAAACAGGCTACCGCCGTTATGTTCATCCAGAACATTTCTTGGTGCTCCATCGCCTTTTTGAAAAAAACACGCAGTTTTAATATATCATAAAGGTCGCATCAAATAGCACTGCGATAGTCCCGGATCATACGGACTCAGCGGCTTCAAGATACTCAGACTGCCCGAACGAACCTCTCTCTTTACGCCCTGATTACCTTTTCCGGATGACCATGAGGAGACTTTATGAGATTCCTTGTGTCGATAATCAGGCGGGCGTTTTCCACAATAAAAGAGGGGTCATAATCGGAATGGTCCGTTGCCACCACGACGCAGTCATAACGCGCCAGGTTGTCTGCAGTCAAAGGCACCGAACCTTTCTCCAGCCGGTAGCGTCTCATTTTTGGGGGCTTGAGGATATGGGGATCGTTGTAATCCACTTCGGCCCCTTTTTCCCTGAAAAGTTCTATCAGCTTCAGAGAAGGAGATTCCCGGGTATCGTCGACGTCTTTCTTGTAGGCCAGCCCCAGGATAAGCACCCTGGCGCCGTTGAGACCTCTGCCCTGCGCATTCAGTGCTTCCATGGTCCTCCGGACCACGTAATAGGGCATGGAGGTATTGATCTCCCCGGCGAGTTCGATGAACTTTGTAGGCACGTCATATTCACGCGCCTTCCAGGTGAGATAGAACGGATCGATCGGGATGCAGTGCCCCCCAAGACCGGGCCCGGGATAAAATGCCTGGAACCCGAACGGCTTTGTCCTGGCCGCTTCTATAACCTCCCATATGTCGATGCCCATCCTATCGAAGAGCATCTTCAGTTCGTTTACCAAAGCGATATTAACTGAGCGGTAGATATTCTCGAGGAGCTTTGCCGCTTCCGCAACCCTGGTGGAAGATACAGGAACGGTATTGACGATGACCGTCTTATAAAGGGCCAACGCCGCAGCGAGACAGCCTTTCGTGTATCCCCCCACGATCTTCGGGATCGTGCTTGTCGAGAAATGCGGGTTATTCGGGTCTTCTCTTTCCGGGGAAAAGGCAAGATAAAAATCCGTTCCCGCTTTAAGACCGGTCTCTTCAAGGATGGCTCTCATATCTTCATCGGTAGTCCCCGGATAGGTCGTGGATTCGAGCACGACGAGCTGGCCGTGCCGCAGATGGCGGGCAATCGTTGCGGTCGTATTGAATACGAAGGACATGTCGGGCTCGCGGTACTTGTTCAGAGGAGTGGGGACGCAAACGATTATACAGTCAATTTCCGACAATTTCGCAAAATCGGATGTTGCGGAAAAGAAAGGGGCGCATTCCATGATCTTCGATGCATCTATATGCTTTATATAGCTTTTGCCCTGCTGCAGCAGTTTTATCTTTTCGTCGTCGACATCGAATCCGGTTACGTGGAACTTCGCCTTGCAGAATTCAATGACAAGCGGCAAGCCGACATATCCCAACCCGATAATCCCGACAGCGGCCTCACGCCGCTCAATTTTTTCATTCAGTTTCATCATCCCGCCCCTCCCTGTGGATGCCGTTAAACAGCACCGTCCCTTTTCAATACCGCCCCGACCGTCCCGAATAAAATTACAATGTCAAGCCATAGATTCCAGTTTCTCACATACCATGCGTCGAGGAGGATCCTGTAGCTGTATGTGGTGTTGCTCCGCCCGCTTACCTGCCAGAGTCCGGTGATGCCCGGTTTTGTCAAAAGTATCGTGCCCCCCTGTTCGCCCAGGTTCTTCTCTTCGCTCGGAAGATAAGGTCTCGGACCCACGAGACTCATTTCTCCCCTGATCACATTCAGTATCTGCGGTATCTCGTCGAGCGATGTGGACCTCAAAAAACTCCCGACCTTTGTCACCCTCGGATCATTCTTCAGTTTCCAGAATGTTTCGAACTCCTTCCTTGCGGCATCATCCCGTTGCAGCAGCCCCTGCAGACGGTCCTCCGCATCGGAATACATGGTCCTGAACTTTAAGCACCTGAATGTCCTCCCGTTTTTCCCGATCCTTTCCTGTGAGAAAATAACAGGACCTTCGGAGTCGAGCTTCAACAAAAGCGCAATGACCGCCATGAAAAGAAAAAAGGCGGGAAGGAGCATTACACTCGCGGTCACATCGAAAATCCTCTTGACCATGATATTGAGCGGCTCGGCGAGGTTGTTCCTTAGTTCGAGCGCAAACGCCTCCTCGTTCGAAAAATGTTTCAGATTAGTTCCGATGACCGCGACGCCGAATATATCGGGGACGAAGAAGATCCGCTCAACCTTGTGCTGGAGATGGTTGATGAGCGCCTGGAGTCTTTCCTTTCCCGCTCCGGGCATCGCGATAAAGAGGTCCGTAATGTTGCACCCCCTGAGGTAATCGGCGGCCCTGTCCACCCCCCTGTGCACCTTTACGCCGTCTATTTTCATGCCCGCTTTTTCCGCGTCGTCATCGAGGAAACCGATGACCTCGTACCCGTAATTCGGCTCCCGCCTTAGGGCGTTCGCTATGAGTGTGCCCGTGGCCCCGGCGCCGAGTATCAGCACCCTTCTTTTCAGCAGCCCCAGCCTTCGCAGAATTCTCTTTGCAAGCATCCGTATAAGCGGCAAGGCGATAACCGCTGTCCCGCCCATCAGAAAAATGACCGTCCTCGAAATCGAACCCGTCAGTTTGCCGACCGATACAACAGTGAATACGCCGGCCGTCGAAAAAAAGGCGGCAAGCCATAACGCCTTTATTTCGTCCCAGAAGGAATACCTCTTTGTGTAAAGTCCCTCGTAAGAAAAAAAGAAAATCCAGACAAGGAATATCCACCAGAAGTCGCCGGAATTATTAACGGCGAACGCCCCGGGAAAGCCGGAGTAAAAGGAGGGGAGTACATCGGTCCTGATAAACAGGGAAAGCCGGAATGTCAGGAAGAGCGAGCCTGCATCGAAAAGAAAGAGCACGGCCGTTTCGGCCCAGGTCTTCATTTTATTCAGCGCCGTCGAAGCTCCCGACCGGCCCTGCGCGCCTCCATAATAGCCGATCCGCCTGCCTTCGGCA
>JBJKSM010000135.1:0-11899 GCA_046704045.1 Thermodesulfovibrionales bacterium | reverse complement strand
TGCCCTATGTGACCGAGGAAATCTGGCAGCACATACCGAAAGGCGAAGGCAGAGGGAAGAGCATCGTGATCGCTCCCTTCCCGGCGGACCTTGCGGGGGACGCTGCAGCCGAAACGGAGATGTCGGTCCTCATAGAAGCGGTGACAGGGATAAGGACGATCAGGGGGGAACTGAATCTTTCGCCATCGGCCGGGCTGAAGGCCCACATAAAGACGCTCACGGAGAAGACGAAAGAAGTGCTGGAGCGCGACCTCCTCTACCTCGGAAAGCTTGCAAGGGCCGATATTATCGAATTGGGGGCGGGTGTAAAAAAACCGAAAGGCTCCGCTGCCGCCGTCAGAAACTCCCTCGAGGTATACGTCCCCCTCGAAGGCCTGTTGAATATCGGGATGGAAATTGATAGACTGAACAGGGAAGAGACGAAGGTCAGGGAGACGATAGATTTCCTGAACAGAAAGCTCCTGAATGAGGACTTCCTTAAGAGGGCGCCGAAGGAGGTTGTCTCGAAGGAGAAGGATAAATATGACGATTGCCTCAGAAAGGTCGAAAGGATAAGGGAGCATATAAAGAAACTCCAGGAAGCGGGGGGAAAAGAAGATGACGAGGGATGAGACGGACATTCAGGAAAAGGACCTGGAAATAATAGAAGGTGAATTTATCACGATCTCTCAGAGCACTGCCCGGAACATCGAGGGCGGCCACATCGAGATGCAGCAGGTCGGAGCGCTGAGCATCGACGCAGAGCGGATAGAATCGACGCAGGGCGCCGCGCTTATGGTTCGCGGAGTAAACGTGAACCTTAATCAGAGTATCAGCGGCGTGACGATGGGAGACAACACGTCGATAAACTTTTCATTTTCCCCCCTGTCCATATCGCGGCTCGACACAAATGTCAACAGGAGCGCCGCGGGCATCATCGCGGCCCGCACGGTAAAGGCGGACAGGAGCGCCGCACTTCTTGTCCTTGCGAGGGATGTGGAGGGCGAACTCACCGCGCTTTTCGACTGGAAGTCGGCCGTGGCCGCAGGCGCGGTTCTGGGCGGGCTGTGGGGGCTTTTCTCGCTCTTCAGGAGGAGATAAGGGGGGATGGATATCCCTTCCGCAGTTGTTGAGCTGCTGCGCCATGCGGTGGAGGAAGACCTCGGCCACGGGGACATTACCACTTCCCTGCTGGTTCCGGAGGAGAACGAATCGAGGGCTCTCTATATCGCAAAGGGCAATTTCGTGCTGGCGGGCCTTCCATTTGCCCGGGAGGTATTCAATCTTCTCGACCGATCAACGGGATTCCAGGTTTTTTTCAACGAGGGGGCAAAGGTTTCGAAAGGCGCGATTCTCGCGGAAGTTTCGGGAAAGACAAGGGTGCTCCTCGCCGGCGAAAGGACGAGCCTCAACATCCTTCAGAGACTCTCCGGGATCGCCACGCTGACAAGCCACTTTGTAGACGCCGTTCGCGGAACAAAGGCTAAGATCCTCGATACGAGGAAGACGACGCCCTGTCACAGGTACATGGAGAAATACGCGGTGAGAATGGGCGGGGGAACAAACCACCGTTTCGGGCTTTATGACGGCATCCTGATCAAGGACAATCACATAGAGGAAGTGGGGGGCATAAGGCAAGCCATATCACTCGCGAAGTCGGGACACCATCTGGCCCGCATCGAGGTGGAGGTCGAAACTCTCGCGGAACTGAAGGATGCGATCGCTGCCGGGGCGGACATAGTGATGCTCGACAATATGCCGGTCCATACCATGGCTGATGCTGTAAAGATCGCCAGGGGAAGGGTGACGATCGAGGCCTCGGGAAATATCAGCCTCCGGAATATCAGGCAGGTTGCCGAGACCGGCGTGGACCTCATCTCCGTCGGGGCTCTAACCCATTCGGCCGCCGCGTCCGACATCAGCATGAAGATTGTAAAATAGTAGTTCCGGTCGCTCTCTTCTCAGGGAAACCGGGAAAAAGGTCCTCACCGTTTCCGGAGCGCCCCGGGAGAAATCGAGTCAGCAGGAAAAAGATAAGCCGTCGGGGCAGAGTCTTTTATGAGTACTGGATGGCCACTTTGTATACGATGGCGGAGTGCCCGCCGGATGGACCGTTACCTTCGCAGTTGAGCTCTCCGGTTGAGGCCTCCCTGCGGCTGCTGATCATGCCGGTGATAATATGGGTGAGATCAAAGCCGCCATCGGTACAGTCCTTGTTCAGGCAATCTACCCTGAAAGAAGCACAACTGCCGGGAAAGAAGTAGAGGGTCCGGGCCAGTGTTTTTGCCACGCCCCTTTGGCTGTAGGTCATGTTCACTACTATGCTTGCTACCTCGGGGAAGCGTGCGGCCAGAAAGCCGGCTTCGAGTCTCTGCCGGAGTCTTTCCGTTCTTGCCGCGGTATTCCTGCTGTGTGTGTTGTTGGTCATGTCCCTCCGGGATGAAGAGGCCCCCGGGCAGGGGCCTCTTCCGGTTAATTAAAGTTTGACAACGTTAATTGCCTTCGGGCCTTTGGGGCCTTTTTCGATATCAAAGCTGACCCTGTCACCTTCAACGAGACTTTTGAAGCCGTTGCCCTGGATGGACGTATGGTGGACGAACGCTTCACTTCCGTCTTCATTGGTTATAAAGCCGAAACCTTTGCTGTCGTTAAACCATTTCACAGTTCCTTGTGCCATTTTGTTTCCCTCCTTTTCATTAGACTCAAATCCCGGAAGGTCTCAACAAAAAAAAGCCACAAAGTCAAAAGTCTTTGTGGCTGTTGCGTTCGCAAAAACTTCCAAAATTCTGTATTTATCATAACATGTGCTCAGGGGTAAGTCAAGGACACGGGACAGGTCGGCAAAGGTCGCAGGAGCACGGTCATCTCCTTGACAGGATTGCCCAGAGGTGTTAGGTTTGGCCAGTAGACGGAAGAGAGGGATTTCCTCTGTCACTAATGCGCGGCGAAGACGAAGGAGAAGTCGGATGAAACGTAACCGGTACGGTAACTTCAGGAAGAAAGCGCCCCAAAGGAAAAAAAATGAAAAAACTGTGGAAGAAATTGTGAGAGAACTGAAACAGGAGGGCGGGGCTGCGGGCAATTACAGGGAGCAGTCTTTGAAAATTCACGGGCCGGTCTGTGCCAAATGTGGACGGGAGTTTGAATATAAGGACCGGCATCTCCTGACAGTGCATCATAAAGACGGCAACCATAACAACAATCCGCCCGACGGTTCAAACTGGGAAAATCTCTGCATCTATTGTCACGAGGATGAACACACCAGGGACCTGCTCGGCGACTATCTGAGCGGCAAAGACTGAACTTCCGGGAGCCCTTTTCTCGGGGGGGAACCCGGGCTCTCTTTTCCGATCGCATCCATGCAGGCGGTCGCAAACCCGGCGCTCCGGGCGGTTGCCGGATAAATCCGGGCAAAACTGAAGGAGGTAATGGAGAGTTTGTAGCAGCCCCCTGGAAAGGGGAGGCACAAGAACAGGCCTGAAGACCTGACGATATTCTGCGGCGCCCTTTCCGGCCGGACCATGCGTTCCTTGACCGAAACCCCGGGGCCGGAGGCGCTCATGATGATGTAGAGTGCTCCGACGACAAGCAGACCGATTAGGAGCATCAATATGAAGAAGTAGGGCCTGCGGTAAATGAGAAAAGCGAGGACAGCAAGCGCAGCAACAGCGATAAGAGGATTTGAGTGCGCAAATGAAACTGCCGGACCGGCGGCGGCACTTATGATATCCGAAAAGCTCATTCTAAAGCCTCAATTTAAATATACCAGAAATCTTCGGTGTCTTGGACTTTATTCCGGCATCAGCTTTTTTTCAGGCATAACTTGACAACGAAGAGTGTTCTGTTATAAAAAATGGTATGTTTTTTTTGTGTAAAATGAGCATAACATTCTCCAACAGCCGTTTTGTGCGGTATTGGGGTTTTGACGTTTCCCCGCCCGTTCCGTCCTTTTTCGAACAGAGTCAATAGAAGTCGACCGGTTTCTTCTGAAAGTCGGCGCGTGGGTGTCCCCCTTTTATTGCCGATTGATCCTGATGCGTCCCCGAAGCAGTATTTTATCGGGCTCACTGCAGATTGCCGGGAAAAAGGGGCGTTTCAAGTTGTACGTCCCGGGTGAATTGCGTACAGAAAGGATTGACCGGAAACATGCAATGGAAAGGAGTGTCGCATGACAGCACAGCACGGAGACACCGTAAGGGTGAACTATTGGGGCGTGGCGGCGGGTGGTACCGTGTTTGGTACTGATCCGGGCAGGGAGCCATTGGAATTCGCTATCGGCGGGGGGCAGGTAATCGCCGGGCTGGAAGAGGCGGTTTTGGGGATGCGAACAGGTGAGGAGAAGACGGTGGTAATCCCGATGGACAAGGCCTTTGGCAGGAGGGATGAAAAGAACGTCGTTGTGGTGAAGCGGGAGAAACTCCCGAAGGAACTGACACTCGAGGTGGGCAAGCATGTCTGCCTGAAGACCGGAGACGGCAGGAGAGCCGTCTTTGCCGTGGCAGACGTCCTCGGGGCTTCAGTAGCCCTGAGCGCCAATCATCCGTTGTCGGGAAAGGACCTTACCCTCAGGATCATGCTTCTGAAGATCGGCCGAAAAAGAAAGGCCGCGGAGATGGAAAACCTGCAGTCTTCCTGAATTCAATAAGTCAGGACCGCGGCGTTCCCCTTCTGCGTTTCATGGGGGCGGATTCCTTCGATGAGAAGATAGATGTCATGTTTCAGAAACCTCGTGGCGGTGACCTTCAAATTCACGGCGTGCAGGCTTAACCCGCAAAAAGTTCTGCAAATAATGCCGGTTCCCATGCACTCCGTTCTCTGATATAATCATAACAAGCGACCGAAAAATTGTTTCAGGGGGAGCCGGAGATGAAAAAAACAGCGGTTTTGCTTATTGTTTCCCTGGTGATTCTTTCGGGATGCGCCGTGAGCCTGTCGCTGCTTCCTGAAACGAAACCCCTTGAGGAGAAGGTGCTTGAAGGAAAGGGCAAGCCGAAGATCCTGCTTCTCGACCTTGATGGAGTGATCTCTTTCAGGGAGCCGACAGACAGCCTCAAGCTCGGAAAGAGTCCCTCGAAGGTGGCCTTTTTCAGGGAAGCGCTCAGAAAGGCCGAGGCAGATCCCGAGATCGCCGGGGTGATAGTGCGTATCAATTCACCCGGCGGCAGTGTTGCTGCGAGCGATGCGGTATACCACGAGATCATGAGCTTCAGAAAGAAAAAGAAGGTACCTGTATATGCATATATCATGGAACTGGGCGCATCGGGCGCTTACTATGTCGCCTGCGCAGCGGACCGCATTGTCGCAAGCCCGACTGCGATAACCGGAAGTATAGGCGTCATCGCCATGAAGCTCAATATCAACGGGCTTCTTTCAAAGATAGGAGTTTCGGATGAGACGTACAAGTCGGGGCCGAAAAAGGACTTCTGGTCGCCGTTTCGTCCAAGCACGGAGCCGGAGAAGAAGATGCTGCAGGGCATAATCGATGAGCTTTACGCGCGCTTCCTCGGGGTAGTTCATGACAACAGAGGGAATGCGCTGACCGAAAAGGAGATAAGGACCCTTGCCGACGGCAGGATACTTACCGCAGGAGATGCCCTCAAGGCGCACCTTATCGATAAGACAGCCTATCTGGAGGAGACGATCGGCGATATGAAGAAGGCACTCACGATAGAGAAGGCGAGGGTGGTGACCTATGCCCGGCCGAAGACATTCAAATCGGATATATATTCGGAAACGCCCATGCAGGGTCCCCGGGTCGTCAACCTGATCTCGATAAACGCCGAAGATCTGTCCATGTTTTCGGGCCTGCAGTTCATGTATCTCTGGAACCCGTAGGCGGTGCCCGCGGAATTCACGTCAAATTAAGGAAAGGTGTGTTCATGAGACCTTTGGGGCAAATGGCTGTGCTTTGCTTTGTGGCACTGGCACTGACGGCTGCATGTGCCGGCCGCCAGCCCCTTGTGACAATAGTTCCTGCCAAAGGGGAAACGGTAGTCGCCATGAAGGCAAGTAACTTCAAGTTCGTGCCGAACAACATAAGGGCATATAAGGGCGATATGCTTCTGTTTAAGATTGAAAATACCTCCGGGACCGGCCACAATTTTACGTTAGAGGACCCGGCGGGAAACACGTTGAAGAGCGTGCCCCTTCCTCCTCATCAGTCGGTGGTGGTGAAGACGGAACTTCCGGAGGCCGGCACCTACGAGTTTTACTGCGACAGACCGTTTCATGCCGCCCTGGGAATGAAGGGATGGATTCGGGTGGATCAATCCCTGCCGGAGAGTCCCGAATCCCGCTGACCCCCGTCGATCTTCAGCTCGTTTTTGAACCATATATCCCGCTGGGGGAAGGGGATTTGAATGCCCTTTTCCCTGAAGGCATCGCATATGGTGTAATTAAGAATGCTCTTAATCAGGGGAATCTTTATCCTCCTGAGGTCTATCCATACAAGGAGTTCAAAATTCAGGGAGTTGTCTCCGAACTCCAGGAACCTCGCTTCAGGTGCGGGATCGTTCAGGATATATTCGGATTTGTGAGAGACTTCGAGAAGGGTATCCCTGACGAGGTTCGTGTCGCTGCCGTAGGAAACACCCACAGGCACATGGATTCTCACGATATTGTCGGTATAGGACCAGTTGATCAGTTCATTTGAAATAAGGTGGGAATTGGGTATGATGATGTCGATATTGTCGAGCGTCCTCAGGGTTGAGGTCGTTATGCAGATGTCCATGATTTTTCCGAAATTGTCTCCCAGCGTGATCCAGTCGCCCCGTTTGACTGTCCGTGAGGTAAGCACGACGAAGCCGCTTATGAAATTGTTGGCGATGTCCCGCACCCCGAACCCGATGCCGATGCCGAGGGCGCCGGTGATGGGGAGAAGGACTTTCCAGCTCAGTCCCATGAGTGAGAGACTGAGAAGCGCGATGAGCACGAGCGCCGAATTATAGATGAGGATGTCGACGTTACTTACGACGTCCTTTCCATGGCTTTTGTGGAGAAGGTAGATGCGGATCACAGTTCTCACGGCCTTCATTCCGACAAGGAGGATGTAAAAACTCAGCAAACCCCTGACGAGGGACGCCAGGCTCAGTTTCAAGGTCTCGACGTCGAGGATCGGATATTCCAGAACCGGTCCGGCGTACCTCCGGACGGGAGGGACGGCGGACAGGATGCCTATGATCAAAAGGAAATACCCGAGGCCTATAAGGGATCTGAGGTGCTTATTGAGAATCTCCGTGAGTCTTCTATCAACGTGAAACCGCTGCGCAAACCTTGCGGCGAGCCTGGGAATAAGAGACCTCGCGACAAGAAAAAGGATGGTGGCTATGCTGAATACGCTGACGAGGATATAGAACCCGGTCGTAAGAATGAAATTCTTCATCGCGGTTTTTGCCGGCTGGCGGCGTTTCTTTGCATTTGATCCTCACCTTATCATGCAGGCAAAAACTTGTCAATCATGACCCGCGGTACACGCGATGAACCGGCGTCTCTCCGTGAGGCTGTAACGGGGCCCAAGAAGAAATTCGTCATGGGCGGGTTATATCCGGTGGCATGCAGAACAGATAGACGGCAAGCGAAGTCTGTCCAGGGCGTCAGCCCCTTTCGCCGGACCCTCATGCTGGATAACCCCCTTCTGGTGGGGGTTGTGGCAGGTGGAGCAGGTGATGCGCCCCCTCGGCACCAGGGGCAGGGTAACGATGAGCCGTTCCTCCGTTTCGCGCATGTTCCTGAGTATCTCCGGAGAAGGCGTTACCAGGAAATGCGAGCGGAAAAAAGGTTCGGGCATGGGCGGGTGACAGCGCCAGCAGAGGAATCCTACGTCTGCACGGAATTTGACGTCATTTGTCCAGTCCACGGCGGGGTTGGGCACTTTCGAGTGGCATAGCAGGCATACCGGTTTGCCGTTCACCTCCCGTATGTTCCCCTTGCTGTCGAGCATTTTGTGGGGATCGATTACTGCGTATTTTTCTCTTATATGGCACTTAAAACAGATAGTCCTTCGCTCTTCATAAGGACCTCCCCTCAGGAGTTTCGGGGTTCCCTTGTGTCCCGCTCCCCCGTGAATCTCATGGCAGGTCAGGCACCTGATCCGGCCTTCGAACAGCGGAAACGGAATGGCCGAAGCATCGGGGGGAACGAAATCGACGGGATGATGGTTTTCCTTGTAGTCGTGACAGTTCAGGCAGAGGGATGACGGCTCAATACCCGGCGGAAACAGTGCGGCGCCGGCCTGCGGGGAATCCGAGGTGTGGCAGCTCACGCAGAGGGTGTGGGGATTGCTGTAGGAAGTAACCGCGTTACGCTGCTGATACGGCTCTATCAGCTTTTGCAGGCTGCAGGACACCAGAAGCGCTGCCAGGAGAACCGTCCATCCGACAAGACGTGTCATTTGATCTCAGTATATCAGATTGCACGGTTTTTTTTTAGCGGCTTGCGGTCGTCTTTATTCATTCCTTCTTTTGTGCCATCCGTTTCCGTCCTTTGTCGCCTTATATCTTCGAACTGTCTCCGGCCTTTGTCCTCCGCACTCACTGCGGAAACGGGCAGGTTTGACTCGGTCGCGCCGTATCTGTAGAATTAAAAAGTTTAAAAAAAATCATGAAGGGACGAAGATGAAGAAAGTTCTCATGGCTGCAGTCTTTATTTTCTGTGCGTTCCTCGTACTGAGATACAATTTCAGTGTGCGGCACGAAGCGGCGCAGGCAGGGAATGGCGGCGCTGTTTCGGCATCTCCGGCCTGCCGTGAAATATCCGGAAAGATAGAGAAAGGCGAAACCCTCTTCGATATCTTCAGGAAATACCATCTCGATTTGGGTGATCTCTTCAGGATCCGCGAGGCGTCTGCTGATATTTACAAACTGAAGGACGTATGCCCGCACCGATCGTATAAGATAGTGGTGGACGGAAGGGACAGGATAGAGTCGTTCGCCTATTCGATTGACGACGATACGATACTGAACATCACAACCACCGACTCCGGGTACAGCGCAGAGAAGATTCCCGTCAAATACGAAAAAAGAATCAGGTACATAGGAGGAATAATAAGGGATAATCTCGTTTCCTCCATGAATGACAACAGCGGAGATCTGACGCTTGCGATGAAACTCTCCGATATATTCGCATGGGACATAGACTTTACAACGGACCTCAGAGACGGCGATGTCTTCAAGATCGTTGTCGAGGGCCTATATCGTAATGGAGAATTCAGGAAGTTCGGCAATATCCTGTCAGCGGAGTTTATCAACAACGGCACTGTATACCGAGCCTACAGATTTGAAGACAACGGAAAGGCCGATTATTACAACGAAGCGGGCCGGTCGCTCAGACGGGCCTTTTTGAAGGCGCCGCTGAGTTTCAGGCGGATCAGTTCCACGTTTTCCAACAGACGTTTTCAGCCGATACTGAAGATTTGGAGGCCCCACCACGGAGTCGACTATGCCGCTCCCAGGGGTACGCCCGTTTCTGCCGCCGGCGACGGGACTGTCGTTTTTGCAGGCAGAAGAGGAGGCTACGGCAATCTCATTGAACTGCGGCACATGAACGGCTACACGACCTACTACGGCCATTTGTCGCGGATCGGGAAGGGGATCAGAAGGGGGGAAAAAGTGACTCAGGGCGAGGTTATAGGTTATGTTGGGTCCACGGGTCTGTCAACCGGTCCGCATCTGCATTACGAAATGAGAATACACAACAGGCCGGTCAATCCCCTTTCGGTAAAGATACCCCACGGCAGCCCGGTTCCCCGAAAAGAAATGGCTGAATTCGGGAAAACAAGATACGGGATGGACAGCAGACTTGACTCGATCCCCTCGGCCAACTTTGCAGCTACCGAAATAAGGCCGGCGGCGCGGGGCGGTAACGGATAAACCGGAGTACGTGAAACACAACGACTTGCGTTATAATCCGCAGGCCCGGCGCCGGCCGGCAAAATCCCCTGATAATGAAACAACAGGCGTCGTAAAGAGATCACTTCCCGGGTCTCATCGGTTTTTCGCAGCATACAAGGTGGGCCGTTTCTACGCAGCCGCATGCGGTGTCGACGGTGACGGCAAGCCCGCAGACTCCGCAGACGTACCTGTTGCCCTCCTTCATCGCCGCTTTTCCTGCGGTGACCTTTTTCGCTGTGCCCTTCTTCTCAGCGGTCTTTTTCGGGGCAGCCTTTTTTGCTGCGGTTTTCGTCGCCGCCTTTTTCGTAACGGTCTTCAGCGCGGTTTTTTTCTTTGCTGTCTTTGCAATTGCCATAACATTCCCCCTTTTTTGTTTACGTCACGCCCGCGTAGATGCGTGCGTTCCGTTTAATTTTATACAGTATAGCAGAAAATGAGTTCTTTCACTCATGGCAGGTAAATGCGCTTTCGGAGAGAAATTCGATAACGGAGTCGGCGGAATGCCCGGGTTCCTGAATAGAAGCGTTTCAGATGCGTCTGCCTTCCGTGGAAGAGAAGTGAGATTTGCGCGGGAAAATACCGCCGGATGACGTTCCCTTTCCGCATGCACAAATTTGGTCGGGTTTCGAACTCCTGGATGTATAATTAATTAAGTGAGACTCCGGTCATCAAACGTGGGTTGAATAATGGAACTGATGGGGGCATTCAAAAAGATCGAAACCATGAGCGTTGAAAAGGCAAAGGAGTGGCTCGCCGCCGGGAGGGAGGGGGATATTACCGTCGTCGATGTGCGTCAGCCTCAGGAGTACAGGTCGGGTCATCTCCCGGGTGCGGTTTTTATTCCGCTGCCCGAACTTCCTGACAGGACAGATGAAGTGGATCGCACGAAACCCGTGCTTACCTACTGCAGGACCGGCAACAGGAGCAGCGCAGCTGCGGCGTTGTTGTTAACGGAAGGGTTCTCCCCGGTCTTCAGTCTGGAGGGCGGGATAACCGCGTGGAACGGGGGCGTTGCCACCGGGGATTACCGGCAGGGCATGGCACTGCTGAAGGGGAGGAAAACGGCAGGGGAATTGATTTCACTCGCATGGGCATTTGAAGAGGGCAGCCGTCTCTTCTATGAGAAGGCTGCGGAGCTGACGTCAGACCGGGAATCCGGGGACCTCTTCCGGCAGCTCGCGGAAGCCGAAGCCAGACACAAATCTACGATTCTTCTGGCGTATCGGACGATGGTCCGGAGTGAGTTCAACGAGGACTTCATCAGGAGAGAGCGGCTTGCCGGTATTATGGAGGGCGGAGTCCGTGTCGAAGAGGCGATCGCATTCCTGAAGGGTCGGGACAGGACTTTCCGGGATATCATCGAAGTATCGATGCAGGTCGAAGTAAACGCCCTCGACCTGTATATAAGGATGCGCAGGGAGATCAGGAATGAAGGCGCCGGGGAGGTTTTTTCCTCGCTCATAGATGAGGAAAAGCGCCATCTGTCAGGGTTGGGAGGTCTGCTCGGAGAAACGCTGAAGGGAGGGGATGAAAAGCATGCCCGGGATGAGAAGACACAGGAGGATCATTAGGCGTCTCGAGACGGAGTGTTCATCCGGAGGAGTAGTCTTCCGGGGCATCTCGAGCGACCTGTCCGGGAGAGGACTTTTTATAAGAACAAGCAAGCCTTTTTCTCCCGATACCCCGGTCGAACTGACCGTCCATCTGCCCGGAAATATTGTCTCAAGACTCAAAGGAGTCGTCCGGCGCGCCATACGGACGGGGATGGCTTATGGAAAGAACGGCATGGGGATTGAAATCATCGAATGCGATCGGAATTTCGTCGAGTTTATCAATTCCCTTTTGCCCGCAGGCGAGCAGGTGGAGAGTAACGAACGCGGATTGGCCGGAGAGCTGGGAGGCGAGCGGATAAAAGAGTCTGCCGCAGGCCCGCAATGTGTTTCATCCGCCAGTCCGAAGAACCCGTCTTTTTCCAGGCTTGAGAGCCCGCCGGGCCCCTCTTCCAAAGTCGGGGAGGATGAGACGGACGATAC
>JBJKSM010000134.1:0-16148 GCA_046704045.1 Thermodesulfovibrionales bacterium | reverse complement strand
GCGGGTCTTATCGGACTTGCCGATGTTTACGGGTCTTTATAATTTACGAACCGCCGTATGCCGAACGGCACGTACGGTGGTGTGAGAGGACGGCAGGTGAAATAATCACCTGCCTCCTACTCGATTGGTGCTCTCATGAAAAGCTTCCTTCTTATCCCGCATCATCCATTTGCAAATGCCGGTGAAGAGCCGGAGATGTCCCGCCCCGTCGGAACGATCAGCCCCAGTCTGACCTCCTCCTGGTCCTGTGGCGGACGTACTTCTCAGCAGAAAGCGCGGCAACACAGCCGTTCGAGGCGGCAGTAGCCACCTGTCTTACCTCGGTACATGTCACGTCGCCTGCGGCAAATACGCCGGGGAGCGGCGTCTCCATCATCCGGTTCGTTTCCACGCACTCTTCCTCAGTCAATTCTTCGGACCCGTAAAGGAAATCGATGATCGGCTTGCTGCGGTGGATGTAAACGAACACCCCGGCGAGTGGCAGTTCGGTCTCATTTTTTTTCGAGTCGATGGCCCGTATCTTCTCGACAACATCTGTTCCCTCGATCGCAGTGACCATGCGGTCGGTCATTACCTTGAGGTTCGGGGCGTCCAGCGCGGGGTGACCTTCTACTTTCAGTTTCGGGGTCGGCGAGATGAGATACACCGTCTCGGCGAACCTCGTCAGATACCCGGCCTCCTTTACTGCTTCCTCGGAGTTTCCGATAACGCAGACTGCCTTACCTTTATAGAAAGCTGCGTCGCAAACGGCACAGTAACTTACTCCCTTTCCCAGAAATTCGGCTTCCCCTTTTATCGTCGGCTTTCTCCCCATCGAACCGGTGGCGACGATGATGGCTCTCCCTTTATAGCTGCTCTCCATGGTGAATGCTTCTTTTATCTCGCCTTCGAGCTTAACGCCCACCACCTGGGCTTCCACATATTCAGCGCCGAAGCCAACCGCCTGCTCTCTGAAGATATCGAGAAGCTCCTTCCCCGAAACGGGGTTCCTCAGGCCCGGATAATTCTCGATATGACCGGCAAAGGCAAGCGCCCCGGCAGTGGCAGACTTGTCGAGAACGACGGTCTTCAGTTTGGCCCTTGCGGAGTATTGTGCGGCGGACAACCCCGCGGGACCACCGCCTATAACAAGCACGTCGTATATTTCTTCCGTATCGGTCATACATCCTCCTTATAAGATCATTCCATATCAACATATTTAACCACACCTCTGACACTCTTTTCAGCCCGGTCAAAGGGGAATCTGTAAGAACAACACTTTCGTTTCAATTATACAGGCAATCAATTTCAGTTTGGACTATTTTGTATCCCTGTCGATCTTTTGCAAATCTGCAAAGGGATTTGCGGCGATGCGATGGCAGATAAGCCCGTTATCCTGTAGAATCATTACGTTAGCACTGGCATGATTAGTGCATTACATGCTGTACGAACAGAGAAGGAGGAGACGACGATGAAAGACACGAGATTCATAAAAAGACTGGCGTATATGGCTGCAGGCTGCGGAGTCATCCTTTTCGCCGTATTCGGGTTCTTTCCCGGCTCGTATCTCGGCGGCGTCATGGGCCTGAATGTCGCCGGCATCCTCCTGGGGCTGCCCGTCTCCTCGGACATATTATCACGGTGGGTCGTAGCGGCGTCAATGGCTATGGGGGTGATGGTATCGGGCATCATGTTCATAACCGCTGTTTCGGTCGCTGGCTGGCTTATCAGCACAGCGCTTTATGCCCTTACCGGCAGGAGGAAGATATTGCGACAGCGGGACATTGAAGGAGACAGATAAGAAAGGAGAAAAGCCGGACGATGCCTGGCGCCCTAAAATTCTCTGAGCAGATTATAACAGGTGTCTCTCTGTGCAGGTCTGAAGCCGGCTGATCTTATAGTGCCTATGATGTCTTCCTTCGAGACGCGGTAGCTCACCCCCGCGGCTGCCACCACGTTTTCCTCGATCATCGTGGACCCAAAGTCATTAGCCCCGAACCTGAGTGCAACCTGCGCCAGCTTTAATCCCTGCGTCACCCACGATGCCTGGATATTGTCGACGTTATCGAGATACAGACGCGAAAGTGCAAGCACTCTCAGGTATTCGACAGCGGTAGCGGGATAAATAACAGGCCCGGAGTTCTTCCCTTTGACTTCCGACTTCCTGCTTCCGACTCCCGACTTTCTCTTCAGTTCCGTATTCCCGGGCTGGAACGACCAGGGGATGAAGGCGGTGAACCCCCCGGTTTCGTCCTGCAGCTGCCGAACGGAATCCAGATGTGTGACGATGTCTTCCGGTTGTTCGATGCTTCCGAACATCATCGTCGCTGTTGTCCTCATGCCCAGGAGATGGGCGCTTCTCATTACCTCAAGCCAGCGTGAAGAGCGGATCTTTTTTGGGCTGAGGATCTCTCTCACCCTGTCGGAAAGTATCTCGGCGCCTCCGCCGGGGATTGAATCGAGGCCGGCTTCCTTCAGAATTCCGAGGGCCTCCCGGATAGTGATGTCGGACGAGTCGGCGATGTAGCTTATCTCGGGCGGCGAAAAACCGTGAACGTTGATCTCGAACCGCTCCTTGATCGATCTGAGAAGTTCCACGTAGTAATCGATGTCCAATGAAGGGTGGAGACCGCCCTGGATGAGTATCTGGGTCCCCCCGAGCTCAAGCGTCTCTTCGATCTTTCTGAACAGGGTGTCCCTGTCGAGGAGATAGGCATCGGATGCACCTTCGTCGCGCCAGAAGGCGCAGAACCGGCACCTGTTGATGCACACATTCGTATAATTGATATTTCTGTCGACAACAAAGGAGACGACCCCTTCGGGATGGAGCTCCTTTCGCGTCCGGTCGGCCTTCATCCCGAGATCGAGGAGGTCGGCACCCCTGAAAAATGCGAGGGCCTCTTTTTTTGATATCCGCTTTCCCGCTTTCCTTTTGCGCGGCATTATCGCCTAACTTTCCTGTAAAAGGAATCTCTCTCCACCGGCGTCTTTCCGGTCCTGGCGATGAGGTGCGAGAGGTATTCGGCGGTAAGGTTTTCCCCGGTAAGCGCGCCGGCGGAATGAGTGATCTTCTCTTCGATGATCGTGCCGTCCACATCGTCAGCCCCGAATTTGAGCGCGAGCTGAGATATCTTTTCCCCTAACATTATCCAGTAGGACTTGATGTGTGCAAAGTTGTCGAGAACGAGTCTGCTCGCCGCGATGGTCCTGAGATCGTCGATGCCGGATGTGTATCCGCCGGCAATCTCGGTATTCTTCGGATGGTACGCAAGGGGAATGAAGGCCTGGAAGCCCCCCGTCCTGTCCTGAAGTCTCCTGAGCCTCATCAGGTGGTCGATGCGGTTTCCGTAATCTTCAACATGACCATAGAGCATTGTAGCATTCGTCCTTATTCCGGCCTTGTGAGCGGTCTCCATCACCTCGAGCCACCTTTTTCCCGATATCTTTTCGGGACAGAGGCGGCTCCGAACAGACTCGTCGAAAATCTCCGCGCCTCCTCCTGGCATGGATCCGAGACCGCTTTTTTTCAGGGCTGCCAGCGTATCTTCGAGGCTCAGTCCGCTCATCCTCGACATATGATCGACTTCCACAGCAGTGAATGCCTTTATATGGAGCTGCGGAAAATGTTTTCTTATCGTCGAGACCATCTTCAGGTAATGTTCGAACGGCCATTCCGGATGAAGGCCGCCGACGATATGGACCTCGCTGATCGGGGTGGATCCGCTTTTCCCGACACAGTAGGGCCTGAGCTTCTTTATCATGTCTTGTATAGACAACTCGTACGCCCCCTTTTGCCCGGCGGACCTGCTGAAGGCACAGAACCGGCATCTGTTGACGCAGATATTTGTAGGATTGACGTGCCTGTTGCGGATGAAGTATGCCTTTCTGCCGTTCTTTTTTTCCGCAGCGTAGGAGGCAAGTCTGCCGAGGGTGAAGAGATCGTCTGTTTCAAAGAGCTTAAAGGCATCCTTTTCAGTCAGGCGGTTTCCCGCGAAGACCTTTTCACTTATCCTGGCGAGCATAACGTTGATTATAAATCAAACCGCGGCATAAAGACCAATTCCGGCCCCGGGCAGGTCCGGATGGGGGCTTCCCCTGCCTCACGGCGGGATGAGGCAGGGGCCTGAGGTTTTAATATCAGAAGCTGTATGACACTCCGGCGAGGATCCTGTAACTCGAAACAAGCTGTACCCCGTTTACCCTTTCCCATAAAGGGAACTGCACTTTCATGTCGATAATTCCGTTTCTCAACGGCTGTATCTGTATCCCGGGAGAAAACCATATGCTCTCGCCGCCGGTATTCGCCGGGTCGTCCAGGATGCTCGAAAGGTCCGTGTAGTTGCCGAACCTGTCGCTCGCCATGTTCGTGTGAAAATAAGTAAGGCCGCCCGTGACGGTGAAGCTTCGCGTCACCGCATATTTGCCGAATAAATCGAGATCGAAGGAATCGCCGAATTCATAGCCTTCGGAGTTTCTCGTCGTCAGCTGATAGGCGGCGTCGGCCTGGAAAAGGAAGGGGTTCAGCATCTTCGTGCAGATGACAGAAAATAGAGGGTCCCATGATCCCGTACCGGGTTGCATATGGGCATGCACGAACTTGCCGGCGGCGGATTTTTCCGTGGACGACCCTGTTGGAGTCTTTACCCCGAGGCCGGCGGCGACCACGGACGTTGGCATGACGTCATTGTTGACGTAAATGCGGTATAGCGCCATCACCGTTATGTCGCCGAGTCCCATCGTCGGCTTCATCGCATGCACCATCCAGGATGGCATGCCCATCCCCATGCTCATGAACCTCGACATGTCCATCGTGTTTCTGATATGGGGAATAGTAACAAAGGCCTTCAGCCTCGGGCTGAACCCGTAGGCCGCTGTCAGGCTGTATTTTGTCATCTCCATTTTCGTGGGGATCGACGTATATCTCCCCTCCGCCTGTACCTCTTCGAGGGATCTTCTTTCGCTTCCCTCCCTGAGCTTGTCCATCAGCGTAAAGCTGTAGTTGAGCTGCACGGTAACCTGCCGTGCCCCCGGAGATACAACTCCCGGGAGGTCTTCCTGTACGCCGCTCGACAACTGGCAGCAGAGGCCGGCGGCAAGAGAGCAGGCCGGCATCAGGACCGCAAAGACTGCGACGAGTATTGCTGGAATATATCTGCGCATGACTCTCCTCTGTGATAAGTATTTTTTGATGCTCTGTGTTTGGGAGAGTTATATCCTGGGGGGCCGTTCTTCCGGAGAGCCGAGAAAGAAGGCGTAAATGCGGGGGGAAGATGCTTTATGAAAACCGGCGAAGCCCGGGGGAACGATCCGCGCGGGGCAGGTGCAGAGAGACGGCGCATCGGCCTGAGGAAAAAGAGCCCTGCCGTGCCTGCTGCAGACGTCAAGGCTGAAGATCGAAACACCGTCTTTGTCGGAGAGTTCAAGACCCCCTGGGTCAAACGGCGAAAGCGTTGAAACGACAAGTACGATGAGAATTAGAAGACACACTTTTTTCACAATAAAAAAATGTACTTCATGGCATCCGTGCCTGTCAACGTCAAATTCCGATTACGAGGGAAGTCTTCCTCCCTGTCATTGACCTCATTTCATCTTCTGAGGTACAATGTATCACCCCTTGCTCTTCCCCTCGGGAAGGGCTTTAATCCCCGCTGTTGCGGGGGAAAATCCATAAGGAGGTGTTTCGTGAACATATACGAAAACATCGTTATCCTCAATGCGGCGCTGCCCGACGAAGAAATCGGCGCGGCGCTCGCGAAAATCAAAGATCTCATCGCGAGCTCCGGCGGCGAGGTCCTCAAAACAGATTCATGGGGCAGAAGAAAGCTCGCCTACGAGATCAAAAAGCAGACCAAAGGCATGTACACGCTCCTGATCTACAAAGCGCCCTCGCCGACGATCAGGAAACTTGAAGATTTCTACAAGGTCTTTGACCCGGTGATCAAGTATATGGTGATCAAGCTCGGCCCGAAACAGGTGAAACACTTCGAAACGGTCATGGCTGCAGAGGCCGAACAGCAGGCGAAGAACGAGCCGAAGGCCGAGGGTTGAAATGTACAACAAGGTCATACTCATCGGAAACCTGACGAAGGACCCCGAGGTGAGATATACTCCGCAAGGCACACCGGTGACGAGCTTCAGGCTCGCGGTAAACCAGAAGTACAAATCGGGCGACGAAATGAAGCAGGATACACTTTTTATCGACATCGTCGTATGGGGGAAGCAGGGAGAAACATGCGGACAATACCTGAATAAGGGAAGCGCGGTCCTTGTTGAAGGAAGGCTCCAGGAGAGACGATGGGAGTCCGAGGGCCAGCAGCGGTCGAAGTTCGAGGTGGTCGCCTCGCAGGTGAGGTTCCTTTCCTCGAAGAGAGAGACGCCGTCTTCGGAGGGTGATATAACCCCCCCCGAAGCGACTACGGACCTCGAGCCGTTTTAAGGACAAAGATAATAACGATATTACGCATATTTGAAAGGAGCGACAATGGCATTTCAGCAGAGGAGATTCCAGAGACGGAAATTTTGCAAGTTCTGCTCTGAAAAGACGGAGTTTATCGATTATAAGGACCTGAGGCTCCTCAGGAGCTATCTGACGGAGAGGGGCAAGATCCTTTCAAGAAGGATGACGGGCACCTGTGCCAAACACCAGAGGGAGCTGAATGAGGCGATCATGAGGGCGAGGAACATCGCGCTCCTCTCTTTTGTAGAGAAGTAAGATGAGAATTCCGAAATCGTGGGTGCCGATCATGGCGAAGCGGATAGCTGAAAATCTCCTGTCGCAGCACATGGTCAGTCCCACGGTCCCGGTGGATAAATTCATCGAAAAGACGGAAGAGATCATGACGGAAGAACTGATGGTGGAAGATCGTCTGAACGAAGAGGTGCGGGAACTCCTAAAGAAGTTCGCGACCGACATCGAGCACGGAAGAATGGATTACCGGAGGCTCTTCGAACTCACGAAGCAAAAGCTGGTGAAAGAGAGGAACGTGGTTTTATGATGCTCTCCGAGGACAAGATCTCGCACCTCAGCCACGTTCTCCTGAAGAACCTGCTGGCCCAGAAACTGCTTGAGCTGAACGAGGACGAGGCGGCTATACGGCGTGAGATAAAGCGTGTCATCACTTCCGAACTGAAGATAGGTGAAGATATAGATCAGGTCGTCAGGAAGAAACTCCAGTCTTTTTCGAAGAAGGTGATTGAAGGCAGCCCTGAATGGGAAGTCATGTACAGGAAATTTTTCAGGGAAGAGGAGATAAAAAAGGGAAGGGCTTCCGGATAAGAAGGGGCGTTCCGCTCTTCTCCCTTGCCCTCACCCTGGTCGGCCTCGTTACTGATTTCGCCGTAACGAGGCCGGCGTTCTGGTTTTCGCTCAGTGGTGTGACGATTGCGGTCTGCGGCCTGTTCCACTTCACCGGGAAAAGGAAGGCCTTCTCGGTTGCATTTCTCCTATCGTTGGTCCTTCCGCTTGCCGGGGCTATCCGCATCTGGGACCTCCCCTGGCTGAAACTCGTCTACTTCCCGGTGGTCGTTTCCCTCTCCGCCTTCTACGGGATGGCGACTATTATTCCCCTCTCTCTCCTCATCCCCCTGCTCGGGCTGAAACCCTTTTTATTGAAGGACCACTTCGTTTCAGAGGGCGCGTTTTCGCTTTCTCTCATCATCACCTCTGGTATGGCGACCTTCATGTTCGACAGGATGAGAAGGGAAAAGGAGGCCGCCGTGTCCTCCTTCGATACGATCCGGAACAACGCACGGAACATCGCCCTCGAAACGGGCATCGAATCGCTCGGCAGCGAGGAGATTTCGTCCCACTACTTCGCCTCCGTTCTCAAGGCGGACGAGGAGATACGGGAGCTCCTCCTTGCCATCAGGAACGCGGTGTTTGCCGACTCGGTCAACCTGTTCGTCCCGAGGGACTCCGGCTATTCGCTCAGGTGTTCTACCGAAGAGAAGGGGGATATCATCATCACCGGAAAGGGGGCGGTGTCTGAATGCTTCAGGGACAGGAAGGCGTTTTCCTCGGGTGAAATGGCTGAAAAGGGGATTGAGCCCGGATATATCAAGGACGGAAAGGTCTCTTCGCTCATTGCGATACCTCTTCTGGACAGCTCAACGGCGATAGGAGTTCTGGCCGTGGACAGCGCGCGTTATCATGCGTTCAGCGAGCCCGAGAAAAACACCTTAGAGATGTTCGCGAACCATCTTGTGAGGAGCCTCGAACGAGAGAGGATCTCGATGATGATCAAACGCGATATCTTCGGGCTGAAAATGCTGAAGGAGGAGAGCTCGAACCTCGTTTCTTCGCTTAGGGTGGAGGTGATAGCTGCGAAGCTCTGTGAAGGCGCGGAGCGGATCGCCCCGTCCCGGGTGTTTTTCTTTCTCGCAGAAAGAAAAAAGTTCGCGCTGATATACCATTCCACGCCGATTGAGGGAGAGAAGAAACTCTTCGACATGGGCGGCACTTTCCTGAGCATGGTCATCGAAAACAGACAGACGATCCACATGTCGGATGTGAGCCGCTACCGCATACCTATCCTGCCGTTCAGGCCTTCCGAGGCCGCATCCGTATTGGCGATCCCGCTGCTCTATGAGAAAGATCTCCTCGGTATTTTTGTCATGCTTTCGGACAGGAAAGATTTCTTCGATACATTCCAGACCGACATGCTCAAAGTAATGTGCAACCAGGCGGTAACCTCCATCGCCAACGCGCGGCTTCACCGCGAGATCGAAGAGATGGCGACTACAGACGGACTCACGGGACTCCTGAACCACAGGGTTTTCCAGGAGAAGCTCTCCGAGGAACTGAAGAGGCAGAACAGGATTTCCGGCCCTGTTTCGCTTATTCTTACCGATATCGACCATTTCAAGAAGGTGAACGACACTTACGGCCACCCCGTCGGAGACCTTGTGCTGAAGGGAGTCTCGAAGGCAATCAGAGAGACGATACGCGACATTGACATCCCGGCGCGGTACGGCGGAGAAGAATTCGCGATCATACTGCCCGGTACGGACGGCGACGGGGCTGAACAAATAGCCGAAAGACTGAGGAAGACGGTCGGGAAAAGGACGTTCTCCGCAGACGGCGGCTCCTTTGGCGTGACCATAAGCCTCGGCATCGCCTCTTCCCCCTCCGATGCAAAAAGCAAGGAGGCGCTGGTCGAAAAGACGGACCAGGCCCTCTATCAGGCGAAGCACGGCGGGAGGAACCGCAGCGTCTCGTGGAGCAGCATGAAATGAAGGGGGACTTCTTCGTCTCTCAGGTCACCGAAGAAGAACTGAAGAAAGAGCGCGCGAAGGCACGGGAACTCAGGCGGTCGCAGTGGTGGAAGAGGCGGCGCGCCGGGGGCACCTGCCATTACTGCGGCAGGATATTTCCTCCGAAGGACCTCACCATGGACCATATCGTGCCCCTCATCAGGGGTGGAAAATCGTCAAAGGGGAATACCGTTGCGGCATGCAAGGAGTGCAATAACAGGAAAAAGCACATGCTCCCGATCGAATGGGAAGAATACCTCGAACGCGTGAGACAGGAGCAGCCCGAATAATCAGGCGGTCCGCCTCTGACATGCCGGCGCAGCGCCCGCCTATCTTTTTGCGTGTCTATTCGAGCTGGGTGTCATCCCTGAGATCTTCGTAGAACTGCCTGAATTTAGGCATCGGCTTCGAATCCATCACCTTGATGCCGCTCCTCGGATGCTCGTTCAATATCCCGGTGACCATGTAGGGGATGTGATAGCCCCACTCGGTCGCAGCCTTCTGGGGTATGAACAGTTCCTGTATGGCTTCGAGTATGGGCCTGATATCGAACTTCGGGTTTTTGAGGAAGGAAAGGAGAAGTTCAAGGGGGCAGTTCCCCGCGCCCCTTCCCATCCCGTAAATCGTTGCATCGAGCCTGTTGATGCCTGCGATGATCCCTTCGATCGTGTTTGCGAAGGCCAGCTGCTGGTTGTTGTGTGTATGTATTCCCAGTTCTTTTCCGGGCAAGGCGGCGAAGTATTTTTTCGCGAGAAAATGGATCTGTTCCGAGTACATCGCACCGAAACTGTCCACAAGATAAATCACCGGAACGTGGCTCTTCGAGAGGTCGTCCAGGGCCTCGTCGAGCTCACGCTCCAGGACCTTCGAGACGGCCATCAGGTTGATCGTCGTTTCATATCCCTTGTCCATACAGTGGTGGGCCAGACTGATCGCCTTGTCGACCTCCTTGGCATAGCATGCGACCCTGATCATGTCGAGGACGCTCTCCCTCTTCGGAGGGATGTCTTCGTTATCGATACGGCCGATGTCCGCCATGGCCGACAATTTCATCTTCGTCTCGACGTCCCCGACGATCTTTTTGAGGTCTTCCTCGGAGCAGAATTTCCAGGCCCCGTTTTCGACGCGGGAAAAGTATTTTTCGGAAGACTTGTACCCGACCTCCATATAATCGACGCCGGCCCCTGAAAGGGCCAGAAACACCTTTCTTACGAAGTCGTCGCTGAACTGCCACTTGTTTATCAGGCCGCCGTCGCGGATAGTGCAGTCAAGGATCTTGATCTGAGGGCGAAACATGTTTATTACCTCCCCGAAATATACTGCTCCTGCCGTACACAACGGCAGGGTGAACTAAATTATACACGATCAGCGGCAATTAATGCCCGGCCTTCACCTCTGCCCCGAACATTTCCCCTGTTTTAAGGACGAACGTGCGGGCGAGTCCGGTTATGGCGTCCCAGTCACCTGCATTCACGAGGTCCTTTCTGATGATCGCCGAACCGACGAGGATCCCGGCGGCATTTGCAGAGAGATAACCTCCGATGTTATCGAGGTTCACCCCTCCGCAGAGCATATATCGTACGAAAGGAAAAGGGCCCCTGATCACCCTCAGGAAATCGAGTCCGCCGATCTCGACAAAGGGAAAGAGCTTGATGATATCCCCGCCCGCCTTATGGGCGCGGTAAATCTCGGTCGGCGTGCATGCGCCCGGGATCGAGACGGCGCCTTCCCTCTTTGTGAACTTCACAACCTCCTCGTCGAGGTTAGGGCTTACGATGTACTCGGCCCCTGCCCTGAGCGCCTTTTTTGCCTCATCGACGCCCAGGACGGTGCCTGCGCCTGCCGTGACCCGTTTGTCTTCGCTTAACCTTCTTATGACATCATCCGCATCCGGAACGGAGAAGGTGATCTCAACGAAGCGTATGCCGCCTTCGACGCAGGCTGCTGCCGCCTTGTAAGCCTTCTCCGGTGTGTCGGTGCGGACCGCGACCATCAACTGATATCTTTCAATGTTGTCGACGAGCCCCATTGGTCCTCCTCTGTTTTTGCCTCAGGCAGGGGCATGTGGATATGTCCCGCCCGAGATTAAATTATTTTAGCACAGGGTGCCGGAATCCGAAGTCACCTTTTCTCCTTCGCGATTGGTTAAAATTAACGATGGAGATGAGCCTCCCACGGTCTTCTGTCGAATTTCTCGGAGGGTCCGTAGCCGGATCTCTCGGAGGTTATGAACTCAGACCTTCCCAGGCAGAGATGATGGAGGCCTGCGCCGCTGTTATCGAAAGGGGCGGAACGCTGATGGCCGAGGCAGGGACAGGGACGGGCAAGACCTTTGCCTACCTCATTCCCCTTCTCCTTTCAGGCAGGCGGGGGATCGTCTCCACGAGGACGAAAAACCTTCAGCAGCAGCTTTTCTCGAAGGACCTCGGCTTCCTGTCGAAGCTGAAAGACTTCAGCTATGCGATGGCGAAGGGCCGCGGCAACTATCTCTGTTCGAGGAGGCTTAATGCATTCCGGTCTTCCGATAGCGAGGAATCCGAGGAATACGGGCGGCTTGCCGGATGGGCGAGCAGGAGCGAAACCGGCGATATCGAGGAGTATGGTTTCGGAAAGTCGGTACTGTGGGAAAAAGTACATTCCGATGCCGATGCCTGCGCAGGCAGGAAATGCGGCTATTTCAGCAGATGCTTCTACTATAAGGCGCGGCAGAAATGGGAGAAGGCGCAGATCGTCGTGGCAAACCATGCGCTTACCGGCATCAATGCGATGCTTGCCGAAGACTCGAAGATACTGCCAGGGGCCGATGTCCTGGTCGTCGACGAGGCACATGCACTCGACCAGGTAATCTCGGATCAGGTGGGGATTACTCTTTCGAGGAAGATGTTCGAAACCGTGCTCAACAGACTCCTTAAACTTGGCGACAGGGGCGCGTACCGGGGTCTTCTTTCGAACTGTCCCGAGCTTTTTCCTGCCGTGGAATCTCTGAGGAGCGAGCTTGATATCTTCTGGATGAAGGTGAAAACAGGGACGAAGCACCGGCAGCGGATAGAAGGGGCTTTTTTCCTGAAGGATGTCATGGATGCTCTTTCGGCATCGATCGGAGCGCTCATCGAGGATATGAGGCGGTCGCCGATTATGGGCCTCTTTAACGAAGACGACGAGATCGAGCTCAAGGCGGCTGTCGGCAAACTCAGGAACCTGGCGGACGGCCTTGAAACCTTTCCGGCTGAGGCGGAGAATTTTGTCCGGTGGACCGAGGTGGAGGAAAACAGGATATCCCTTCGGATGGCGCCGGTATATCCGACCGAATTCGTAAGGGACGTGATTCTGGCCTCGTACGAATCCGCCATCCTCACTTCCGCCACGCTTTCCGTTTCAGGGGATTTCGGGTTCATGGAAAAGATACTGGGGCTCGGCGGCTCTGAAAAGATGCTTGTGCAATCGCCCTTCGATCTCGGGAGACAGATATCGCTCGACATCAGGAAAGGGGTCAATCTTCAGTCCGCGGACGGCGTGGAAGCGCTCGCGGCGGTGATCCGGGCGGAGTCGTCGAAGAAGGACGGAGGGGTCCTCGTTCTCTTTACCTCGCGGGATGTGATGAAAAGGACTTGGGAGCGAACTGGCGAGGCGCTACGGGGTATGGGGCTTCAGCCCATGATTCAGGGGGAGATGCCGAACAGCCTGATGCTTGAAACGATGAGGCAGAGCGAAAACTCCGTGATCTTCGGACTCGACTCGTTCTGGGAGGGCGTCGACGTTAAAGGCGACTCCCTGAAATGCCTCATCATAACGAAACTCCCGTTCGAAGTACCCACCGAGCCTATAACCCTTGCGAGAACGGAAGACATAGAAAAAAGCGGCGGCAACCCTTTTTACGACTACTCGCTGCCGAGGGCGGTGCTGAAGTTCAAGCAGGGGTTCGGGAGGTTGATCCGCTCGAAGAACGATACGGGCAGGGTAATCGTCTGCGACCAACGGATAGAGACGAAGGCTTACGGGAGGGTGTTTCTCGAAAGCCTTTTTCATGGTCATAATTCACTGCGGTAATAATCAGGGCGACTTGGGTCTCAGGTCCTGTCGAGGTATAATTTTAGCGGGAGGAACCTATGACCATACGCCCCGCATCATTCATTCTCGCCGTTTTCGTCAGTTTTCTTTTTTCCTGTTCTTCTAACAGCAGCGGAAGTGGCGCGGTCTCATCGGTCCTTGAGTATCACAACAGTCCCCGGCGCGATGGCGTTTATGTCGATTCCACCCTGACAAGGGCCTCTGCCGCCACCTTTCACCTCGACCCCAAGTTCAAGGCCCGGATCCATGGCGCGATCTATGCACAGCTTCTTTACGTTGCCGGGGGTGCAAAAGGAAAGGACATTATCATCGCAGCCAGCGAGGAAAACAATGTGGCAGCATTCGATGCCGCCACCGGCAAAACGGTCTGGTTCCGCCACCTCGGCGCACCCGTGCCTTTGTGGCGTCTGCCTTGCGGGAATATCAATCCGCTCGGCATTACCGGAACGCCTGTCATCGATATGGCTTCGCGCACGATCTTTCTCGATGCGATGACTACGCCTGACAACGGAGCGACCAGGAGGCACCTTGTCTTCGCCCTTTCCATCAGGGACGGCTCGACGCTTCCCGGCTGGCCTGTTGACGTCTCTGCCAGGGTCGCCTTCGGCAAGAAGGCCTTCGACTCCCCGGTCCAGAACCAGCGCGGTGCGCTCGCTTTCGTGAAAGGTACGGTCTACGTGCCTTATGGCGGGCATTACGGCGACTGCGGCGATTATCATGGCTGGCTCGTGGGCATCCCGGTAGCGAACCCCGGCTCGCCAAAGGCCTGGGCCACTGCCGCACCCGGCGGCGGCTGCTGGGCGCCGGGTGGCGTCGCCTCGGACAACGGTTTTCTGTTCATAGCCACCGGCAACACTTTCGGCGCAACTGCCTGGGCTGGCGGCGAGTCGCTGCTTCGCTTCAGCGCAGGCCCTGTCTTCAGCGGCCGGCCGGCTGCCTACTTTACGCCGGCCAACTGGCGTACGCTCGATGCCTTTGACCTTGACGTCGGGGGCACCGGTCCCATAATCCTGGATGTGCAGGGCTCAACTCCGTCGAAGCTTCTCGTCGGTCTCGGAAAAGACGGAAAGATCTACCTCATCGACCGGACCAACCTGGGCGGGGTCGGCCGTCAGGTCGCCGAGGCGCGGGTGGCAAGAAATGCGATCATTGGCGCCGCTGCCGCATACACGACGGCAAGAGGCGCCTACGTGGTTTTCAGGGGAAACGGCATCGACTGCCCGGCTGGCAGGTCCGGCGACCTTACCGCCGTTCGCATCATTCCGGGTGCGCCGCCGGCTGTCCGGACGGCCTGGTGCGCAAAACAAAACGGCATGGGCTCCCCCATGGTCACGACTATGGACGGGCATAAAGAGGCTATCGTCTGGAGCGTTGGCGCCGAGGGTGACAACCGGCTCCACGGCTTAGACGGCGACACCGGCAGAATAGTGTTTGCAGGGGGAGGTCCCGGCGATTTGATCGGCCCGGTGCGGCGTTACCAGACACCCATTCTCGCCGCCGGCCGCATCTTCATCGCTGCCGATAACGAGGTGAAGGCGTTCGTAAGATAATACTTGTACCCCTTGTGCCGGAGTACTCGCGGACGATTCATCGACCCTCACGGCGAGAGACTGAAGGCGCCGTTAATCGGCGATATTGCCTTTATGGAGCTGTAGGTGCTCGTTGAAATGTATCTGACAGGGGTATCGATGCCAGGAGTGGAAGATATCACCGAAGCCCTGTGGGGCAACAAAGTAAGTCGCTGGAACAAAATGGGGCCAGAGGCAATATCTGAAAATGGATCCCTCCGGATGAGACCAAAGTGGTCGCGAAATAAGGAAAAACCGGATTCAGGTCACCTGATGAAGGCGAAAAATTCTTGACACTATCAAATTCTTCCTATATTTTGCGATTAATAGCCTGGACTCGGATAAGGAGGGAAAAATGCTTATACGAAAGAAAGCGATCTTGTCTTTGTCGTTGATCTTTTCCCTGTTGTGCACCGTGTCGGCCTTCGGGGCGGAAATCGCAGGACCCACCCTCAATATGCCGGAGTGGGGATGGCAGGATTTTGGATTAGTCATTCGTGCCGAAGCCGATGTGACCCTGGTTTCGGTCAGGTATCCCAACCAGGGACTTGCAGACGTGGTCGAGTTGCGATGTAACTCCGATTCAGCCCTGCTGGCAAGCTATCCCGTGCCTGCTGGAGACACTGACGCCACGATAAATATAAACTACCCTCTCACCTCTCAGGAAGTCTATACATTGGTTGCGACAACCCCGAACAACAGGTATTACGGCTATCCGGGCGTGTTTGCATTTCCTTCAGGGGACTCGGACATAACCGTGCTCTCTTCATATCTCGGATCGCCTTATTACTACTACTGGTTCTCATTTAACGACATGGTTACTGAACAGAGCAAGCTGAAAGCCGTAATCGACATAAAACCCGGAAGTGATATAAACACAATAAACCTGAAGTCAAAAGGGGTGGTGCCTGTCGCCATACTGACTACGGCTGATTTTAATGCACTGGACGTTGATCCGCAGACTATTATGTTTGCAGGGGTTCATCCGGTCAAGTGGGCGACAGAAGATGTGGACGGCGACGGCTACAGTGACATTGTTCTGCAGTTTAAGACGGCAGATCTGCAGTTTAACGCCGGGAATTTGAAGATTTCATCTACCGGCGAAACTGAGGCAGTCCTTACTGGGGACACCCTTGACGGGACTCCCTTCTCCGGCACTGACACCGTAAATCTCATCCACGGGAAATAGTTTTTCCTCCTCCCTGCAGGGGAAAGCCTAATCGGCCCGCCCCTGCAGGGTATCTCCCTGCCATGACCTGCGCCTGAATATTGAATCCTTAG
>JBJKSM010000133.1:0-4256 GCA_046704045.1 Thermodesulfovibrionales bacterium | reverse complement strand
TCCATATTCTTAGCTCATTGAGCTGGCCGTTATTGAAGGTAGCCACTATAGAAACTGTGGCATCATAGTAGTCCTGCTGCTCACCGGTTTGGATCATCTTTTGTACCTCTTTCGGGAGACGTTGGATTTCCTCTGGGCTCATTTTCCTCTTGCTATCAAAGTGGGCATAAGCCTTCTGACCTTTCATGCGTACAGAGGCACCAACACGACGAGTGAACTCAGGCATAGACATTCCAAGACGCAACTCCCCAATAATTAGGTTGGGCATTGCTCGTATCGTTGGCCATTTTGAACATGGCCGGCGGTCAGTCTCCTTAGCCAATCCGAAGCCACCAAGATAGTGGTCCGGACCATCCAACTCACCAGAAAGGAAAAGGATGACTCCATCTGGAACGCTGTAGCAAACCGACGCTGTGTACTCACCCGCATCGCCCGTCTCGACCAGCCTCGCAGTACCTAAAGTCTTTTGGACCTCAGCGAGCCGAACGGTGCCAAGATCAAAGCCTGCAAACGACGTAAATCGTCCACCTATCTCTTCCGCTCGCGCTGGCGCAGAAAATGAGGACTGTTAAAGGAAGCCACTTATACCAAGTCATATCCCCCTCAATGGACGACTTTATGTGCGAACTATCACTCGTACCATTCAGAATTATAGCAGACCCTTGCTCGCAATAGTACAAGAAGAAGTCTTGCGGGTGTGCGTCCTGAAATTGGGTTTTTGCATAAAGTGAGTATATTGGCTATACTATTGTAGACGTTACTCTACAATAGGGAGGCCCAATGGAGACGATTCATGGCATTGAGACACGAAGGGAGGCCGTTTTGCAGGAGATGCGATCCATTAAGAGCATGAAGAGAGGGACGATCAACGAGCAATACCTGAAAGTCCCTCAACAAGGGGCATCAAAACCCGCCCTGAGAGGGCCCTACCATGTTCTGTCGCGCCGGGAAGGCAGCAAGACGGTCAGCGAAAGGTTAACCACACCTGAGCAGCTCGAACAGGCACGGAAGGATGTCGCAGCTCACAAACGCTTTATAAGCCTCTGCAAGGAATTCGAGGTGCTTACCGAACGGTTAGGGATACTGCAACGGCAGATTACAGGCATAGGGGAAAAAAAACGGTCGAGACGCAGGTCGAAGCCTATGCCGAGGTTCAAAGAGTAATCGACGTTGTGTCAAAGGCGATAAAGGTCGACCTTGAAGCCGTAGAGGGGGCTCTAAGGACAGCGGTGCTTTCGGCGGGAGCCGCCATATGCACGGAACTGCTCAAGGCTACGGGGAGGGGGAGAAGGTCAGAGCAGATTATCTGTGAATGCGGACAGGTAATGAGAAGTACGGGTGTTGAACGGAAGGTTCTTACGACTGTCCTCGGCCCGGTGCCCTTTGATAGGTCACGGTTTGAATGCCCGCAATGCGGGGCGTCCCGCTATCCGGGGGATGAAGAGCTTGATGTCTCAGGCACTACGCGCTCCCCCGGCGTTCGACGAATGATGGCAAGAGCGGGAAGCCGTCAACCTTTCAAGGAGGCCAGGGAGGATTTGAGAGTCTACGCAGGCATTGAAGTCAGTCCAAAAGACGTTGAACGCGTGGCGGAGCGCACCGGTGAAACGGTAGAGGCATGGCAGAGAACTGAAAACGAAGCGCTTGTGGCCGCGGCTATTCCGCTTAATAACGAAAAGACTATCCCTGTACTCTATATCGAAATGGACGGCACGGGGGTGCCGATGGTTCCTTCCGCGGTTGAGGGACGCAAGGGCAAGCAGCCCGATGGCAGCGCCAAAACCAGAGAGGTGAAACTTGGGTGTGTCTTTACGCAGACCCCTACCGATAATGAGGGGTTTCCGGTGCGCGATCCTGATTCAAGCAGTTTCATAGGCGCCATTGAGACGGTTGATTCTTTCAGCAACCGTATCGAAGCGGAAGCCGTGCGACGGGGACTCTATGAGGCGGAAAAGGTCGTCGTTCTGGGCGATGGCGCAGTATGGATTCGGCAGCTCGTGGAGATGCATTTCCCAGGGGCAATTCAGATTGTAGATTTATATCATGCAAGAGAGCACCTATCCGATCTTTGCAAACTTCTCTTCTCCTCTGAGGAAAAAAAGGTAATTCATTACCGTATCCGCTGGTGGCATGATCTTGACCGGGGAATGGTTGAAAAAATTATCAACGAGGCGCGAATGCGTCTTCCTGTAGATGCGGAAAACAGAAAAAAGGCGGAAGCTCAACTCAATTACCTCAACGATAACAAAGAGCGAATGCGTTACGCTGAATTCAGAAGACAGGGATTCTTCGTAGGCTCAGGCGTCGTGGAAGCCGGGTGCAAGCACATCATCGGCTCCCGTCTCAAACAATCAGGCATGGAGTGGACTGTCAGGGGCGCAAACGCTATTATAGCCCTCCGCTGCCTCATCCAATCAGAAAGGTTTGAAGAGTTCTGGGAATCCCGCGCCGCATAAACCCAATTTTCAGACGCAGGCCCTTCGCCGCCTGAGAATGGGATTCATCTGAATGCGACCATG
Organism: Thermodesulfovibrionales bacterium; assembly: GCA_046704045.1. Classification (GTDB taxonomy): domain Bacteria; phylum Nitrospirota; class Thermodesulfovibrionia; order Thermodesulfovibrionales; family UBA6898; genus JAWOKY01. The sequence goes on along the minus strand of JBJKSM010000133.1, from coordinate 1,737 downwards.
TGGTAATGCTGAAAAGAACGGGAAAGTGCGGTATGATTTTCGAAAGCGCACTAGAACCATGCGGAATAGCGACTACACAATCAGAGTGATGACCCGGAGGGAAGTTGATATTGCCGTCGAATGGGCCGCGGCGGAGGGATGGAATCCCGGGCTGTACGATGCGGACTGCTTTTACCGGACCGATCCCGGCGGCTTCCTGGTCGGACTGCTCGGCGATGAGCCTGTCGCTACTTTTTCCGCCGTGAAATACGGCGACTCGTTCGGGTTTCTCGGTTTTTACATTGTAAAGCCGGAGCACCGCGGCAAGGGTTACGGCATCCGGATCTGGAATGCCGGTATAGCGTACCTTGAAGGGCGTATCGTCGGCCTTGACGGTGTTGTCGCCCAGCAGGACAATTACAGGAAGTCCGGGTTCGTATTTGCTTACAGAAACATGCGTTATCAGGGAGCCGGCGGAGGGCGGTCTCAGGCAGATGCAGGGATTGTGCCGTTGGCCGGGCTCGCCTTTGAAGACATATACAGATTCGACAGTCCTTTCTTTCCCGACAATCGCATGCAGTTCCTTAAATGCTGGATAGCCCAACCCCAGGGTACGGCCCTGGGCGTCCTGCACAACGGCACGCTGGCAGGCTACGGGGTGCTGCGCATCTGCCGTAACGGATACAAGCTCGGCCCGTTGTTTGCGGACAATGCCGAATTTGCGGAGCGGCTGTTTGCTGCCTTTAAATCACATGTCCCGGAAGGCTCACCTGTGTTTCTGGATATTCCCGAAGTGAACACGGCAGCCGTTGATCTGGTCAACCGGCACGGTATGATCGTCGCATTCGAGACGGCCCGCATGTACAAGGGGAAATGCCCCGATTTGCCGCTGGACCGGCTTTTCGGCGTTACGACTTTCGAACTGGGCTGACCACAGGTCCTTCCGTCAGGGATTTTCAGCCGCATATCTCAAAAAAGGGAGGGGAATCGGAAGGAAAGGAAGCACCCCTCCCGGTCACGGTTCACAGCGCAAGGGAAACGTGATATGTTAAGACCAGTCATTCCTGTTGCTACTACATGAGCGGAGGCGAACGGGTGCCCATGAAAGAATATGACGTGATGGTGATCGGAGCCGGTGATGCGGGCCTTGCAATTGTTTTTAAGGCCCTGGCCGACAATTTGCGCGTTGCACTCATCGAAAAGGGTGAGCTGGGCGGGACCTGTGTGAACGTGGGCTGTGTTCCTTCAAAGACCCTTGTATACACGGCCGACAGGGTCATGGAAATCAGAGAGGCGAAGAAGCTGGGAATAACTGCGGAAATTAAAGGTGTCAATTTCGATGCGGTTATGAAGAGGATGAAAGAAGCGGTCAGCTCCGGCCGCGATGCGATAAGAGAGGCGCTTGAGAGCGATACCAATATCGATCTTTACCGAAGCGAAGGCCGTTTTGTGGATGACTATACCATAGAAGCAGGCGGCGAAAAAATCAGGGCGAAGAAGATATTCATCGCCTCCGGTACGCGGCCTTTCATACCTCCTGTCAAGGGGCTCGACGAAGTGCAGTACCTGACAAACGAGTCTCTCCTGGAGCTGAAAAGGCGGCCGGAGAGTATAGTCATCATGGGAGGCGGTTACATCGGCGTGGAGTACGCCCACTTCTTCGAGGCCATGGGTACGAAGGTGACCATCGTGGAAAGGGGCCCCGAGCTGGTAATTCACGAAGAAGCGGAAATTCGGGAGCTGCTCGGGAAGAAGCTA
>JBJKSM010000132.1:0-13961 GCA_046704045.1 Thermodesulfovibrionales bacterium | reverse complement strand
CGGGTAAATATCGATCCACCAAGTCTCTTAATCCTATTCCGTGGTTATACTCTGCCAGAAGTGCCAAGCCCCCATGAGCCGTCAGTTCCTCTTCCGTCCTCTCAATCTTGAAACCAAACACCGTTTGCCGTATCATGTTTTCACCTTGTCGGTTAAAGGATTTGTGTGGTAACTCTTCCTTTATACCCGCTTTCATAGCGGCCGACAAGGTCTTTCATATCTCAGATTAAATCTCTATCTCTGTTTTAGGGAGAGAAGATCCCCCAGTCCATCATTTCCCGCACCCCTATCGAATTAAATACTGTCGATACGGCTATTTTATAAAGGATCTCTTCCTGATGGATCAGGTGCAATATCAAAAGTATCTTCAGCGAATCTGCTAAAGGGGTTGCATAAAAGGCCGGTGATTTAAATCATGGGATGTGTCTCTTTTTTTGTTCCCCCCATTGGTCTAAGACCTTTTCTTGCTGCTCTTCCAAGATATCTCCTGCGACCAGGGTCTTGAGGTAATTGCTCATATCCTCATGCTCCCGTTCCGAAAGTCCGTAGAACTGAATTGCCATCCCCGCGGGAAGGGTAGAAAAATCCCCGAACGTTTCTTTCGTGTAAATGACCTTTCCCTTGAACTGTAACGTTTTTGCACTTCCCGGCTGCAACGTTACATCAACATCGGATCCGATGGGCAAGGGTTCTTCGTTTCTGACATATACGCCCCCTTCTGAAAGCATCTCTGTGTATAGGTCATATTCCATGCCATTGCAATAGACCGACATTTTTTTATTACAGGCTGTCCTGATGTGTTTATTTCCGCCTATGATGATTTTCCCGGCCGGGCATTCCTGATCCCGTAGCCGAAATAGATGACGAGCCCGACGACAAGCCACACGACGAGCCTCAGCCACGTGTCCGCCGGGAGGCCGGCCATGAGATAAAGACACGTGAGGATTCCGAGGACGGGCGTGGCTGCGCCGCCGGGCGCCTTGAAAACCCTCTTTGCTTCCGGATGGGTGTACCTCAGGACGAGTACACCCGAACAGACAATCACGAAGGCGAGGAGCGTGCCTATGCTTACAAGTTCTCCTACGATCCCGATGGGGAGCACGGCGGAAAGACCGGACGTGACCGCTCCGGTGATAACCGTGACGACATAAGGGGTCCTGAATCTCGGATGCAGCTTCGAAGCGAAGGGAGGCAGAAGTCTGTCGCTCCCCATGGTGAAGAATATCCTCGTCTGGCCGAGAAGCAATACGAGAATCACGGAGGTGAGGCCTGCGATCGCTCCTATCTTTAGAAGGGGGGAAAACACGTGGAGCTTCATCGCGTCGAGCGCAACCGCAAAAGGCGCGGGCCCGTTCAGCTCGCCGTATGGAACAACGCCCGTCAGCACGAGCGAAACGGCGACATAGAGCAGGGTGCAGATCAGAAGGCTGCCCAGGATTCCTACCGGCATATCCTTTTGCGGGTTCCTGGCCTCCTGCGCCAGGGTGGAGACGGCGTCGAACCCGATATAGGCGAAAAATATTACCCCGGCCCCGCGCAGTACGCCGCTCAGTCCGAAGGTCCCGAAGCGTCCCCTGTTGGGCGGTATGAACGGGTGCCAGAGCGCCGGCTTTATGAAGAAGGCGCCCACCGCGATGAAGGCGAGTATTATAGCGATCTTTATGGCAACAATGATCGCATTGAGGAGGGCCGATTCCCTTATGCCGAGGACGAGGACGACGGTGATAAAAACCACGACGACGACCGCGGGGAGGTTGAAGAGCGCGCCAGTGACCGCCCATCGGTGCAGCTCCGGGTTGTAATCGACGGGGGGAGACGAAAGTGCCGTGGGCAGGATTATCCCCAGGTCTTTCAGGAAACTCGCCGCGTATCCCGACCATCCGATCGCAACCGTTGTCGCCCCGAGGGTATATTCGAGGATGAGGTCCCAGCCTATTATCCAGGCAACGAACTGGCCGAGCGTTGCGTATGCATAGGTGTAGGCGCTCCCGGCCACCGGGATCATCGAGGCGAACTCTGCGTAGCAGAGCCCGGCAAATGCGCAGGCTATCCCTGAAAGCGCAAAGGAGATGACAATCGCGGGTCCCGCCATCTGGGCTGCGGCATGTCCGGTGAGGACGAAGATGCCGGCGCCTATGATGACTCCTATGCCCATCAGGATGAGGCTCGACTGCCCGAGAGACCTCTTCAGTCCCTGTTGTCCCGATGCCTCTGCTGTAAGGTCCGAAAGCGGCTTCTTGAGAAAGAGGTTCAGGATCTCCATCGATGTCCCCTACTCGAAGATCACGTAGTTTTTTGCTTTTTCGATCCTCTTTCCTTTCAGCCCGAGGTCTTCGAGGCGCGTCACTTTTCCCGTCCTCCGGGCATCAACGATCCTTCTCACCGTCTCCGGCCCGAGGCCCGGCACCCTCATGAGCGCCCCCTCCCCGGAGGTATTGATCCTCACGGGGTAAAACTCCGGATGGCTGTCCGCCCAGGCCTGCTTGGGGTCCCTGTCGATGCTCAGGTTGCCGGTTGTATCAAGGGGGATCTCGTCGCCCTTAAAGCCGTACTTCCTGAGCAGAAAATCGGCCTGGTAGAGCCTGTGCTCCCTGACGAACGCCTCGCCCGGAGGCGAAAAAAAACCGCGCTCGCCCGGGATGCCGGGGCTTCCCAGCCCCTTCTGGTATGCCGAAAAATAGACCCTCTTGAAGTTCATTTTCCCGTAAAGCGCCGACATCGAGTGTATGATCTCGGAGTCGGTCTCGTCGGATGCCCCGACGATGAACTGGGTGGTGCACTTCACCCGCGAAAATCTCATCCCCCTCCCCGTGAGTCTCCCCATCAGGTTCAGGGGCCGAAGGATATCATCCTCGTAGTCCTTCTTTCGGGAAAGAAGGTCGAACCGCTTCTTCGTCGGGGCCTCTATATTCAGGGAGACGGCGGTCGAAAGCGAGAGAGCCTCCTCGACGGCGGCGGCGGAGGCGCCGGGAATTATTTTAAGATGGATGTAACCCCTGAAACCGTGTTTGTACCTCAGGAGACGGGCGACGGTGTTGATCTTGTCCATGGTGTAGTCGGCGTTGTCGATGACCGCAGAACTCAGGAAGAGACCGAAGACTTTTTTCCTTCTCAGGTATTCCATGAACGCCGAGGCAACTTCTTCGGGCCGGAGCGTGCAGCGGCGGACGTCCGTGTCCGAGCGGAGCGGGCAATATGAACAGTCATTGGCGCAGGCATTCGAAAGCAGGGTCTTGAGGAGGACCGTATAGCCGCCTTGCGGCAGAGCCACCGGATAAAGCCATTTCCCGTCCGTGCCCCTCTTTCGGTGCCCGTCTTTGGCGGTGCCGCACGCGCAGGCGAGGTCATATCGTGAATCTTCGGACAGGATCCTGAATTTTTCGATAGCGTCCATCGTTCTTACGGAATTATATCATACCGTTTCCGGAAAGGACCCGGGGTGTTCTGTTATAATTGACGAGGATCATTTCATCACACTGGAGTCGGGAAATGAAAAGACTGAAAATTCTCATCTTCGTTGGCGTGCTGCTCACGGCCTGCGGCAGCGCGGGTGCGGCCCAACTGGGTCCGGCCTTCTATTTCGAGACGGGAAACGCCCATTTCAACGACGGCAACTACAAGAAGGCCGTCGAGTCATACGGCCAGGCGATCTCGATGGACCAGAATTTCGCAAACGCCTACTTCAACCGCGGCAGGTCCTATTACAACATGGGGCAGTACGACAACGCCGTCGACGACTTCAGCAGGGTGATATCGCTGGGGGTCAAGAACGCTGAGGTCTACAACATACGGGCCCTTGCGTATCTTAAGGAAAAGGAATACAACAAGGCTGCGGAGGATTACACCACAGTCATTTCCATGGACCCGGGTTACCCCGACGCCTATTACAACCGGGGGATCGCGCTGGCCAACGCCGGAAGATACGGCGAAGCTATTGCGGATTACAACAAGGTGATCTCGATGAAGCCGAAGGATTCGAACGCCTACACGTCCCGCGGCGTGGCCTTTCTGAAGAGGGCGATAGCGGACTTCTCCACGGCCTGCGACATGGGGAACAAGTACGCCTGCGACGACGCAACCGAACTGAAAAAGTTGAAGTAACACCCGCCCTTTGCATTTTTTTGAACCGTGATGTTCTGCGGCAGATCACGGATACCGGCGGGCATTCAGAACCGGATCCAGTTCCTGCCTGATCCTTGAGATCTCCTGTTCCATACTCGCGATCGTCTCGTTTATCTCCCGGCCTCCGGTCGTTGCGGAAACGGCGCCGGTATCGGGGGCAGCCTGTGCCTCGAAGTCCTGACCGGAGAAAAGATGCGCGTATCGCGATTCAATTTTCATCTTTAAACCGAGGGTGGCAAAGGTAAGCGCAAGGTTAAATGTCTCAAACTGCGTTGCTCTCCCGTCCCGCGTTGTATGGTGCGGCATTCCGCGCCGTCCGGTATATAATGGGAGAAGGAAAGGCATATTGGAATGAAAGAAAACAGGACCGGGGAAGAGCTTCTGAAGGAACTGGATGAGTTGCGCCGGAAGGTGAGGGATCTCGAATCGGGGCGAACGCAGCAGGGACAGGCCTGCTACACCGATCTCTTCGGCGAATCGAAGGACCCCATCTACGTCTCGTCGAGGGATGGCGGGATCATCGATGTCAACAGGGCTGCCGAAGACCTCTTCGGATACCGGAGAGAGGAGATGATCGGCATGGATATCAGCAGGCTTTACGCCGACCCATCCGACAGGCAGAAATTCCAGAGGGAGATCGAACCCCGGGGCGCCGTGAAGGACTATGAGGTGCGGCTGAGGAAAAAAGACGGAACGGAACTGTCCTGCCTTCTCAGTTCGACCGTGAGACGTTCGCCGGCTGGAGACATCACCGGTTATCAGGGGATCATCCACGATATCACCGAGTCCAGGAAGGCGGAAAGGGCGCTGCGGCTGTCGGAGGAAAAGTTCTCGACGTTCTTCAGGTCGAGTCCCGACTGGATTGCGATAAGCACGCCGGAAGAAGGCCGTTTCATCGATGTCAACGACGCCTTCCTGGAGATCACCGGTTTTTCCCGTGAAGAGGTGATCGGCCGCACCTCCGCCGAACTGGGGCTGTGGGTGGACCCGGGCGAGCGGGCGACAATGATCGAAGCTCTCCGGCGCGACAGGGTGATCAAGGACCGGGAGACCCGGTTCCGTCTCAAATCCGGCGAGGTCCGCATCATGCTGCGATCGGCCGAGCTTGTCGAGATCGGGGGCGAGACCTGCATCATAAACGTGACGCGTGACATTACCGAACGGAAGAGGGCGGAAGAAGAGATCAGAAAGCTGAACTCCGAGCTTGAAGAGAGAGTCAGGGAACTCCTCGATGCGAACAGGGAACTCGATGCCTTCAGTTTTACCGTCTCGCACGACCTCCGCACGCCGCTCGTGGCGATCGGCGGTTTTGCCCGCCTGCTGAGGAGGCGCCACTCCGCCGTTCTGAATGAAGAAGGGGGGAACATGCTTGAAGCTATCGAAAAAAGTGTTGGAAAGATGGAGGGGCTCATTGATGCGCTCCTTGCCTTTTCCCGCTCGGGCCGGCAGCACATGCATTTTTCCCTGGTGGATATGGACGAGCTGGTGAGGTCCGTCTTCGAGGAACTGAGGACAGCCGCCCCCGAGCGGAAGGTCCGGCTGAAGGCGGGAAGGCTCCTGCCGGTCGAGGCCGACAGGCCTCTCATGAGGCAGGTATTGGTGAACCTCCTGTCGAATGCGTTTAAATTCACCCGGACAAGGGAGATCGCGGAGATCGAAGTGGATTGCGATGTCCTGGGTACCGGCGTCGTCTATTCGGTAAAGGACAACGGAGTCGGTTTCGACATGGTCGAGGCCGACAAACTCTTCAATGTATTTCAGCGGCTGCGCAGCGGCAAGGATTTTGAAGGCACCGGCATCGGCCTGTCGATAGTGCACAGAATCATTGCGAGACACGGAGGCAGCATCCGGGCTGAAGGCAGGCCGGGAAAAGGCGCTGCCTTTTATTTTACGCTTCCGGTCAGGCAGCACGGGGAGGACGCTGCGAAGGGTATTGCGACGCCGGCAGACCTGCTGTCGGGGGACCGAGCGGATAAATTAAAAAAAGTTAATTGAATGCAGGGATATAAACGGGTATAATAACTACAAGGGTCCGGGGGGCCTTGAAGTTCAGCAGCAGGAGCAGCAAATGAAAGACAGCACCCTTTGTTTCTTTGTCGTGTCAGCATTCCTTTTCGGGTGCCTCATGGTAGTTCCCGTCCAGGCAGGCGCCGCACAGGCCAACAAACTCACAAAAGAGGTCATGGCCGCCCAGGAACGAAACGGCTCGTCCGAACCTGAAAAAAATGAGATCCAGATCACCAATCCCGATAAAAAGAAGGAAGTCCAGATCAAACTGGGCGATGAATTCAAAGCCTATGTCATGGCGGCGAAGTCGCCTTTCACTGAGCTCAACGGAAAGCCGGACCCGGGGAATTTCCGCGCCATGTTCGGCCTGCACATCCCTCTGAAGTAGCCTCCGTCGGCACGTTCCGACTCTCCCCGCTCCATGCATTCGGGCGTTTTTGGCGGTTTCACGACGGAGCGGACAAACGCCCTTTGAGAAATACTTATTAAAATCGCCGGGTTGGCAATAATGTCCGGATGATGTTATCCTATCTCGTTAGTGAAGATTACCTTACGGATAATAATTTCTCTCCTTTTTGTTGCAGGGCTCGTCGCACTCGGGTTTTCGCTTTATCAGGCCCGCACTGAAAGAGGACGCCTCCTCGATGAGATGGAGAAGCGGGCCGCGACGCTCGGGGACGGACTCCAGGGATCGGTGGAGCAGGCGCTGGAGAGAGGGGCGACGGGGAGGCTGAAGCAGATTGCGCGGCGTTTCAACGAACGCGGAATACTGGACGGGGTCGCCGTGTTCGACGGCACCGGCAACGCGCTTGAGTACAGTCCCGCAGTCTCCGGCTACATAGGGGGTGCCCGTTCCAGCGTATCCGCCGCCGCGGCCGAAAACAGGGGCGTCTCTTCCTTCCGGGACATCGCCGGACGAAAGAAATACCTCTATGTCCTTCCTCTCAGTGTTGAAGGGGCCACCATAGGCTCCCTTATGCTCGTCTACGATGCGCCCTACATCGACCAGCGTGTGCGGCAGATCCTGTTTCACAACCTGGTCAGGTTCCTCATCCTGTCGCTCCTGATGATTTTTACGACCATAGTGGTGGTGCGATGGAGCATTACCGGACCGATTGCGAGGATAGTCGAATGGCTCAAGGACCTTCGCACAAAGAAGGTGGAAGAGCTTCCAGGCCTGCCCAGAGGCGACATATTGGGTCCCCTGACCGACGAGCTGAAGATCCTCGCAAAAAATATGGGAATGGCCAGGGCGGTGGCCGAAGAGAAAGCCCGCCTTCGCGGGAAGACGGATGCCGTATGGACCCCGGAGAAACTGAAGGAGCAGGTCCGGCTGAATCTCGGAGAAAAAAGCCTGTTCGTGGTCTCAAACCGCGAGCCTTACATGCACGTAAGAAAAGGCAGCGGCATCGAATGCATCGTGCCGGCCGGGGGGCTCGTTACCGCTCTCGACCCTGTGCTGAAGGCCTGCGGGGGCGTCTGGATCGCCAGCGGCAGCGGTGAGGCCGACAGGGTCACGGCGGACGACAAGGGAAGACTCGGCGTCCCTCCTGATGAACAGTCATATACCCTCAGGAGGGTCTGGCTTGCAAAGGAAGAAGAGGCCGGCTTTTACTACGGCTTTTCGAACGAAGGGCTCTGGCCCCTCTGTCATATCACGCATACCCGGCCCTCTTTCCGCCTCGACGACTGGGGACAATACCAGAAGGTGAATGAGAAATTTGCAGAGGTGCTCCTCGACGAGATCGAAGGAGAGACCTCTCCTCTCGTCCTTATCCAGGATTATCATTTCGCGCTTTTGCCCCTGCTTGTGAAGCGCAGGCGTCCCGACGCCCGCGTAGGCATCTTCTGGCATATCCCCTGGCCGAACCCGGAGGTCTTCGGCATCTGTCCCTGGAGGGAGGAGATTCTGATCGGCCTTCTGGGCGCGGACCTCATCGGATTCCATACACAGTTCTTCTGCAACAATTTTCTTGAAACGGTCGACCGTTTTCTCGAATCCAAGATAGACTGGGAGCACTTCTCGGCCGAGCGCGGAGGAAACGTAAGCTGCGTCAAGCCCTTCCCGATAAGCGTGGCCTTCCAGGGAGGAGTGGAGAAAGGGGAAGGCCGCAAGCCCCGGGCGCGGGAGAGCATCGGGAAGGAGTTCGGATTCTCGGCCGCCTGTCTCGGCGTGGGTGTTGACAGGATAGATTACACCAAGGGTATTATCGAGCGCCTCAGGGCTATCGAGCGCTTCCTCGAAAAATATCCCGAATTTATCGGCAAGTTCACCTTTGTGCAGATCGGCGCTCCCAGCAGGACGCTCATCAAGCGGTACAGGGACCTGGTCTCCGAGATCGACGAGGCCGCCGAGAAGATCAACTGGCGTTTCAGGACAAAGGACTGGACGCCTGTCGTACTTCTCAAGGAGCACCTCAGCCGCGAAAAGATCCGCGTATTTTACAGCGCCGCCGATCTCTGCATGGTCACCTCGCTTCACGACGGCATGAACCTCGTTGCAAAGGAATTTGTCGCCGCCCGCGATGACGCCGACGGCGTGCTCATCCTAAGCCAGTTTGCAGGGGCGTCGAGAGAGCTCCACGACGCCGTCATGGTGAACCCTTACAATGTGGAGGAGATGGCGGAGGCCATTCGCAGCGCGCTCACCATGAAAAGGGAAGAGAGGGCGGAGAGGATGCGGAACATGAGGGAGACGGTCGGGGAAAGAAATGTGTACTACTGGGCCGGGGATCTCATCGCCACCCTTGCGCGGCTTCGGGTCCAGGACAGAAAGACGTGAAGGCAATATGAAACAGGAGTATTTCTATGCCGAAGGCAGCGGTTGGGATCTTGTGAGGAGGGGGCTGATCGCCGGACGGCGCCTGAAGCTTTTTCTCGACTATGACGGAACGCTGGTACCCATTCGCAGGACGCCGCAGGCCGCGGCGCCCTCAGGTACGTTGCTTGAGCTGCTTAGACGGGCCGCGGCGTCGCCCTGTGCCGATGTCTCTCTCGTCACAGGCAGGGGGCTCCGGGACATCAGTACAATGCTCGGGCTCCGGGGTATCACATATATCGCCAACCACGGTTTTCAGATTGCCGCACCCGGCGGCCGCTGGGAACATCCCGGGGCGGTGAAGCTGCTGCCGGCACTGAGGAAGCTCCGCATCCGGTTGGACGGCGCCCTCGGCGGGTGGAAGGGCATTATCGTCGAGGACAAGCGCTTTACGCTCAGCGTACATTATCGCCTTGCCGGGGGCGCGTCAGGCCCCGGCCTCAACAGATTGATCTCGGGTATAGTGGCCGGGCATGACGGCGGGCTGCGGATCACGAAGGGGAAAAAGGTTCTGGAGATCAGACCCGATCTGCCCTGGGACAAGGGCCGCGCCGTAATTATGGCCCTTGGACCGGAAAAACCCTCCGATGAGCCTCTGGCGGTATACTTCGGCGACGACAGGACCGATGAAGACGCATTCAATGCACTGCGCGGCCGCGGCGTAACGGTTCGCGTTGGCCGCCGGGGAGCGTCGGCTGCCCGATATTTCGTCAAAGACACACGGGAGGTGCATCGCTTCCTCAGGGAAGCGGCCTCTGCCTGCCCGGACAACTGACCGGGCCTGTCCCTTCGGGCATTCTGCCCTTTTATCACGACAAACTTCCTTACAATCGCGGCTCTATTTTCCTGCGGATCTGCTATCCCGTACGGTTTATGTATTGGCATTTCTCTTGCTGCAGCTCATGCAGGAAGATTTCTTTTCATATTTTCATCGGAAACAGGGAGGTAATTGAAGGGTGGAGGCGACAAGGAAGCTCAATTGCTGGGAGATAAAGAAATGCGGCAGGGAGCCCGGGGGCTCGCAAACGCATGACTACGGAGTATGTCCGGCCGCAAGGGAAGAAAGACTCGACGGCATACACGGCGGCAGGAACGGCGGCAGGAGCTGCTGGGTTCTTGCCGGAACCCTCTGCGGCGGAACGGTGCAGGGCACCTTTGCGCAGAAATACGGGAACTGCAAGTCCTGCGAATTTTACGTGGCGGTGAAGAAGCAGGAATTCCCCGCCTTCAGACTCTCGGTGGAACTTCTGGGGATGCTCGGAAAGGCGTAAAGATTCGTAAGGACTGAGTCGTCGACCGTCAATTCCGCAGCAGGAATTGACGTATAATGTATACATGTCTGCGGTCTACTCGAAACTGTTCGCACGGGCGCTTCTTTTTGTAAAAAAATGGCTCGCGAAGAAGGCCTCGATGATAGACCATGCCGAGGTCCTCAAGGACATCTATCTCGATTCCTCGATCTCCGCTTCCTATTTTCTTACCCTGACCATAGCGAACTGGATCGCGTTGAGCGGCCTCATTACGAACAGCGCCGCGGTGATTATCGGGGCGATGCTGATTTCCCCCCTCATGTCCCCTATCCTGAACATCGGCTTTGCCTTTATCACCGGCGACCGGTTCGTCTGGTCGAACTCCTTCAAAAAAATAGTGTCGGGAGTTGTATTGACTCTCGTTACCGCGGCGATAGCGACCTACCTGTCTCCCTTGAAAGGGGTTACAAGCGAGATTCTTTCCAGGACAAGACCTAACCTCTATGATCTCCTCATCGCACTTCTGGCCGGAACCGCCGGGGCGGCCGCACTCTGCACGAAAAAAAACTACCTCACCGTCGTGCCCGGCGTCGCGATCGCCACGGCGGTTATCCCCCCGCTAAGTGTCGCCGGCTTCGGCATAGGCACCTGGAATATACGGATTTTTGCGGGGGGCTTTTTTCTCTTTTTTACGAATTTCGTCGCCATAATTATTTCGACGTGCCTCGTCTTTTTTATCTTTGGCTTCAGGCCGTCGGTGGTCGGCAAGGAGAGTCTTTCCCAACTCAAAAGAAGGGTAAGCGTCCTTACAGCCGTTCTCCTGGTTATATCCATCCCTCTTTTTTATACCCTTCAGCAGTCGATTTCAGAGGTAAGGCTGCGAGGAACGATAGAATCGGTGCTCAGCGGCAATCTCAACCGCGAGGGCCTCTCCCATCTCGCAAGCTTCAGTTACTTTCAAAGGAAAGGAGGCAGGCTGGAGGTCAACTGCATAGTCAATACGGTGAATTACATGAAGGAGGGCCGGGTCTCGGCCGTGGAAAGAAGCCTCCGGGACGATCTGAAGAGGGAAGTAAAACTCAACCTGGAGCAGATACAGGTGCAGCCGGGGGGACTGAAAGAGCAGAAGGTGAAGGCGGTCCTCGAACCGGCGATCGCTCCTCCAAAGCCGCCTGCCGAGGTCATCAGAACCTCCAGGGAGGAAACGCTCGCGATAATGCGTCGATCCGCGGAAAGGATCGAGAAGCTGATCGCCCCTTCCACTATCGCCGATTTCACCGTGGGCTTCAACGATAAATCGTCGGGCCTCTCCGTGATGATGAAGGTGAAACGCGACAGGCCTCTTTCAGGGGAGGAGATCCGGTGGCTGAGGAGGATCCTTTCCACTGATCTGAATTTCCCGGTCGACCTCGACGTCGAGACGGTCCCCTTTGTTCCCCTCCTGGTTTTTAAAAAAGGAGAGACCGCCTTGACGCCGGAGATGACAGAGGCCGTGATGGCTGTCAGGGATATCCGTGCCGGGAACCCGGGGGTGGACATCACGGTCGAGGCATATACCGGCACTTATGACCGGCGCAGCAGGCTCATGAAGCTTGCCGATAAGCGTGTGGAAGCGGTCAGGGACGTTTTGATCAGACAATGCGGCGTCCGGCCCGAAAAGATACGTGCCTCCATACTCAGGAGCAGGAAAAACGAGCCCCCTGCCGTCAAGATCTCGGTTCTTGCCGATACAGCCCCATAGATACCGGGATACAGTTCCGTCCCGCGATTAAAAACCCCCGGAAGATTTAACGCTTCTGTAACTTTGGCGTCATGCCGGTGTAACACTCCTTACGTAACATATCCCGAAAGAAGGCCGCGGGCGGCCGAACTATCCAAGAGGAGGATATAGTTATGAAGAGAGGAGTATCATTCAGCAAGATGGGCGTGATCGTCCTGGTCGTGCTCATGCAGTTTGCGCTTGCGGGTATTTTTGCAACACCGGCCGGCGCAAGCGATGTGGATGTTTTGATTAACAAGCTGGTGGACAAGGGGGTCCTTTCCCGCGCTGATGCGGACAGTATGCTCAAGGAGACGAAAGAGACGGAGACGGCGGGACAGGGAGAAAAAACGGCGGCGGCTGAAAAACTTCCCGAATGGCTGCAGAAAATCAGCATCGGCGGCGACCTTCGCCTGAGGTATGAATACAGGTACAGGCAGGAAGGCAAAGGTGCAGGGCCGTACAACCTGGGACGCTTCAGGTACAGGATTCATGTCGACGGCCAGGTAACGGATAATCTGAAGGTCGTTTTCGGCCTTGCAAGCAGCTCGGGAGACCCGCGCTCTCAAAACGTAACATATGGTACCGGCATTAATGGCAAGAGCGGCTCGTTTGCTGGTGAACCCGTGGCGATTGACCTGGCATACGCCCAATACAGGCCTTTCAAGGAGTTGACCCTTGTCGGCGGAAAATTCGTAAACCCCATATGGACGCCGAGCCAGCTTATATGGGACGTTGACATCAAACCCGAGGGCGCCGGGGCAATGCTCAGCGTGCCGGTAAGCGACGGCCTCGCGTTCTTCGTAAATACCGGTTTCTTCGCCCTCGAGACACAGGGCAACGAAACGCCTTTCCTGTTCGCCATTGAGCCGGGGGTCAGCCTGGAGTTCGCTCCGGGGGTTCATGTCAAGCTTGCCGGGACCTATTATAATTTCAATAATCTCAAGGGGCACTTAGACGGCTACTCTCCAAAGACCAACACGTTGACCCCCGGCGGCGTCCTGAAGTACGACTATAACATGCTGGCCGCCGCAGCTGAAGTGGGTGTTGACAATCTTGTGAGCTTTCTTCCCTATACAGCTGTCTACGGCGAGTACGTTCACAACCCCGACCCGTCCACCGGCAACAACGGCTACCTGGTGGGTGTGAAATTCGGGGACAAGGGCGTAAAGGAACTCGGACAGTGGGTCGCATCATACGACTACCGACGGGAGGGCCGCGATGCGGTGCCGGACATATTGCCGGAATCGGATTTCTTCAACGGCTTTACGGACGTGTACGGGAGCAAGGCCACCTTTACTTACGGCCTCGGAAGAAACATTTATACTGCGGTGAACTGGTTTGGCGGCCATAGCGCAAATACTACCGTAACGAGCAATAAAAAGTGGGACGTTGTCCAGGTAGACCTCGGCATGTCTTTCTGAAAAGGTTTATCAGGAGTATTGACCCTTAAAGTTTAAAAGCTGACTCTCTGCCCGGACTTTGCAGGCCGCGGACACCGGCCTGCAAAGTCGCTTTTTTTTCAATGACCGCGATCTCCGGAGCTTCTCTGTTAAAGTTCCGTTACATTTCCGTTAAATTATCGGGAAACGCCCCAAATCCATTGCGCCGGCGCAAAGCCAAATGGTATATGTAAACCATGGCGGCAAGAAAAATTCTCGTTGTCGAAGACGAGCCCGATATCGCGGAGCTCATCTCGTACAACCTCGGGAAGGAGGGCTTCGATATGTCGACCGCACCCGACGGCGAGCAGGCCCTTACAAGGATCAGGCACGAGAACTTCGACATGGTTATCCTCGATCTGATGCTTCCCGGCATTCAGGGGATGGAACTGTGCCGCATCCTGAGGAACAACCCGAAGACGAAAACGCTGCCTATTATCATGCTGACCGCAAAGACCGAAGAGACCGACAAGATAGTCGGCCTCGAAATCGGCGCCGACGATTACATCACCAAACCCTTCAGCCCGAGGGAACTCGCCGCCCGCATAAGGGCTGTATTAAGA
>JBJKSM010000131.1:0-10201 GCA_046704045.1 Thermodesulfovibrionales bacterium | reverse complement strand
CATGCAGTGTGCCGTCATAGAGTTTGCCCGCAACGTTTGCGGCCTTCACGCAAACAGCTCTGAGTTCGACCTCAACACCCAGGCGCCGGTCATCTATCTCATGGAGAAATGGTATGACTTCAGGAAGGGAAAGGTCGAGGAGCGAACCGAAAGCACCCAGAAGGGCGGCACCATGCGTCTCGGCGCATATCCATGCATGATAGAGAAAAACACGCTCGCCTCCGCCGCATACGGCGTTAAGGAGATCTCCGAGAGGCACCGCCACAGATATGAATTCAACAACGCATACAGGGGCCCCGTCTCCCGGCTCGGCATGAGGGTAAGCGGAACCAGCCCTGACGGCGAGCTCGTCGAGATCGTCGAGATCGAGGACCATCCCTGGTTCCTGGGCTGCCAGTTCCATCCCGAATTCAAATCACGACCTACCGAGCCCCACCCTCTTTTCAGTGCGTTCATAGGCGCGTCGCTGAAGGAAAAGAGGTCCCTCTTCCCTTCCATGGAAGAGAAGATCGGGTAACCCCGGTCCCGGCAGGCCGAAGAGAAAAGTCTTAGTAAAAAGGGCCTTTTTCGCCGCAGCGCAGGCTGCGCAGCAGTCCCGGGGGTTGATTTTTTCCTTTTTTTCAAGAATATTATTCTAAAGTTGCTAAGTGTTATAATATGCACTGTCATGGAGGGCTTGGGATGGAAGTGACCATCGGCACCATACGCGTCGGCAGCGGAAACCCGCTTGTTATAATAGCAGGCCCCTGCGTGATAGAAAACGAAGAGATCGTCTTCGCAACGGCAGCAGGACTGAAGGCGGCCTGCGCAGAAGCAGGGCTGCCCCTGATATTCAAGAGCTCCTTTGACAAGGCGAACCGTTCCTCCGTCGAATCCTTTCGGGGGCCCGGCATCGAAAAAGGACTCAGGATCCTCTCGGACGTAAAAACGCGCTTCAGTGTTCCGGTGCTCTCGGACATCCATTCCGTCGAAGAAGCTAAGCCCGCAGCAGAAGTCCTCGACGTCATCCAGATACCCGCCTTCCTCTGCAGGCAGACCGACCTCATTCTCGCGGCGTCGAACACTGGGAAAACGGTAAACATAAAAAAAGGGCAATTCCTCGCCCCCTGGGATGTTAAGAACATAATAGACAAGTTCGTCTCGACAGGGAACAGGAACCTCCTAATCGCTGAACGTGGCTCGTCATTCGGCTATAATAACCTCGTCGTCGATTTCAGGGCACTGCCGATCATGCGGGCATACGGGTATCCTGTTATTTTTGACGTCACGCACAGCCTGCAGCTTCCCGGCGGAAAGGGGGCCTGCTCGGGCGGACAGAGCGAATTTGCCGGGCCGCTCGCCAGGGCCGCTGTTGCCGCGGGAGTGGACGGTCTTTTCATGGAGGTCCACCCCGAGCCTTCGCAGGCGCTCTGCGACGGGCCGAACATGCTGAGGCTCGATACCCTGCCCGGGCTGCTGCGGACGCTGAAGGCATTGCACGGCCTGGTTTCGGGCCTATAAAGGAGAAGACGATGAAAAAATACTCTGCGGTTCTTCTTGTCTGCGTGATCATCCTCGCCTGTCTATTCCCCGGGGTTGTCCGCGCAGCAGATCCGGCGCAGCAGGAGACGCCCACCTTTTCCAACAAGGATCTCGAAAAGTATTCGAACCCGTCGGACGAGACACCCGTTCCAGCGGCCGGCCGTACAATCGAGAAGATCGCTACGACGGGGACGGGCGAGCAGAGAGAGAAAAATTATTGGTGCAGCAAGGCGAATGAGTACCGGAAAAAAATAGACCGGGCCAGGGATGAAGTTCAGGACGTCGAGCGGCTGGCCTCCCGGGAAAACGGCGGCGAGGCATTTGCCGAAAGCAGGCTCAGGAAGCCGACCCGGAAGAAATACGAGAAGGCGAAGAAGAGACTGAGAGAGGCCGAGCGGGAGCTGCAATACATCGAGGATGATGCACACAGGAAGGATATTCCCCCGGGATGGCTGAGATGCCAGTTCGAATAAGGCTGAAAAACTTCCTGACCCCCCGGGAATCTTATACAAAAATGAGAAGAAAAATCAGCCATAGAGAACACGGAGATCGCAGGGAGAGGCTTAGGAACATTTCCCGTTTTTTCCGTGTGCTCTGTGCCCTCCGTGGCAATGATGCAGTTTTTGATGGCGGTTTATCTTCGTCGGGCTTTTAATTATGGACATCATCGGGATAGGGAAAAAAGTACTGAAGACAGAGGCCGAGGCGGTCGCCGGACTCGTCGAACGCATCGACGTCCGTTTTGAAAGGGCCGTGGAGATGATCTTCGGCAGCGCGGGCCGGGTCGTCGTCACGGGGATGGGCAAGTCCGGCATCGTCGGCAAGAAGATCGCGGCAACGCTCGCCTCGACCGGGACGCCCGCCTTTTTCATGCATCCCGCGGAAGCGAGCCACGGCGACCTCGGGATGGTAACGTCCGACGATGTGGTGATCGCCATCTCAAACAGCGGGGAGACCGAAGAACTGGCCGGGCTCATCCCCTTTCTGAAGCGGTTCAGCGTCGGCCTCGTGGCGATGACCGGCAATGCCGAATCGACGATAGCGAGGGCCGCCGATGTAAACCTGGACATCTCGGTAAAGGAGGAGGCGTGCACTCTCGGCATCGTACCGACCGCCTCGACAACCGCCACACTGGCGATGGGAGATGCGCTTGCTGTGGCCCTGCTCCTGAAGAGGGGGTTCAGGGAAGAGGACTTCGCCCTGTTCCATCCGCGCGGCAGTCTCGGCAGGAAGCTCTTTATCAAGGTAAAAGACCTGATGCATTCGGGCAAGACTCTTCCGCTCGTCCGGCCGGAGACGCCCCTTATGGCCGCGGTGATCGAGATCTCTTCAAAGCGTCTCGGCATCGCGGTCGTGGCCCGCGAAGACCGGAAGGTCCTCGGCGTCATCACCGACGGGGATGTGAGGCGGGGCATAGAGATATGGGGAAAGGATTTTTTCGACATGAAGGCAGAGGAAGTGATGACGAAAAACCCCAGGAGCATCCCCGAAGAAGAACTCGCCGCGAAGGCGCTTTCGGTCATGGAAAGGCATGCCATCACCGTTTTGGTGGTGCCTGATTCGGAGAACCGCCTCTGCGGAGTGATCCATCTGCACGATATCCTGAAACAGGGGATCGTCTGAAGATGAAAAGGGCGGGCGAAGGCGCCGGGAGAGGGATCGCCGCAATCGCAAGAGACATCAAACTCCTCATCCTCGACGTCGACGGGGTACTCACCGACGGCAGCATCATTCTCGACAACGAGGGAAACGAGTACAAGTCTTTCCACGTCCGCGACGGTCACGGCGTAAAGATGCTCATAAGGGCGGGAATCACTGTTGCGATCATCACCGGCCGCTATTCAAAAGTCGTTTCGCGTAGGGCCCGGGAACTCGGGATCACCGAGGTCTTTCAAAAATGCTTCGACAAGAACGCGGCCTTCGCAAGTCTCATCGAAAAATACTCGCTCTCGGAGGGGGAGGTGGCCTACGTCGGCGACGATATAGTGGACGCCCCGATCATGAAACGCGCCGGACTGCCGGTCACCGTGGCCGATGGAGACGACGAGCTTAAAAAATATGCCCTTCTGGTGACCGTGCACCGGGGGGGGAGGGGCGCGGTCAGGGAGGTAACCGACCTGATCCTGAAGTCAAAGGGTCTCTGGGAGAAGATGTTTAGTGAGTATTTTGAAGCTTAACCTGCCCACCGCGCTCACGCTGAGCAGGATCGTACTCATCCCCTTTTTTGTCGTCTCGGTTTATCACCATCCCGTCCTCGGCGCCCTTGTCTTCGGTCTTGCCTCGCTCACCGACTTTCTCGACGGATACCTCGCGCGTCGGTCGGGTCAGATAACCACCTTCGGCATTATCATGGACCCGATCGCGGACAAGTTCCTGATCATATCCGCCCTCATCGTTCTGGTCGATATGGAGCGGCTTTCCGCCTGGATCGCGATTGTACTTATCGTGAGAGAATTTCTGATCACGACACTCCGGGTCGTCGCACTGTCGAGGGACATCGTCATCTCCGCCGAGCTCGGCGGCAAGCTCAAGACGACCGCGCAGATCACCGCCATTCTCTGTCTCATCCTGACGGGCAGCGTCTTCGACATCCTGCCGTTCGACCTCTACGATATCGGGCTCATCTTCATCTGGATCGCATTAGTCCTGTCGGTATTCTCCGGGATACGGTACACGATGACCTTCTGGAGGACGCTGTGACAGTGGCGGCGCTGGCCGTCATCTCCTTCCTCCTGGGGTCGATCCCGTCGGGGCTTCTCATCGCAAGGGCCCGGGGCGTCG
This sequence comes from Thermodesulfovibrionales bacterium, assembly GCA_046704045.1. Taxonomy (GTDB): domain Bacteria; phylum Nitrospirota; class Thermodesulfovibrionia; order Thermodesulfovibrionales; family UBA6898; genus JAWOKY01. Next base: position 5,899 of record JBJKSM010000131.1, on the reverse strand, counting down.
ATCTGAAAAAAAACGGAAGCGGCAATATCGGGGCAACGAACGTGCTCCGGACAACCGGCAAGGGGCCGGCCCTCCTCACGCTGACCGGAGACATCCTGAAGGGAGTGGCCGCGGCTGCCCTGGCAGCGCATTTCCTCCCGGGACGACCGGTGTACGAGGGGCTGATAGGCCTCTGCTCGGTGCTCGGCCACGATTTTTCTGCCTTCCTGAAATTCCGGGGAGGAAAAGGGGTCGCCACGAGCCTGGGAGTATTGAGCGTTTATGCTCCACAAGCAGCCATATTTATTACTATAATATGGATTATGACCGTCCTGCTCACACGGTACTCATCCCTGGGGGCCCTCGTCTCCTTCGGCCTCCTGCCTCTGATCATGCTCTTCGTCTCGAAGGAGAAAGTGCCTGTGGCTATTCTCTTGACCGCACTGCTGTTCATACGCCACAGGGACAATATCGCCCGTCTCGTCAGGGGGGAGGAATCGAAAGTGGGACGACGGTCGTGAAAAAAATCCTGATCGCCGCTATTCTCTGCCTCTTCATGCTGCCCCTTGTTTCCAGGGCAGACGATTATTACGAATCGCAGCTGAACCACGGAATAAGCAATTCGACCGCCTATTCCTATCTCCTGATAGAGCGTTCCCATGAGAACAGTGCCCGGGCCGGGGAGGTCCTGAAAAAGGCGCTTGTCTATTCTCCCGACCTTCCGGCGGTTTACTTTGCGCTGTCGAGGGCGAGCTTTTCACTGTCCGCTGACGGGCTCCTTAAAAGCGTGGATTATATAGTTCAGGGAGTGGCCGCATATTCCAGGAATTTCTGGTGGTCTTTCACCCTCACGACGTCGCTTTTTTTCAGTCTCGCGCTCTCTTTCCTCCTGGCGACCGTGATCACCGTCGCGATACGGCTCTTCTACGATGTCCCGCTGCTGTCCCATGACCTGACCGAGAGAAATCTTCACCCCGGTATTCTCGCCGGTTTTCTCCTGATCTCGCTTGCCGGTCCCCTTCTCCTCCTTGCAGGCCTTCTTCTGCTGCTTGGCCTCTACATGAAGAAGACCGACAAGGCCGTCGTGTACCTGTTCCTTGTCTTCCTGCTTTGTTCGCCGCTCATACTGAACGTCGCCTCCCGCTTGATCGGAGCTTATTCGTCGGGCGATGTACGGTCTGTCGTGATGGTAAACGACTCCCAGGACAATAAATACGCGATGTCGGTACTGAAGAACAATGCGGATTTCGTCCCTCTGTTTTCCTATGCGCTTGCCCTTAAGCGGGAAGGCCGGTATGAAGAGGCGATCGCGGCATATGAGAGCCTGCTCCGGAAACTGCCTGACCCGCGCGTCTATGTGGACCTCGGGAACTGCTATGTCGGCCTCGGGCTGAACGACGAGCACGGAAAGGGCTATCTCGAAGAGGCGCTCGGAAATTACCGGGCGGCGCTACACATGAAACCCCTTGCCTCCGCATACTATAACCTCTCGGAGATATCGAGGGAGATGTTCGATTTCACGAAAGGCGATGAATACTTCCGGTCGGCGGTCTCCCTCGACCGGGCGGCGGTCTCGGAGTACAGGGCCTTTTACAGCAGAAACCCTAACCGCGTGGTCGCGGACGAGACGCTGCCTTCGGACAGACTTTGGGAGTACATATGGGGAAGGCCCTTCAGGGCCATGACCTTCGGGGTGACGCGCATTCCGGCCGCTTTCCTCTCCCTCATTTCACTCTTCCTGCTGGCGCTTTTCTACTTCATGGACAGGCGCCTGCCCGGACGGTCGTACCGCTGCAGGAAGTGCGGGGTAATCCTTTGCACAAAGTGCGAAAAGGGACTGCTCTGGGGACAGATGTGCCCCCGGTGCTACGGCTCCCTCATCAAGCTCGATGAACTCGACCCGAGGGAGAGGGTGGCGAGACTCCTTTCGATCTACGCGAGACAGAGAAGGAGGAGGACGATGCTGAAGGTCCTCTCCTTTGTTCTGCCGGGTTCGCCCCAGATCTTCGCCGGAAGGATATTCAGGGGCTTCTGCTTTCTATGGCCTTTTTTATTTTTCCTGATCGTGCCGGTGACGAACGGCATTTTTGTGCCGAATAACGCATTCGCGTCACACGGCTTTTTCAGCTGGGCCGCGCTTTATTTTGCCGCGGTACTCTATTTTGTCTCGAACGTCATGACGCGACGGAGGATATCACGCGGATGGCTTTAGAAGGGTCTTTAACCGATTTCGGCCTGGCAGACATTCTGCAGTTGATCTATTTTCAGCGGAAGACGGGCGTCCTCACCCTTGATGGGGCGACGGACAGGGTGCGGCTCCTCTTCATCGAAGGAAGCATATCGGGCGCCGAATCGAAGAGGAGGGTCGAAGACAACCGCCTCGGCAAGATCCTTCTGAAAAGAGGGTTGATAACCGAGGCCGATCTCCACTCGATACTCGAAGAACAGCGGCGGACAGGCTCCCGGTTCGCCCATCTCGTGATCAAAAGGGATCTCGTCGAAAAAGACGTCATAAAGGAGATCCTCCAGGGCCAGATCACGGAGACGGTCATCCAGATCTTCGGCTGGAAACAGGGTACCTACGAGTTTGCGTCCCAGGGGGTGCCCCAGGACAAGGATCTCAATTTCTCGATCGATACACAGCACCTCCTGATGGAGGGGCTGAGGATCGTCGATGAATGGGCGCTGATAAAGGGCAAGATCACGCTCGATTCCGTTTTCAGGAGAAAGGCCGAGGCGCCCCCGGCCCTGACCGACGAGGAGGCGGAGATCTTCCGTTATGTGGACGGCGACAACGACGTGAGCACGATCATCGATCTGACCGCAAAAGACAACTTCGAGGTCTCGAAGATCCTCCTGAGTCTCATGGAAAAGGAGATCGTGGAGGCGGTCTCCGCCGTCCCCGTTGCGCAGGGAGAAGCGGCGGCGGAAAAAAAGACTTCGGGGATCATGACGGTTCTTCTGCCGGCATTGCTCATCGCCGCTTCGGTGCTTTCCCTCTCGTCATTGTTCACCGCCCGCGACTCTTCCTACCGCGCCGTACCCGCCGCCGAGAAGATCGAAGAGCTCAGGTTCCATATCGAGGCATACAAAATCGAACATTCGGCCTATCCCGAGCGCCTCTCCGAGATTTCGGACGCAAAAGACCCATGGGGAAGATCCTATATCTACAGAACGACCGACGGGGGCTTTATTCTTGAAAGCGCAGGACCCGACGGGATCGCCGGAACGAAAGATGACATGTACTGAGCCGGCTATGGAATATCGATGACATACAAGAGAAAGGCGGTAGTCCTGCTCAGCGGAGGGCTCGACTCTGCCACAACGCTTGCGATTGCAAGGGATGAGGGATACGAGCTCTACGCCCTGAGCTTCGATTACGGTCAGCGCCATCACGTCGAGCTCGAATCCGCCCGGAAGGTCGCACTGTCCCTCGGGGTTCAAAGGCATATAACCGTAAAAACAGATCTCAGGGAGATCGGAGGTTCGGCGCTCACGTCGGACCTGAAAGTGCCGAAGAGCAGCGAAGAAGCTTCCGAACTTCCCAACTTCCCAACTTCCGGACTTATTCCCGTCACCTACGTGCCGGCGCGCAACACCATTTTCCTTTCCTTTGCCCTCGGCTGGGCAGAGGTGCTCGAGGCCGCAGACATATTCATCGGAGCGAACGCGCTGGACTACAGCGGCTACCCCGACTGCAGGCCGGAATACCTGAGGGCCTTCGAGGAGATGGCAAACCTTGCTACAAAGATCTCCGTCGAGGGGAAGCTCCGCTTCCGCATACGGGCCCCCCTCGTTGCGATGAAGAAGTCCGAAATCATCCGCGCGGGCGCCGCGCTGAGCGTCGACTATTCCATCACGTGGAGCTGCTACGACCCCCGGGAAGTCCGTGAACCGTCATCCGTGAACCGTGAAAGGGAAAAAGCTTCCGGCGATTCACAACTCGCGTCTCACGGTTTCAGGCCCTGCGGCCTGTGCGACAGCTGCAGGCTGAGGGCGAAGGGCTTTGCCGAGGCGGGACTCGACGACCCGCTGCTTCGGCCGCGCAATTTCAATGAGGACTGATCTTTGCTATCATACATTAACCATCACAAGGAGGGAGTTATGGAAGAAAGACTTTCCCATGAAGAATTCGTAAAGAAGGCTATCGTCAGTCTGAGAAAAGAGGGGTACAAGGGCATCCATTCCGTCTATTCCGGATTCAACGAGGCGTTCAAGAAGTATTTCACCGGTGAAAACCCGGTGGAGATAACGAACAGGCTGGCCGGCGAGGGAAAGATCGTCATACGTCCGGTAAAGGGCGGCGGTATGCTCTATCTCCCCCAGGAGGCGCCGGGGGCGAGCACCGCCGACGAGGCGCTCTCGAAAATGGGCCTGAAATAACGTTGGAAAAAAAAGAAAAACAGAGACTCCTCTCGGGCCTGCCTTCCGTCGATGAACTCCTGAAGGGTCCGGAGGGCCTTCGGTGGCTCGCCGGCTCCCCGAGAAGGATTGTGATCGAGGCGGTACGCAAGGTTATCGCAGCGCGCAGACAGATGATCCTCGCCGGTTCGGAGACCGATCTTTCGACGGCGGCGATAGCTGGCGACATTCGGGAAGAGATACGGCTATTGTCTTCCTTCAGCCTCAGGCCGGTCATCAACGCCACCGGCATCGTCATTCATACAAACCTCGGCAGGTCCGTACTCTCCGGGCGAATACTTGAGAATGTTGCGAGCATCGGCGGAGGATACTCGAATCTCGAATACGACCTCAACGCAGGCAGCAGGGGGAAACGGCATACGCATACGCAGAGGCTGCTTTCCGAGATCACGGGCGCCGAGGACGCCCTCATCGTAAACAACAACGCGGCAGCCGTCCTGCTGTGCCTGAGCGCCCTCGCAAAAGGCGGGGAGGTCGTCGTGTCGAGGGGGGAGCTCGTCGAGATCGGGGGGTCCTTCAGGGTCCCCGACGTGATGGCGGCAAGCGGGGCCTTTCTTAAGGACGTCGGCGCCACGAACAAGACGCATCTCCGTGACTACGAATCAGCGATCAATGAAAACACCGCTCTCCTGCTGAAAGTACACCAGTCGAATTACCGGATCGTCGGCTTTACGAGCGACGTGAATATCGGGGAACTCCTTGCGCTCGGAACGAAGCGCGGCCTTCCGGTGATGTACGACCTCGGAAGCGGCTGCCTCATCGACCTGAGGCAGTATGGCATCCACGACGAACCCTCCGTCCAGGAACTCGTCAGGAAGGGGGTGGACATACTGACTTTCAGCGGCGACAAGCTCCTCGGCGGACCCCAGGGCGGCATCATCTTAGGGAAGAAAAAATACCTCGATACGATCAGGAGAAACCCCCTCGCACGTGCGGTTAGGGTCGACAAGTTTACGATAGCGGCCTTCGAGGCCGTCCTTATGGAATACCTCGACATCGATAACGCAAAGAGGGAAATCCCCACGCTCCGGATGCTTCTTCAGACCCCTGAAGAGATCAGGGTAAGGGCAAAAAAGATCGCCTCCGGCCTGCGGAGGGTCACGCATGAGAAGATCGAGGTGGCCGGCGATACATCGCGCGCCGGCGGGGGATCGCTCCCGGAGGCGGAATTTCAGACCTTTGCCGTTTCGATAAAGCCGGCTGCCCTGCCGGTGAACGAGCTCGAAGCGCGGCTTCGAGGGTGCTCTCCGCCGGTAATCGCGAGGATAAAGGGAAATGCCCTTCTTCTCGATGCGAGGACTATCGGCGACCACGAGGTCCGGGTCATCGTGGCGACAGTCGGTTCGTGCCTCTCACCGTGAAAAGCACTACGCCAGTTTTTTCATGATAAGGGCCGAGAGCATGAATCTGGGAAACTCCTCTTCCTTTACCTTCTTGTAAAAATCACAGATCTCGCAGCTTCTGTATTTCTGGGCAAACGTGCCCTGCACCTCTCCTT
>JBJKSM010000130.1:0-8177 GCA_046704045.1 Thermodesulfovibrionales bacterium | reverse complement strand
CGTTCCCCTGATCAGCCGTGCGTCGTCGTCATCGCGGTCTTCTCGCCTGGAGAAGTTTCTTGGCTGCGCTCCTCACCACCTCTGCAACGTTCTTGTTCTTTTCAAGTATCGCGAGGTCTTTCACCTTGAGGCCCATGACATGGCCCACCGAAATCCCCGGCGGTGTTTTGGGGTTGGTGACGAGAGCGAGGACCACCGCGTATTTTTTCATCCACTCCTTGTTCTTCGCGATCTTTCTGAGGGAATCTTCAAAGGACTGCCGCGACCTCGCAATCATCTCGATCTCCGATTCGGTGATCTTGCCGTTTTCGAGGACGCCCAGCGCCACTTCCTTGTTCGGGTCTCTGGCGAGAATCCCCCGTATCTCGCGGCCTCCCTTGAGCGCAAGCTGGATCCTTGCCGAGACATTCAGCCTCTGCATCCTCTGCGTAAGACTCTCCCTCCTTATCTCCTTTGCCTTTGCTGCCTCACCCCGCCGAACGACAGGAACAGAAAGCATGCCGGCGATGAGACTCCTGACTTCCTCCGGCGTATTGTCATGTTCAAACACGAGCCTCAGGATCTCGGGACGGTGCGTATTAGCCCTCGCGATTTCTTCGCAGATCTCCGGCTCCGAAGGATCGTCGAGCAACACCTCGATCACCTCGCGGGACGCAACAGAGTGATCGAGCGGCAGCAGTTTCACGGCATCTTCCATCATTTCCTCCCCAGGTAAAGAAAATATTCCCTGTTCCCCTTCCGCCCACTTACAGGGGATTCAAAAAAGCCTTCCGCCTGATATCCCATCTTCTCCGCTCCTTCCTTCACTTCTTCGGCTGCCGCAAGACGCTTCGATTCCTCCCGCACGATGCCCCCCTTCCCCACCATCCCTTTTCCGACTTCGAATTGGGGCTTTATCAGCGCAAGAACTTCGCCGCGTTCGCCGAGGAATCCGAGGACCCCGGGCAGAACATTCAGGAGCGAGATAAAGGACACGTCGATCACCGCGAGGTCGACCGGCTCCGGTATTTTTTCCCTGTCGAGATAGCGGATGTTAGTCTTTTCGAGCAGCACGATCCGCGGGTCCTTTCTGAGCGACCAGTCGATCTGGCCGTAACCGACATCTACGGCGTATACCCTTTTGGCGCCCCTTTTCAGGACACAGTCGGTGAAACCCCCGGTCGAGCACCCGATGTCCATCACGACCTTTCCGGCAGGATCCACCCTGAAAAAATCAAGAGCGGCTTCGAGCTTCAGTCCTCCTCTGCTCACGTAGGAGATGTCTTCCTTCACGACGATCTCCGCATCACCGTCAACCATGCTCCCCGCCTTTTCCGCCTTCATCCCGTTGACAGAGACCTTTCCCTCCATGATCAGCGCCCGCGCCCTCTCCCTGCTCTTTACGAGCCCTCTTTCGATGATGATTTTGTCGAGCCTGTCTTTGGTTTTCATTGCGGGTAATCCTGCTCTTTCACGATCGTCCTCCCCAGGACGTCATGACGTAATGGAGGCCTAATTGCTGAACGTGTGCTCCCTGGCGAACGCCAGCGCGGAAAGGAAGATCCCCTCTTCATCGAGCCCGTACTTCGCCTTCAGCCGGTCGATGCCGCCCTGCTCCACAAACATGTCGGGAATGCCGAGTCTTTTCACCTTCACGTTCGTCTCCGCATCCTGCAGGCACTCGACCACGGCACTTCCGAACCCGCCCGGCAGCACGTTTTCCTCGATCGTCACGATCTTGGTAACCCGCCCGGCGATCGACAGAAGCAGTTCGTTATCGAGCGGTTTGACAAAACGCGCATTCACCACCATAGCGCTCACACCCGCACTTTCAAGCCTCTCCGCCGCCTTCAGGGCCGGCAGGACGCATGTCCCGACCGCCACGAGGGCTACATCCGATCCCTCCCGCAATATCTCGCCCGTCCCATCGTATACCTCAGTGCATGGAAGCTCGCCTTCAGGCACCGTTCCCCGAGGATACCGGATTGCGGAAGGTCCGTTATGCTTCATGGCAAACTCCAGCATCATCCTCATCTCCCTTCCGTCCTTCGGCGCCATGACCGTGAGGTTGGGGACAAGTCTCAGGAACGAAATATCGAAAAGGCCGTGGTGAGTCGGCCCGTCTTCGCCGACGATGCCGGCCCTGTCGATTGCGAAAATCACGGGCAGCTTCTGGAGGCAGACATCGTGGATGATCTGGTCGTAGGCCCGCTGCAGGAAGGTCGAGTAGATCGCCACCACCGGTTTTATTCCCCTCGTCGCCATTCCGGCAGCAAAGGTGACCGCATGGGGCTCTGCGATGCCGACGTCGTAAAACCTGTCGGGATATTTGTCTGCAAAGCAATCGAGGCCCGTGCCTTCCTTCATCGCTGCCGAGATCGCGACGATCCGGCTGTCTTCGGCGGCCATGTCGGTAAGCATCTTTCCGAAGGCGCTGCTGTAGGAAACCCCGTCCTTCTTTTTTGTCTGGGAGCCCGTTTCGAGCTCGAAGGGGCCGACGCCGTGAAAGCGGCAGGGATTTTTTTCAGAGAATTCGTAACCCTTCCCCTTCTTGGTAATCACATGAATCAGCGTCGGAGACTGTGCGTTCCTTATCCTCCTGAAGGTTTCGGTGAGGAGCCCTATATCATGCCCGTCGATGGGGCCTACATAGTCGAACCCGAGTTCTTCGAACAGCATCCCCGGGAGGATAAGCCCCTTGAGCGTCTCCTCGGCCTTCTGCGCCATCTTGGCGAATTGTCCGCCGATTCTCGGAATGCTTTCCAGAAAAGCCCTTGTCTCCTTCCTGAACCTGCGGTAGAATTCGCCCGTAAGGATCCTGTTCATATACGCCGAAAGCGCGCCGACATTCCTGGATATCGACATCTCGTTGTCGTTCAGCACGACTATGAGATCCTTTTTCAGATGACCGGCGTTGTTGAGCCCTTCAAAGGCAAGTCCACCCGTCATCGCCCCGTCGCCGATCACGGCGATCACCTTGAAGCTCTCTTTGTTCCTGTCGCGCCCCTCGATAATGCCGAGGGCTGCGGAGATGGAGGTGGAACTATGGCCTGTGCCGAATGCGTCGTGTTCGCTCTCTTCGATTTTCGGAAAGCCGGATATGCCGTTGTCCTTCCTGATGGTCGCAAACTGGCTGAGACGTCCGGTGAGAAGTTTGTGACCGTATGACTGATGCCCGACGTCCCAGATGATCCTGTCCGTGGAAGAATCGAAGACGTAATGGAGGGCGACGGTCAATTCGACCGCTCCGAGGTTCGATGCGAGATGGCCGCCGTTGATCGAGACTCTTTCGATGATAATCCGGCGCAGTTCCCCGGCCAGCACTTCCAGGTCTTCCGGCTTGAGGAGTTTCAGGTCTTCGGGAGATTTTATGCGCTCAATGTGCATGCGGTTCCCTCTGCCGTTTTCTCTTCATACTTCATCCGACTATTATAGCGCAACTTTCCTCTTTTTTATCGCCCGGAGAGAAAAATGACCACGTTTGCCGGACGTTTCAAAAATGGAAGAAAATCCGACGGCAGGGGAGACCGCCAACGTATTCAACTTTTCCTGTCGAGAAGGTACCGTGCGATTTCCCTGAGGGGGTCGGCCCTTTCGCCCAACACAGAGAGAGAGCCGATCGCGCTGTCGACGAGTTGTCTCGCCTTCTCCCTGGACCGTTCGATGCCGTACAGCCGGGGATAGGTCATCTTCTTTTTCTTCTCGTCCGAACCCTTCGGCTTGCCGATCTCCTCCGTCTCCCCTTCGATATCTATAATGTCGTCCACCACCTGGAAGGCAAGACCGATGTTGTTACCATAGCCGGTCATCGCGCTGATCATATCTTCTCCGCCGCCGTAAAGAATGGCGCCGACCCTGACAGATCCGCAGATCAGCGCGGCGGTCTTGCACCGGTGAATGAATTCGAGGGTGTCGCTGTCAGGCTCCGCGTTTTCGGAAAGCATGTCCTGTACCTGCCCGGCGACCATGCCTCTCATCCCGGCTGCCTCGGCCACTTCCCTCGACGCCATTAACAGTCTTGTTTCATTCAACTCGCCCCCGAGCGCAGGATCCGCCAGTATCCTGAATGCCTCGGTGAGGAGCGCGTCGCCGGCGAGTATCGCGACAGCATCGCCGTAGACCTTGTGGTTCGTCGGTTTCCCCCTCCTGAGGTCGTCGTTGTCCATGGCCGGGAGATCGTCATGGATAAGTGAATAGGTGTGAATCAGTTCAAGCGTTGCCGCATAGGGCACGATGTCCACGGCATCTCCTCCGCAGGCCTCATACGACGCCAGAGCAAGGACAGGCCTGATCCTCTTGCCCCCGGCGAACAGCGAATAGAGCATCGCCTCCTGAAGCACTGCGGGTCTCCCGTTTTCCCTGAAGTAGGCCTGGAAGAAGAAATCGATGAGTTCCTTTTTTCCCTTCAGATATTTTTTTAAGTCCATAGGAATCTGCCGGATCCTACTCCCACTCTATGGTGCCAGGAGGTTTCGAGGTGACGTCGTATACGACCCTGTTGACACCCTTCACCTCGTTGATGATCCGGTTTGAGATCCTTCCGAGGACGGCGTGGGGAATCTGCGCCCAGTCCGCAGTCATGCCGTCGAGGCTCGTAACCGCGCGAACGGCGACAACGTTCTCATACGTCCTCTCGTCGCCCATTACGCCCACACTCTTTATGGGAAGAATAACGGCGAACGCCTGCCAGATCGTTCTGTAAAGGCCGGCCGCCCTGATCTCCTCGAGCACTATCGCATCTGATTCGCGCAATATGTCGAGCCGCGGCTCCATGATCTCGCCTATGCAGCGGATCGCCAGACCCGGACCCGGAAAGGGATGCCGCCAGCATATCTCTTCGGGAAGCCCGAGTTCCTCTCCCAGGACCCTCACCTCGTCCTTGAATAATTCCCTCAGGGGTTCCACGAGTTTCAGTTTCATCACCTCGGGCAGGCCCCCTACATTGTGATGACTCTTGATCACTGCAGAGGGACCCTTAAAGGAGACGCTCTCGATAACGTCCGGATAGAGCGTCCCCTGAGCGAGAAATTCCGCCCCGTTAATCTTCTTAGCCTCGTCCTCGAAGACGGAAATGAACTCGTTGCCGATTATCTTTCGCTTCCGTTCCGGTTCGGTAACGCCCTTAAGTTTTTCGAGGAACCGCTTTCGCGCGTCGACATATACCAGCCTTACATGGAAGTGGTCTTCAAAGGTCTTTTTCACCTTCCCCGCCTCCCCCTTCCTGAGAAGGCCGTTGTCGACGAAAATGCAGGTGAGGTTATCACCGATCGCCCTGTGCACAAGCAGCGCGACTACCGAAGAGTCGACACCGCCGCTGAGCGCACAGATCACCTTTTTGGCCCCCACTTTTGCGCGTATGCCGGCGACCGACCACTCTATGAAGGATGACATCTCCCACGTCGGTCCGCATCCGCAAATCTCGTACACGAAGTTCCGGAGGATCCTGTTGCCCTCTTCGGTATGCACCACTTCGGGATGGAACTGGAGCGCGAAAAACTTCTTCTCCCTGTCAGCCATCACCGCGACCGGCGAGTTAGCCGTATGGCCGATGGGCGAAAAGCCTGCCGGCAGTGCCTCGATCCTGTCGCCGTGACTCATCCATACCTTCGTATCCCGGGATATCCCCCGGAGGAGGTCAGCGTCATCGTCCACGATCAATTCCGCCCTGCCGTACTCGCGCTTTGCCGCCTTTGCGACCTTGCCGCCCAGGTAGTGGGCCATCAGCTGCATTCCGTAACAGATGCCGAGAACGGGAATCCCCAGACTGAATATCTCCATGTCTGGAAACGGTGCGCCCTCATCATATACGCTCGACGGGCCGCCTGAAAGTACGATCCCCTTCGGACGAAATTCCCTGATCTTTTCCATCGGCGCGTTGAACGGGAAAATCTCGGAATAGACCTTCCCATCCCTGATCCTGCGGGCTATCAGCTGGGTATACTGGGATCCGAAATCGAGCACCAGAATTTTTTCTTCATGCATGACCGTTTAAAAAGTCTCCTGTCGTTTTTATCATCGCTACCACTCGGGCCTGTAGTTAGGCGCTTCCTTTGTGATGATTACGTCATGGACGTGGCTCTCTCTCAACCCGGCGTTCGTTATGCGCACAAACTTCGCCTTTCTCTTCAGTTCCGCAAGGTCCTTCGCGCCGCAGTATCCCATTCCCGATCGAAGTCCTCCAAGAAGCTGATGAATGCTCTGGGAGAGCGAACCCTTGTTTGGGACCCTGCCCTCGACTCCCTCGGGCACCAGTTTCTGCGCCTCCACACCTTCCTGCTGGTAACGGTCCTTTGCCCCCTGTTCCATGGCGCCGATGGAGCCCATGCCCCTGTATACCTTGTAACTCCGGCCCTGATAAAGGATCGTCTCGCCCGGCGACTCGTCGGTGCCCGCGAACAGGCTGCCGATCATTACCGCATTCGCCCCGGCAGCGAGTGCCTTCGTGATGTCGCCGGAGTATTTGATGCCGCCGTCGGCTATCAGGGGGATCCCGTTCTTCTTTGCCACCCCGTAGCATTCCATTACCGCAGTCAGCTGCGGAACGCCGGCGCCGGCAACGATTCTGGTCGTGCAGATGGAGCCCGGGCCGATGCCTATTTTCACGGCGTCCGCACCGGCCATTATGAGGTCGCGGGTGCCTTCAGGGGTCGCCACATTGCCGGCGATCACCTCCACGCCGAATCTTTTCTTTATCTTCTTCAACGTCGTCAGGACGGCCTTCGAATGGCCGTGAGCGGTATCGATAACGACAACGTCGACCCCGGAATCCATGAGGAGTTCGGCCCTGTGCATCGTGTCCTCACCTGTGCCGACAGCCGCGCCCACCATGAGGCGGCCGAGCTTGTCCTTGCAGGAATTCGGATATTTCTTCCTCTTTTCGATGTCCTTTATCGTGATAAGTCCCTTCAGCCTGAAATCCTTGTCGACGATGGGAAGCTTCTCTATCTTGTATTTGTTCAGTATCCCCTTCGCCTCGTCGAGGGTGGTCCCGACGACGGAAGTCACAAGCCTCTCCTTCGTCATCACCTCCGAAACCTTCCTTGCGATCTGCGTTTCGAACCGCAGATCCCTGTTCGTGAGAATGCCGACGAGCTTGCCGTCGACTGTTACGGGCACACCCGAGATCCTGTATCTCTCCATCAGTGCCATGGCCTCCGATATCGGAGCCTCGGGAGAGACTGTAATGGGGTCGATGATCATCCCGCTTTCAGACTTCTTCACCTTGTCGACCTCAAGTGCCTGTCTTTCGGGGGACATCGCCCGGTGCAGGATCCCTATGCCCCCCTCCCGTGCAACGGCGATCGCCATCGGGGCCTCGGTCACCGTGTCCATCGCCGAGCTCAGGATCGGCACGTTCAGCCTTATCTTTCGGGTCAGCCTGGTATGGACGTCGACATCTCGTGGAAGTACTTCCGATTTCGCGGGCAGCAGCAGGACATCATCGAAGGTCAAACCGATCTTGATATTTTCTGGCATGAAGCTCTCCTGATTTTCTGAAATTTTAACACGCCATAATTTCAGAAAGCAACGACAGGGGCCAATTTTCTGCTTGACAGCCCCTAAAATTTTTATTATAGTTTGGACTGTAGCTGTATAATTATCCTGAAATAGGCAGGGGCTTTACCATATCGGGACAGCGGCATCTGTCAAACCCTTGTTTTTGCAGAAGGAACGTCTGGCACAAGAATTGTTTCCTATGGCAGGAGACTAAATTTTTCAGCACGAAAGGGGGTGAAGAGATGAAGATAACAGTTTTACTTTCGACCATGGTTCTCACTTTAGCATTCTTAGTAGGCAGCGCTTTCGCGGTTCCTCCGGGAAGGACCGTAGTATTTGATTCCGCTATGGGCAAGGTTACCTTCAGCGGCAAGATACACGCCGACAAGGGTTTCAAGTGCGGCGATTGCCACACGAAGATATTCCCGATGAAGAAGACCACGCTCACGATGGCAGCGATGAGAGAAGGCAAGGAGTGCGGTACCTGCCATAACGGCGAAAAGGCTTTCAGCGTAAAGGACGCGGCCAACTGCAGCAAATGCCATAAGAAGTGACAAACGAGAGCACTTTGCAAATCGAGTAGGCGGGGGCCTCACGGCCCCCAACCTCTCACACCACCCGGCGTACGGTTCACGTACCAGGGCGGTTCCCAAGGTTAATAGCTCTGAATTTATACAGCTCATCAAGCATTGAAATCAGTC
>JBJKSM010000129.1:0-27760 GCA_046704045.1 Thermodesulfovibrionales bacterium | reverse complement strand
ATGATCCCTGATTTATAGAAACGTCTGGTGATTCCATATTCCTTAACCCATCTTACGGTGGCTTTCGGACCTCCAACAGGCAGCGGACCGTTGAAAAGAATGACCTGACCTTTATGGAGACGCCCGGGAGTATACATACACATTCCGGAATCGCTCAGGTCTACACAGACCGCGCGACGGCTTCCCTCGGCTACCTGTGGGCCTAAAGAAAAAAAAGTAATGAACTGTAAGTACGCGTACCTGTGATGCTTTCTGATGTGAGAACCGCGAAAACCCATTTGTTTCCCCGTCATATCTGAAAACCGGATATGAATTTGTAAAGATAATTGTGAATTATATATTAATATGAGTGCCTTATGCCACCAACCACTGCAAGACCAGGCAGCGCGCCACTGCAGCGCTTTGCTCAAAGATCCAAGCTTCTGCAGGAAATCTTCACCGAACGACTGATCGTCTTGGTGCGGGATTATCAGTCAAAGCGAAGCCGGGGCAATAAGTCATCTGCTTTCATATCGGGAAGAACTCCGTGATCGCGGCATGCGGAAGGTTACAGCGCCGCTTTCAATCGCTCCTTCAGCTTCGTGTACCGCATGCGCGGCTTGTCGTTCTTTATGGCTATCGCCAGGGCCTTCCTGGTGCCGACGATCACCACGAGCTTCTTCCCCCTCGTGACCGCGGTATAGAGGAGGTTCCTCTGGAGCATCAGGTAGTGCTGCGTGAGGAGCGGCATCACGACAGCGGGGTATTCGCTCCCCTGCGACTTATGGACTGAAACGGCGTAGGCGAGGACGAGTTCGTCGAGCTCTACGAAATCATACGGTATCCGTCTGCCGTCGAAATCTGCGACGAGTTCCTGCTCTTCCCGGTCTATCGAGACCACCCTCCCTATGTCGCCGTTATAGACGTCTTTGTCGTAGTTGTTCCTGATCTGCATCACCTTGTCTCCGGACCTGATCGTCCGACCGCCCCTGACGAGTTCATCCGTGGAGCTGTTCAGGTGCCTCTGGAGTTCGACATTGAGGTTGGACGCTCCCGCAATGCCCCTGTGCATCGGCGCAAGCACCTGGATATCCGCGACGGGGTCGAAGCCGAACCTGGCCGGGATCTTCTCCGAGCAGAGCTCGATGATCTTGCGGCATGCCTCCTCCGGCTCTTCGACGTCGATAAAATAGAAGTCCTGTAATTTCTCCCCGGCGGATGGCAGCACCGGAAACTCGCCGTGGTTGATCTTGTGGGCGTTGACGATGATGAGGCTCTGGCGGGACTGCCTGAAAATCTCGTTCAGCCTTACAGTGGGGATTACGCCGGAATCGATGATGTCCCTGAGCACATTCCCGGCGCCTACGGAAGGCAGCTGATCGACGTCGCCCACAAGGATGAGAGTTGCATTCAGGGGGACCGCCTTTATGAAATGATACATCAGAACCGTATCGACCATCGACGCCTCGTCGATCACTACGAGGTCTGCTTCGAGCGGCGATTCCTCGTTCCTCCTGAATTCCCCGGTCTTCGGGCTGAATTCGAGGAGGCGGTGGATCGTCTTCGCCTCATGCCCCGAAGCCTCGGACATCCGCTTTGCGGCCCTGCCTGTGGGGGCGGCGAGAAGCGCGCGGCTGCCGGTCCGTTCGTATATTCGGAGTATGGCGTTGATGACGGTCGTCTTGCCGGTCCCCGGTCCCCCGGTGATGACGACCGCCTTTTTTTCGACCGCAGTTTTTATCGCTGCTGCCTGGTTGTCCGCAAGGGATATATTCAATTCCCCCTGGAGCCGCTCGATCGCCTTTTCGCCGTCGTATCGGGAGGGGACCTTCGGAGCCGCAAGGAGCGCCGCAAGACTCCGGGCGATCCCGGCCTCCGCCGTGAAATATCCCGCGAGATAAACGTCGCCGTCTTCGGCAACGATCTTCTTGTCCCCTTCTATCCTGTTCATGGCGGTCCTGACGGCGTCGGTTTCGATGTCGAGGATGTTCCTGCACTCTTCGACGAGCGGTTCGAAGGGGTAATAGACGTGGCCTTCGTCGGCGAGTTTTTGGAGGACGTACATGATCCCCGCCTCCGCGCGGAGTGGGGAATCCTTCGGTATTCCGAGCTTCATCGCTATCCTGTCGGCGGTGAGAAACCCCACGCCGAATATATCTTCCGCGAGCCCGTAAGGATTTTCCTTCACCACCTTTATCGATTCCTTCCCGTACTGCCTGTAAATTCTGGCGGCAAAGGACGAGCTCACCTCGTGGCCCTGCAGGAAAAGCATTACGTTTCTGACTTCCCTCTGCTCCTGCCATGCGGTCCTGATCATCCCGATTCTCTTGCTCCCTATCCCTTCGACTTCCCGAAGCCGCGCGCTGTCGGTTTCTATGATGTCGAGGGTCGCCGGGCCGAACTTCTCTACGAGCCGTTTTGCCATGACCGGCCCTATGCCCTTGATGAGCCCTGATCCGAGGTACCGCTCTATCCCTTTTACGGTTGCCGGCACTATCGACTCGTAGGACGTCACCTTGAACTGTTCGCCGTATTTCGGGTGCATGTCCCATGCGCCCATGAGACGCAGTTCCTCGCCGGGGGAGACTGAGACGATGTTTCCGACTATAGTGACAGGGTCCTTCCGCCCCTGTACCCGCATCCGTGCGATGGTGTAATGGTTTTCCTCGTTATGGTAGGTGATGCGCTCGATCTGTCCCTTCAGTTCGATGAGCATTGTCTATTCTACAGCAAAAGAGCAGCAAAGGCCGCATGGCGGCAGCCCCGGGGGAAAGAAATCCATGGGTGCTTCATATTTTTTTCATAAAATAATTATAATGTAAATGATAAATTTGCTTGAGACTTGCAAGCGGCCTATCCGAAAATCTTTTAAAACAAAAACATAGGAGGAATGATGATACCAAAGAGGAATAAGTTCCATGCCGCGGTTTTGCTTCTTGCAATCCTGTCATTGGTCGTTCCGGTTTTTTTCTATCCCCCGGCCGCCGATGCCGGGCAGGCGAAGATCTCCGGTAAATCCGTTAAACTCCTTCAGGAGACGGGCAGGGCGATGGCCGAGGTCGCCGCTGCCGTGAGACCGGCAATAGTGAATATATCCACCACGACGACGGTAAAGATGTCCGGCGGGATGAACCCTTTTTACAACGATCCTTTTTTCAGGCGCTTCTTCGGAGAACCCTTCGGGCACAACCAGCCGCAGGAAAGGAAATCCGGAGGACTCGCCTCGGGCGTGATCGTCTCCCCTGAAGGTTATATCATCACCAACTACCATGTCGTCAAAGGCGCAGACGAGATCAAGGTGACGCTTTCCGACAGAAGAGAATTCAAAGGAAAGGTCGTCGGATCGGACCCGAAGACCGATATCGCGGTCGTGAAGATCGACGCGAAGGACCTCCCGACGGTATCTTGGGGCGATTCGGACGCTTTGGAGGTCGGGGACATCGTGCTTGCCGTCGGGAATCCCTTCGGTCTTAACCAGACGGTGACGATGGGGATCGTGAGCGCCACCGGCAGGGAAAACGTCGGCATCGCCGACTATGAGGATTTCATCCAGACGGACGCGGCGATCAACCCCGGCAACTCAGGCGGCGCCCTCGTGAACGCGCAGGGACAGCTGGTCGGCATCAATACGGCGATTTACAGCACAAGCGGCGGCTACATGGGGATAGGCTTTGCGATCCCGAGCAACATGGTCAAGACGATCATGACCAGTCTGATAAAGACAGGCAAGGTCGTGAGAGGCTGGCTCGGGGTTTCGATCCAGAGGATTACCCCGGATCTCGCCTCGCAGTTCAATCTCAAGAGTGAAAACGGCTCGCTCGTGAGCGACGTGGTCGAAAAGAGCCCGGCTGAGAAGGCGGGGCTGAAGAGGGGCGACGTGATCGTGGAATACGACGGCAGGAAGGCCGACGATCCGAACGAACTCCGGAACATGGTGGCCGGTTCGATGCCGGGAGAAGAACACGCCGTCACAGTCGAGAGGGAAGACAAACGGCTCACCCTGAAGGTGAAGATAGGGGAGCTCCCGGCCGATCTGCAGCAGTACGCGGCGGGCGAATACCAAAACGTGCTGAAGGGGATAAACGTCCAGGATATCACGCCCGAGCTCGCCAAACAGCTTGGCATCCCGGCACGCATAAAGGGAGTGGTGGTCAGCGATGTCGCAGAAGACAGCCCGGCTGCGGGGGTGCTCGCCCGGGGCGATGTCATCCAGCAGGTGAACAGGAGAAATATTGGAAACGTCAGGGGGTACCGGGAAATAGCCTCGAAGATCAAACCGGATCAGGCGGTGCTGCTGCTCGTTTACAGAGGAGGCGCGTCCCTCTTCGTTACGCTCTCCTCCAGGTAGGACGATTTGACATAAACGAAAAAAAGGCCGGCTTCAGTGCCGGCCTTTTTTTCGTCACCTTTCCTCGAGGAGGGCTCCGGGGGAGGCGGGTCCCTCAGGACTCTTCCTTTATCCCGTATATCCTGATCTTGTAACCTATCTGCCGAGGGGTTATACCCAGAAGCCTTGCAGCCTTTGCCTGGACCCATCCGGTTTTTTTCAGGGCCTCTACAATATTTGTCTTCTCGATGTCGGCTATGGTCGAAGGGAGGGCCTCTTTCACCGCGTATTTCGATTTTACGGAGCGGTCCTTTATGTTTAGGGGAATGTCGCGGAGGGTGATGACCTTGCCGGCCGCCATGACTACGAGCCGCTCTATCGTATTTTCGAGTTCGCGCACATTGCCGGGCCAGTCGTAATCCATGAAGATACCGAGGACATCGGGTGTAATGCTCACGGACTTGCCGTTTTCGCGGTTATATTTCCCGAGGAAGTAATCGGTTAGAACAGGGATGTCCACCTGCCGTTCCCGCAGGGGCGGCAGAGAGATGGGGACCACGTTCAGGCGGTAATAGAGGTCCTCCCGGAACTTCCCTGCGGAAACCAGCTCTTCGAGGTTCCGGCTCGTGGCGGCGATCAGCCTCACGTCGACCTTCATCGTCTTTTCGCCGCCGACCCGCTCGAACTCCTTCTCCTGCAGCACGCGCAGGATCTTCGGCTGGAGGCTGATGGGAAGGTCACCGATCTCGTCAAGGAAGATCGTCCCTTTGTCGGCGAGCTCGAAACGTCCTTTTCTTACCGCCATCGCACCTGTGAAGGCCCCTTTTTCATGACCGAACAGCTCCGATTCGAGCAGGCCCTCCGGGATCGAGGCGCAATTGAATTTAATGAAGGGCTCTTTTGCCCTCGGGCTCATGTAGTGGATCGCCTTTGCCACCAGCTCCTTGCCGGTGCCGCTTTCGCCGCGAAGAAGCACGTTCGCCCTCGAGGGGGCGACCCTGTGGATCGCCTCGAAGACCTCCTGCATGCTGTCGGACTGTCCGATGATGTTTTCCACCTTGTATTTTCCCTTAAGCTGCCGCTTCAGGTTTTCCTTCTCTTCGAGGAAAGCCTCCCGCTCTTTTTCGACTTCGATGTGGAGCTTTACGGACTGGGCGACGAGGGACGCGATGATCTTGAGCAGACGGAGGTCCTCTTCGAAGGAAACGGCCCTCGATACGAAGAGCCTGTCGACGCTCAACACGCCGAGGACTTCGTTCTTGAATTTTATCGGCACGCAGAGGAAGGCGATATTTTCCCTCGTGATCATCCGGCGCGCGCCCGTCTTGTTCAGAAAGAGGGGCTCCTCGCCTATATTGGGGATGACGATAGGGGATCCGAGTTTTGCAACGCGTCCGATGATCCCCTCGCCAAGCTTGTAGCGGCCCCTCCGGATCTCCTCCTCGGACATGCCGTGGGCCGCGATGATAGAGAGCTCGTTGTCGCTTCGGAGAGCCACGGTGCCCCTGTTCATTTCGAGGTACTCGGCAAGCACCCTCATGACGCCCCGGAGGTTCGATCTCAGGTTGAGAGATGAGCCGAGGAGTTTGCTGATTTCGTAGAGCGCAGTGAGTTCTGTCGTCTTATAGTCTTTCTGCATTCTTCTTCGCCGGAAAAGTTATATCACTTACTATACATCATTTTTTCTTATCTTTGGACCTGTTTGCCGATTTTCTTCCGCGCTGTCTCTTTACCGGGCACTGCTGATTAAAAAACAGGCAATTTCCACCCTGCCTGCAGCCGGTTAACCTTTATTTTTTGAGAGTGCTTTCTGGCAAGGATCTTGTTACAATATTGCCATGTCCGTTCTGATACTGAAAAACGTCCCCAATGAAGGGCCTGGCACGATCGAAGATTTTCTGCTCGACAGGGGAATTCCATATCGCATTGCAGAGATGTCGCAGGAGGAGCTTCCTCCCTCTGAAAATGCCGATACCCTTGTGATCCTCGGGGGGTACATGAGCGTCAACGAATCGGACATATACCCCTACATTGCGAAAGAGGTCGAGCTCGTAAGGGAATTCATAGGGAAGGGGAAGAAGGTCTTCGGGATATGCCTCGGCGCGCAGATAATGGCAAAGGCCCTCGGAGCGAGGGTATACGCCGGGCCGCAGAAGGAGATCGGCTGGTACGACATCGAGCTCCTGGAAGAGGGGCTGAGAGACCCTCTAATCGCAGGACTGGCCGCTCATCCGCGGCCGGAAGACTTCCGGGAAAGGTTCAAGGTCTTTCACTGGCACGGCGAGACCTTCGACCTTCCGGCAGGCGCGGAAAGGATCGCCATGTCCGCTCTCTATCCCAACCAGGCGTTCAGGTACGGGAAGGATGCCTATGCTTTCCAGTTCCATATCGAGGTGAAGAAGGAGACCATTTTTGAGTGGCTGAAGAACGAGCCCGTCGACATGGAGAAGGTCAGGCGCGAGACGGATGCAAACTACGGGGAGTATTACGCAAGGGCGTTGAATTTCTACGAAGGTTTCTTTACCGGCGTGAGGAAGTGAACGCTCCGGGCAGGACCATTTGTTTAATACATCTTTATCGTTAAGGAGGTGAGATATGAAAAAGGTTGAGGCTATCATAAAGCCCTTCAAACTCGATGAGGTGAAGGATGCCCTGAACGAAATCGGGATCCAGGGCATGACCGTTACCGAAGTGAAGGGGTTCGGCCGTCAGAAGGGCCACACCGAACTTTACCGCGGCGCCGAATATGTCGTTGACTTTATCCCGAAGATAAAACTCGAGGTCGTTACGTCCGATCAGCTTTCGCAGAAAGTGGTCGACACGATCGAGCGGGTGGCGAAGACCGGCAAGATCGGCGACGGTAAGATATTCGTTTACAACGTCGAAGAGGCGGTCAGGATAAGGACCGGCGAGCAGGGAGAATCGGCGGTGTAAGTAACAGGATCAGGATTCAGGGATTGGGGACCGACGAATTTCATTTTGCCTCACGCCCCGATTCCAAATTACTAAAACAGGAGGAATTAATGACACCAAAGGACGTAATCAAGTTGGCACAGGAAAACAAGGCGGTGATGGCGAATTTCAAGTTCCTTGATTTTCCCGGGATCTGGCAGCACTTCGCTGTGCCGATAGCGGAGTTGAAAGAAGAGGTATTCGAAGAGGGGCTCGGTTTTGACGGCTCCTCGATCAGGGGCTGGCAGGCGATCAATACGTCGGACATGCTGATCATGCCGGACCCGGAGACGGCGTTCATGGATCCCTTCATGGAGTATCCGACGATAAGCCTCGTATGCAACATTGTCGATCCCATTACGAAGGAATACTACTCGAGGGACCCGAGGTACATAGCTCAGAAGGCGGAAAACTACCTCAAGTCCACCGGCATAGGCGACACAGCCTTCTTCGGTCCCGAGGCCGAGTTCTTCATTTTTGATAATATCCAGTTCGACCAGAATGCACAGAGCGGATACTACTTCATCGATTCCGTTGAAGGCATTTGGAATTCGGGCCGGGACGAAAACCCCAACCTCGGCTACAAGCCCAGGCACAAGGAAGGATACTTCCCGGTACCGCCGACGGACAGCCAGGTGAACCTCAGGACCGAGATGGTCCAGGAGATGCTCAAGTGCGGCATTTACATTGAAAGAGAGCACCACGAGGTTGCGACCGCGGGACAGGCCGAGATAGACATGAGGTTCGACTCTCTCGTAAAGATGGCGGACAAGCTCATGCTTTTCAAATACATCATCAAGAACGTGGCGAAGAGACACGGAAGGACCGTGACGTTCATGCCCAAACCGCTCTTCGGCGACAACGGTTCCGGAATGCATTGCCATCAGAGCATCTGGAAAAAGGGCAAGCCCCTATTTGCAGGGAATGGCTATGCGGGCCTGAGCGACCTTGCCCTTTACTACATCGGCGGCGTCCTGAAGCACGCCCATGCGCTTGCGGCTATCACCAACCCGACCACCAACTCTTACAAGAGGCTCACTCCGGGCTTCGAGGCGCCTGTTAACCTGGCCTACTCGGCAAGAAACCGTTCCGCCTCGATGAGGATCCCGACCTATTCGGCAAACCCGAAGGCAAAGAGAGTCGAAGTCAGGTTCCCCGACCCTTCATGCAACGGATATCTCGCCTTTGCCGCAATGCTGATGGCGGGTCTCGACGGTATCGAAAACAAGATCCATCCGGGAGAGCCCCTCGACAAGGACATCTACCATCTCGGTCCCGAAGAGCTGGCCTCTGTACCGACAATGCCGGGCAGCCTTGACGAGGCCCTGAACGCCCTTGAAGCCGACCACGAATTCCTAATGAAGGGCGACGTCTTTACCCAGGATGCTATCGACACGTGGATAAATTACAAGAGAACGCGGGAGGTTGATGCGCTCAGGCTGAGGCCCCATCCTTACGAGTTCTTCCTGTATTACGACATTTAAACCTTTTTAGGCTGAAACGGTGAAAGGGAAAGGCTTCTGCCTTTCCCTTTTTTTTCCGAAACCGCGCGGATGCGTATCCCTTCAGTAGTGCAAAAGGGAAGGCCATGGCGTCCATCGGGAATTATAAACCTGCCTCCGAACTGGGGTTACCATGTTGACATTTCTCATCTCATGGCTTAGATTGAAGTCAAGAGGCTAAACAAGAACTATTCAGAAACCAACCCGTCTCTCCAGGGAGATTCGGCAAGGCTATCCGGCAGGAGAGACAGAGGGAAAAGGGGGAGAAAGATGATAACGGTAAGAAAGATCATGATGTCGAAGGGCAGGGACGTCTGGTCCATTTCGCCGCAGGCTACGGCCTACGATGCGCTGCAGCTGATGGCGGAAAAGGACGTCGGCGCTCTTCCGGTGATCGACGACGGACAGCTCGTCGGAGTCTTTTCGGAAAGGGATTACGCGAGGAAGGTCATCCTGAAGGGGAAGTCGTCGAAGGAGACGACGGTCGGCGAGCTGATGACGAAGCCGGTCTTCTATGTCACGCCGGAAAGAACGATCGAAGACTGCATGGCGCTGATGACTGCGATCCGCGGCCGGCATCTTCCCGTGCTCGAAAACGGCCGTGTGGTGGGCGTTGTGAGCATCGGCGACGTGGTCAATACGATCATCACCGAGCAGAAGGTGGCGATACGCGACCTCGAAAACTATATTACCGGTCATGACTACACTGCCGGCGCCGAACTGCCCGCGGGCGTCCGTTAGCGCACAGGAAACACCGAAGACCATTCAACCCCACAGGGGAAAAGTCGTCGGTTAAAGGAAACATAACCCCTCTACACCTCCCCTTGTCTTAAGGAGAGGAACTTATACTCCCTCTTGGGTCAAGGGGGAGCGATGGGGGGTTATTTGGGTTGTTTAATCTTGGGGTTCCTGCAGTATTCTTCCGATGCGATTACAGGGTTTACACCGGTCTCCTTTCTGTTACAATTTGCATATGATCCTTCAGCCCATCAATGCAGGAGCGGCCCGTGAGGCATGAGAAACTCAGGACGCCCTCCGACGGGGACCCCGGGAAATACGGGAAGGTGGACAACTGCGAGCTGGAGATCCCGGACCCTTTCTGCCTCGTTATCTTCGGCGCCTCCGGGGACCTTACGCAGAGAAAGATACTGCCGTCGCTTTACCGCCTCTACATGCACGGACTTCTCCCGGAGCATTTTTTCATTCTGGGCGCTGCCCGGACAGACATGACGGAGGGGGCTTTCCGGGAACTTATGGGGGAGAAGGCGGCGACGGCATTCGCGGAAGACTTCAGCAGAAGCCAGTGGGATGAGTTCGCTTCGAGGCTGCATTACCTGAGGGTGGATTACGAGAAGGCCGAGGCGTTTCCCTCCCTGAAGGAGAAGATCGGTTTTCTCGAAAAGAGGCATCAAATGAAAGGGGACCGGATCTTCTATCTTGCGATCCCGCCGGACATCTACGAGCCGGTCATAGCGAATCTCGGCTCTTCCGGGCTTTCGCTGGAGGAAGAAGGGTTTACCCACATCGTTATCGAGAAGCCGATAGGGCGCGACCTTGAATCTGCGAAGCGTCTCAATGCGGTCCTCGGCGGGTCGTTCAGGGAGTCCCAGATCTATCGAATGGACCATTACCTTGCAAAGGAGACGGTCCAGAATATAATAATGCTCAGGTTCGCAAACCTGATCTTCGAGCCTATCTGGAACAGAAGCTACATAGATCACGTCCAGATCTCCGTGTCCGAGACGGTCGGGGTGGAGCAGAGATCCGGCTACTATGAACGGTCGGGAGTGCTGAGGGACATGTTTCAGAACCATCTGCTTCAGCTTCTGGCGCTAACAGCGATGGAGCCGCCCGCCCTCTTTGAAGCAGAGCGGGTCCGGGACGAAAAGATGAAGGTCCTCCGCTCAATACGAAACTTCGCTCCCGACAGGATTGAGGAATTCGCCGTTGCAGGGCAGTATGGGAGCGGCCGCATCGGCGGTACTGAAGTGCCGGGATACAGGGAGGAGCGCGGCGTTGCGCCCGATTCGATGACGCCGACTTTCGGCGCGCTTAAGCTCTTCATCGATAACTGGCGGTGGGACGGGGTGCCTTTCTATCTGAGGTCGGGAAAGAGGCTTTCGAAGAGGAAGGCGGAGATATCCGTCCACTTCAAGCGCGTGCCCCACCTTCTTTTCCTTAGCGCCATCGAAAGAGGCGTGGAGCCGAACGTCCTTGTTATGCGGGTCCAGCCGAAAGAGGGAGTGAATATTATCTTCCAGGCAAAGACGCCGGGTTCGAGGGTCTGCATGAGCCCGGTGGATATGGACTTCTCGTACAGGAAGAAGTTTTCCCTGAGCGATTACGAGCGTGTCCTCCTTGACTGCATGCAGGGCGACCAGATGCTGTTCGTAAGAGAAGACGGAGTGGAGCGGGCGTGGGAGCTGATGAATCCCGTCGTCGAATGGACCGAATCCGAAGGATTCCCGGGAAACCTTGCCGGTTATGCGGCCGGCTCGGACGGGCCCCGGGAGGCGAGTCTCCTTATCGAGAGGGACGGCCGCAGGTGGAGGAAGCTTTGATATGATATCCGTCGTTATTCCGGCGTTGAACGAAGAGGGGCACATCGGGGGCTGCATCCGGAACGTGCTCGCGGAAGGCGCCGACCGCGAGATCATAGTTGCGGATGGGGGAAGCTCCGACGGGACTGTCGGCCGTGCGGGAGAGTTTCGGGGAGTGAGGATTGTGAAGGCGGCCGGAGGCAGGGGGCGGCAGATGAATCTGGCCGCCATGGCGGCAAAAGGCAATGTCCTTCTTTTCCTGCATGCCGACACAAGGCTTGAAGAGGGATGGAGCCGTGATGTGCATGAGGCCTTGAGCGACGATGCCGTCGCCGGAGGGGCGTTTGCGTTCAGGATCGACGCCGTCGGCCTGAATTTCCGTCTCATTGAAATCTGGGTCAGGCTGAGATGCCTGGCCTTAAGGTTGCCATACGGCGACCAGGGTATCTTTGTGAGGCGCGATGTTTTTGACGAACTCGGAGGCTACAGGGACATTCCGCTCATGGAAGACGTCGACCTTGTGCAGAGGATAAAGAGAGTCGGCCGGCTGACGGTTCTGCACCGGCGTGCGGTTACATCGGCAAGAAGGTGGGAACGGAGAGGATGGATCAGGGTGTCGCTTATGAACCAGGTAATAATGACCCTCTACCGGCTGGGCGTGGACCCCGGAAGACTTGCAGGACTGTACTATGGCGAACGGTAAAAAGCTCTACGGAGTCGTAATGAAGTTCCCGCTGCCTGGAGAGGTCAAGGCCCGCCTCGCAAGGGATATCGGCGAGGAAGCTGCAGCCGAGTTATACAGGATACTGACGGAGAGGGTGCTCGAAAGAACAATGCCGAATACGGGCGGATACGAGAGGGTGATTTTTTACTCGCCTGCCGAAATGCGCGAGAAGTTCGAGGAATGGATTCCGGGCGGTTGCTTTTGTCCTCAGAGGGGAGGCGATATCGGGGCGGTGATGGCGAACGCCTTCAGTGAGATGTTCGATCTCGGGGCCGAAAAGGCTGTGCTTACCGGAACGGACATTGCCGGCCTTCATCGCGGGATTATCGAGCAGGCGTTTGACGTGCTTGAAAGGTGCGACGTGGTTATCGGGCCCGCGAAGGACGGCGGATATTACCTGATCGGAATGAAGACGCCGAACACCGGTCTTTTCCGCGGTCTGGCCTGGGGCACCGGGAGGGTTTATGAAAAAACCCTTTCACTGACAGGCGCGCTCGGGCTGTCCGTAGGCTGTGTCGAGCCCCTCTCGGATCTCGACACGTATGAAGACCTTCTTGAGCTGAGGGATACCCTCAACCGGTCATGACCGCTGCGCGACTTCGCGCAGCCGCTCCACCTTCTCTTTCATGTCCTGCGGCATTTCTCTGGCGAATTCCATGTGCCGCCCTGTTGAGGGATGCAGAAACCCGAGTGTCATGGCGTGGAGCATCTGTCTTTCAAAGAGGATCTTTGTCCTGTCTGCCTCGATTACCGTTTTCTTCCCGTAGGTCCTGTCGCCGAGCACGGGATGACCCAGGGAGGCGAAATGGACCCTGATCTGGTGGGTCCTGCCGGTGCCGAGTTTCGCCTCGATCAGGGTTGCGACCTGATAGCGTTCGATCACCTTCCACCGCGTCACCGCCTCCTTGCCCCTGCGCACCCTGGTGGACATCTTTTTCCGGTCAGACTCCGACCTGCCGATCCTCAGGGAGATCTCCCCGCTGTCTTCCCTGAGATTTCCGAAAACGAGGGCGACATATTTCCTGTCGATCGTCCTTTCCCTGAATTGCTCCACGAGGGTGTAGTATGCATCGTCGGTCAGTGCGACGACCATGACGCCGGAGGTGTCTTTGTCGAGCCTGTGTACGACGCCGGGCCTCAGCGGTCCGCCAATAGTCGCAAGCGCAGGGCTGCGGAATGCGACGGCATTCATCAGCGTTCCCGAGTTGTGGCCGGCACCGGGATAAACCACCATCCCGGGAGGCTTGTTCACGACAAAGATTGCCTCGTCTCTGTAGAGTACCTCTACCGGAAGATCTTCAGGAACGAGCGTCTGTTCTTCGACGGGGACCGAAAGCGAGATCTCGTCTCCGGCCTTTGCCTTATAATTCTGTTTGACGGTTTTGCCGTTTACGAGCAGCAGGCCGTTGTCGATCAGATGCCGGATGCGCGAGCGCGTAAGCCCGGCCATCTCCGATGTTGCAATGTCGATGCGTCTCCCTGTATTTTCGGCGTCAATGTGAAAGCGGGATGTCTCCATTTGAATAATTGTACAGGAAACCGGGGAGTTATTGGGTGGGGGGATGCAGGCCCGCTTCTGACGCCCGGACCCGGCGCCTCATCTCTTCGATAGAAGTTGCGACGGGAAAGTGGTGAATCGGGCCAAAAAGGCGGATTCCTTCCGTAACGGTTACAGATATGACGTATATCGCGGAGTTCCCCTCCTGTTGACTCTCCACTTGACTGGATGGTTTAAGCTAAAATTATAGGAGGTGATGACCATGGCGAAGAAGAGAAAGGTTGAGGTCTTCACAGCGGGCTGTCCGCTCTGCGATGAAACGGTAAAGCTCGTGAAGAAGCTGTCCTGTTCAAACTGTGACGTGAAAATTTACGATCTGAAGAAGGAAGGAATGGACGCGGCAAGGAAGTATGGCGTCAACTCAGTTCCGACAGTGGTCGTTGACGGAAAGATCGCTGAATGCTGCGTAAGAGGAAAGCCCACAGAGGCTGACCTTAAAGCGGCTGGTATTGGGAAGCCGCTGTAAGAAATGGAGGGCGCTTAGGCGCCCTTATTTTAGGAAGACATGAAAGAGTAATCCATGTTCTCACCTGAGCATTTGCAAATTTTATCTGCTGTTCTGTGTGCTGGCTGGGATTTCCATCAGAAAGAGACAATTACTAAAACCTGTAAGCCGTTGCCATATAGTGGCTGGAACAAACGCTCCCGGCTTCCCGGTGAGTCCGCGACTTTCCGGATGAATTGCGCGTCCGGAGCTGCGACCTCAGAAGGTGGGTTTTCCCCGGTGACTGTTATATCGGCAAAATAGCGCGAGCGCGATGTGGGAGCCGGCGTACTCCTTTCAGGGCTCGATTGGTCCGGAACCCGCAGGCCAAGTCTCCATGGTGACCGGGCGGATTGACAGTCGCGGTAAAAGGTGATCAAATGTAATCAGGTAGAACAGAAACAGTTCTACATCGAAAACCTGAAGGGATGAGGTTTTCAATGAAGAGAACGGTGATAGTGCTTGTCTTGTGGGTTTCTGTCGCCATGGCGCTTGCAGGTTGCGTTTATTATCCGGCTCATCCTTACGACTATTACTATTACCCGGACGGGTACTATTATGATTACGATTATCCCTCCGGCTATTATTACTACGGCTTCCCGTACCGATATTACTATTACGGCTATCCGTACGGTTTGTATTTCCATTATCGCCATTAACGGAAGGCGCGGCGGCATTACATGGCGTATCGGCGGAGCGGGAGCGACGGCAGGGGGGCAGGGCCGCCCGGACTGTCACGCCGTCGGAAAGACTGCCGTAAGGATGTGCAGAGAAAGGTTCCGTGCAAGTCGTAAGGGACGCAGAGAAGCGGGAAAGAAAATTATTTCTTGACATAACATATAAACGTATGGTTATATGTCCATATGAAGGAAATTGAACGTACGCTGAAGCTCCTGTCGGACCCGACGCGCCTTCGTATACTCATGCTCCTTTCGAGGAAGGAACTCTGTGTCTGCCAGGTTATGGGTATTCTCGGCGTGTCGCAGCCCCTGGTATCGCGGAATTTAAACATGATGAGCGATGCGGGATTTGTATCCGAGCGAAGAGTGGGGAAACTCGTTTTTTATTCACTAAACCAGAATATGCCGCCGGCCGCACGGAAGATCGTCGGCTCGCTGAAGGAGGTGCTGAAGGTGAACTGCACTCTCGCGGCGGACCTGGAATCCCTCCGGGACTGCGAAGAGTTTCAGCGGAAAACCGGAAAATGCGACATGAAGACCTTCACAGATTTCATGGCAAAGAAAAGAAAGAAACCCGTAAGGGAGTGAAAGGGGAGTTACGTCCATGACCGCGAAGACATTCCTTGAGAGCACGCTTGTGTTCATCTTCGTCCTGGCGGGTCTTTCGACGGCGCTTGCGCAGGAGAGAGTCCTTTCGCTCGGGGACGCGCTCACCTACGCATTAAAGGACAATCCCGGGATCAGGGCTGCTGGAGAGGGACTGATGGCGCAGAAAGAGGAGATAGGCATCGCAAGAAGCCTGCTGTTGCCCGGTTTCAACTTTGAAGAGCGGTTCATGCGCACGAATAACCCCACCTATGTCTTTATGTCGAAGCTGAACGAGGAGCGTTTCACTGCGCAGGATTTTGCGATCGGCTCCCTGAACAACCCCGCCGCGGTGAACGATTTCCAGACGTCTCTTTCCTTCGACCAGGCCGTTTTCGCGCCGAAGGCTTATATCGGTGTCGCCATGGCAAAGAAAGAGTTCGAGGCAAAGGGCGACGAATTCGACAGGAAGAAGGAAAAGGTCGCCTTCCGGGTGTTCGAGACCTACCTCGGCGTGCAGACGGCGAAGTCTTACGTGAGCGCCGCGGAAAAAGGGGTCGAAGACGCACGGGAGCACCTCAGGATAGCGAATGCCCGCCTGGATTCGCAGCTGGGCCTTTATTCCGATACGCTGAGGGCGAAGGTGGCGCTTTCAACCGCCGAAGAGCGGCTTGTCTCGGCAAAAAAAAACCTGGCCGTTTCAAAGAGGGCACTGGGTCTCATGCTGGGGCTGACAGAACCGGTGGATGCAACGGGAAACAGACCGGTGCTCGAAGTGAAGACGCTCCAATATTATTCCGGCATGGCGCTGAAGAGGAAGGACCTGATGTCGCTTGAGGCGCGGTATCGAAACGCGGAGAACATGCTCAGGATGGCGAATGCCGGCTATCTTCCAACAGTGGGCGCCGGCGGCACATACCAGCTGAACGACCACGGCAAGCCCTTCGGCACAGAGGGCGACAGCTGGCAGGTTGCGGCATTCCTGCGATGGAATCTGTTTGACGGAGCCAAACGGGAGCATCAGAGAAGGCAGGCGATGCACAGGATCGCCGAGACGGATGAATCTATCAAGGGGTTCAGAGAGGAGCTGTCTTTCAGGGTCTACGACGCGTACCTGGGGGTTGAGGAATCACAGAAGCGTCTCGACCTCGCAAGGGCGGCGCTGAAGTCGGCTGAAGAAGGGACAAGACTCGTGAGCAAGAGATATGAAAACTCGCTTTCGCCCATGGTAGACCTGCTCGACGCCCAGGCCAGTCTGGATGCCGCGAGGGCGGACGTTATCGGGCGCGAGGGCGCATATATGACGGCAGTAGCGAACCTCTCTTTTCAAAGCGGGACGATACTGACGGAACTAGGGGTGCAAAAATGATGATATCTGCCGTGGAGAAGAGGCTTGCTGCTGCCATGATCATTGTCGGTCTGGCCTTGTCTGCCGGATGCGGGGAAAAAGTGAAGCCCGGCACCGCCGAGGTGAAGAGGCAGCAGGTAACCGGCCTAACCGTGGAGGCGATCACCCCTTCGCAGGTGGACGAGTACTACGAGACGTCGGGCACTGTTGCGGCAAGAACGATCAGCTCTGTCGCAAGCAGGATGATTGGGACGGTGACGTCCGTCAGGGTGAAGGAAGGCGACAGGGTGTCCGCCGGACAACTGCTTCTCACAATTGACGACAGGGACGTTGCGCAGAAGGTGAAGGCTGCGCGCGAAGGCTGCAACGAGGCGGAAAAGGGGCTTGAAGCTGCGGCGGAAAACAGGAATCTCATGACTGTTACCTACCGTCGATACAGGAACCTCTATGACGACAAGGCCCTCACCGGACAGGAGCTCGACCAGGTAGAGACCCGGAAGAAGGTGGCGGACCTCGATTTCGAGAAGGCCCGGGCAGCGGCCGCCCGCGCAAAGGCCGGTCTGAAGGAGGCGGAGATTTACGAGGGGTTTACGCGGATTACCTCACCTGTAAGGGGTGTTGTGACCGAAAAAAAGACGGACCTCGGGAGTATGGCTGTACCCGGGATGCCTCTCTTTACGATCGAAGACAATTCCGCGTACAGGATCGATGTGAACGGGGATGAAAGTCTGGCAGGGAGGATCAGAACGGGCATGGATGCCTCCGTCTTCATCGGTGCACTCAACAGGGAACTGAAGGGAAGGATAACCGAGGTCGTCCCGTCGGTCAACCCTGCCAGCCGCAGCTTTCTTATCAAGATCGCGATAAGGGGCAAGGGGCTGAGAAACGGCTTCTACGGAAAGGTCTCCATACCGATCGGAAAGAGAGAAGCGCTCCTTGTGCCCGGTAACGCGGTCGTCGAAAGGGGTCAGCTCATCGGCGTCTATACTGTGGACAGTAGCTCGGTCATCACCTACAGGCTGGTCAAGATCGGCAGGACCTACGGCGAAAAGGTCGAAGTACTATCCGGCCTGAATCCCGGGGAAAAGGTCGTCGTCGGGGGAGTCGACGTGGCGGTGGACGGCGGAATTGCGGTGACGACAGGCACGAGTGGACAGTGAAGAGTGAAGAGGCCGCTGTAGGCCATTCTCTGTCATTCTGAAGGATCTGAGCGGCTGAAAAATCTCGCTCGGGATAAGCAATCGAAGTGATTTTAACGAAAAATTCATGAACAGCAGTTGTAAGAGAAAATAATAATGAACGGACTCGGCCTTTCAGGGAAAATCGCAAAGGCGTTCATCAGGTCGAAGCTCACCCCGCTGATCGTGATGGCCGCCCTGCTGCTCGGGGTCTTCGCCGTCCTGGTAACACCGCGGGAGGAGGAGCCTCAGATCGCAGTGCCGATGATCGATGTGATGGTCGCTTACCCCGGTGCTTCCGCAAAGGAAGTCGAGGCGCGGGTGACGAGACCGATGGAGAAGCTCCTCTGGGAGATAAAGGGCGTCCGGTATGTCTACTCCACGGTGAAGCCCGGGATGAACCTCACGATCGTCCGGTTTTATGTGGGGCAGGACATGGAAACCAGCCTTGTAAAGTTATACAACAAGCTAATGTCGCATTACGACATCATCCCGCCCGGCGTCTCGCAGCCGCTCGTGAAGCCGAGGTCGATAAACGATGTGCCTGTCGCCACGTTCACCCTCTGGAGCAGCAGGTATCATTCGTACGAGCTGAGGCGCGTTGCGGTCCAGCTTTGCGACGAGCTGAAGAAGGACAATAACGTCTCGGAGACCCATGTGATCGGGGGTGAGAGAAGACAGGTAAAGATCGTCCTCGACCCCGCCCGCCTGAAGGCGTACAATCTCTCCACGTTCCAGATCATCGGCGCCCTTCAGAAGGCCAACTACATTCTTCCCTCCGGCGCCTTCGCCGAGGGGAACAAGGAGTATCTGGTGGATACCGGCGGCTTCCTCGAAAATGCCGAACAGGTGGGTTCGCTCGTCGCGGGTGTATTCAACGGAAGGCCGGTCTATCTGAAGGACGTCGCGGATGTGAAAGACGGTCCTGCGGAGCCTGCGAACTACGTTTTCATGGGGCTCGGTCCTTCCTCGGCGATGGCCGGCATAAGTCCCGCCTACCCGAAAGAGGGGCAGTACGAGGCTGTCACCATTACTCTTGCCAAGAAAAAAGGGGCGAACGCCAGCATCGTTGCGAACGAGGCGCTCGGAAAGATCGCGGCTCTGAAGGGCAGTGTCATTCCCTCGGGGGTCGAGATCACGACAACGAGGAACTACGGCGAGACGGCGGATGAGAAGGCTAACGAACTCCTCGAACACCTGCTCATCGCCTCCCTGTCGGTGGTCATACTGATCGCCCTTGCCCTTGGCTGGCGGGAGTCGCTTGTCGTGGCGGTGGCGGTGCCGGTAACGCTTGCAATGACGCTTTTCATCAGCTATATGTACGGTTATACGCTCAACAGGGTCACGCTCTTTGCCCTGATTTTTTCGATCGGCATTCTTGTCGATGATGCTATCGTCGTCGTGGAGAACATACACCGGCATTTCAAGATGCACAGGATAGACCCGCTGACCGCGGCGCTTGCGGTGGACGAGGTGGGCAATCCCACGATACTGGCCACACTTGCCGTCATCGCCGCGCTTATGCCCATGGCCTTTGTAAGGGGCCTGATGGGGCCCTACATGAGGCCGATCCCCGTCGGCGCATCTGCGGCGATGATCTTTTCGCTCCTTATCGCGTTTATCGTGAGTCCCTGGATGAGCTACAAGGTCCTGAAGAACGTCAGGAGCGTGGAGCACGAAGAGGAGGCGGCCGGCCTTCACCGGCTCTACGAAAAGATGCTCGGTCCGTTGATCGACAGCAGAAGGAAGCGTATTTTTGCCCTCGGCGTCGTTCTTTTTTTGCTCTTCCTTGCCCTCCTTCTCATACCGCTTAAGGGCGTGAAGCTGAAGATGCTCCCCTTCGACAACAAGAGCGAGCTGCAGCTTATCGTGAATCTGCCGGAGAGCGACACAATTGAGCAGAGCGCCGCACTCGCCAGGGAAATGGGCGACTATCTGAAGACCGTGCCCGAAGTGACCGATTATCAGCTTTATATAGGGACGGCGGCCCCATACAACTTCAACGGTCTCGTCAGACACTATTTTCTCAGGTCCGGAAACAGCGACGTCGACGTGCAGGTGAACTTCGTCGGCAAAGACAAAAGGACGGCCCAGAGCCATGACATCGCAAAGAGGATCAGGCCCGGCCTCAAAAAGATCGCAGACAGGTACGACGCGCGGTTAAAGGTAGTGGAGATACCGCCCGGTCCCCCGGTGTTCAGCACCCTTGTTGCCGAGGTATACGGCCCCGACATGAAGGGGCAGATCGATATGGCGGCGAAGATTAAAAAGATTTTCCTGACTACGAAAGGTGTTGTCGATGTCGACTGGTCAGTGGAAGACAATGAAAAGAAGATCACCTTCGACGTCGACAAGCAGAAGGCCGCTGAAAACGGAGTGACGACCGAGGCGGTATCGCAGAGTTTAAGGACCGCCCTCGGCGGGATGCCGGCGGGACTGGTGCATTTCGACAGAGAGCGGGAGCCGGTCGACATCCTTCTGAGGATGCCGGTGGACGAGAGGTCGAGCGTGCAGTCGCTTAAGGAGGTCTCCGTGCCCTCCGCATCGGGGGCGATGATCCCTCTTTCGGAGCTTGCAAAAGTGAAGCAGGCCATCGAGGAAAAGACGATCTATCACAAGAACCTCAAGCGTGTGGTCTATGTCACCGGGGATGTAGCGGGCGGTGCCGAGAGTCCCGTATACGCGATACTCAATATGAAGGACCGGATTGCGGGGCTGAAGCTTCCCGAGGGGTACAAATTCAGACAATACTATACAGAGCAGCCGTGGCTGACAAACCGTTATTCCATGAAATGGGACGGCGAGTGGCAGATTACGTATGAGGTCTTCAGGGACCTCGGCATCGCCTTCGGCGCCGTCCTCATCCTGATTTATGTCCTGGTTGTGGCGTGGTTCAGGAACTTCGTCACCCCGCTCATCATCATGGCGCCCATCCCCCTGACGCTCGTCGGGATTCTTCCGGGCCACTGGCTCTTCGGGGCGTTTTTTACCGCGACATCAATGATCGGGTTCATCGCCCTGGCCGGCATTATTGTGAGGAATTCGGTCCTTCTCATCGATTTTGTCCAGATGGAATGGAGGGAGTGCGGGGGGCTGAGAGACGCGCTCATACGGGCCGGCGCCATCAGGTTCAGGCCGATAGCGCTCACGGCCGCTGCGGTAGTCGTCGGCTCCTTTGTGATGCTCTTCGACCCCATCTTCCAGGGGCTCGCGATAGCGATGATGTTCGGGGCTGTGGCGGCTACGGCGTTGACCCTGATAGCGGTGCCGCTTCTCTATTACGAGTTTTTCAAGGACAGGATATGCCCGCTGAGGGTGGAGGAATTCGAGATGAAGAAGGAAGATGAGGCGGATCGGGAATAAAATAAAGAGGGCGTTATGGTATAATCAAGTAATATCGAAACTATCCTGAGAGGGAGGTGTCAAGAGGGTGTCATACAATAGATGTGTCTGTCAGAAATGCGGAAGCCAGTTCGCAACAATGATAAACAGCGACGAGGAGCTTCTCAGGGAGGCCTGCCCGAAGTGCGGGGAAAAACAGCTTAAACTACAGGGGGCCATGAGCTTTACTGAAATCAACAGTCTTTTCGGGGGCGGTTGAAGCCCTCGGGGCTGCTAAGACCGGTCCGGTCTTAAAATGAGTCTCGGAAGGGCTTGCTGTGGCAAGCCCTTCCGATTATTATCCTTCGGCGATCTCATCGATCGGCATGTACTGCCTGCCAAGGGACTGTGCGAGTCCGCTGTGAACGATGTGTCCCCTGTAGATGTTGATTGCGCTCCTGAGCGGCGGGTTTTCCCTGACCGCCCTTTCAACTCCCATATTCGCGAGTAACTTGATGTAAGGGAGCGTCGCGTTCGTGAGGGCGAGTGTTGATGTCCGGGGATAGGCGCCGGGCATGTTCGCTACGGTGTAATGGATTATACCCTCAACCTGGTAGACGGGTTTGTCGTGGGTTGTCGGCATCGAGGTCTCGAAACATCCGCCCTGGTCCACCGCTACGTCCACGATGACCGAGCCTTTTTTCATGGTCCCGAGCATCTCCCTGTTGAGAAGGACGGGCGTTTTTGCGCCCGGAACGAGCACCGCCCCGATGACGATGTCCGCATCCCTGATTTCTTCTTCGATGTTATGCATAGTCGATGGGAGCGTCTTTATCCTGCCGATGAAGAGGTCATCGATTCTCCTGAGCTTCTCTATCGTGTTGTTGATGACCGTCGTATCCATACCGAGACCGATACAGACCCTCGCGGCATTCGATCCTACTACCCCTGCGCCGAGTATAAGGGCCTTTGCCGGCTTGACGCCCGCGGTGCCTGTCGAGAGAATCCCCGCGCCGCCGTGGATCATCTGGAGATAGTGGGAAGCCATGATCGGGGCCATCCTTCCGGCGATCTCACTCATCGGCGCCAGAAGGGGAAGCGACCTGTCTTTTTCAAGCGTCTCATATGCGATGGCGGTGATATTTTTGTCGATAAGGTGATTTGTCAGCTGCCAGTTCGGCGCCAGGTGAAGGAATGTGAAGAGCGCCTGTTTCTCTTCGAGGAGATCGAATTCGGACAGGAGGGGTTCTTTTACCTTGACGATGAGATCGGATTTCCGATAGAGGGCATCCTTCTGTACGATATCCGCGTCGGCGTTCAGGTACTCGCTGTCGGCGAA
Source organism: Thermodesulfovibrionales bacterium (assembly GCA_046704045.1). Lineage (GTDB taxonomy): Bacteria > Nitrospirota > Thermodesulfovibrionia > Thermodesulfovibrionales > UBA6898 > JAWOKY01. The sequence continues at coordinate 5,243 of JBJKSM010000129.1, read as the reverse complement.
GCCGCTCCCCCTGCCGGCGTCTTCCTCGAGGAGGACGGTATGGCCGTCCCTCCTCAATTCCTTGACCCCTGCCGGGGTGATGCCGACGCGGTACTCCTCCTTTTTTATCTCCTTCGGGACCCCGATTATCATGCCGGCTGAGGCTGGCACATGTCGAACTGTTCGAGGATCTCCATTTTTCTGGACCTCGTGAGGTCGCATGTGACGTTTTTCCCGAGCCTGGCCTTCACATCGGGCAGGAGATTTTCTACGATCCTGCCGTTTATCTCGGCAGGCGCGGCCAGACACCATGCCTCGCACTTCTCCCTGCCGACGATCGTATTTATGTCCCTCGCTATAAGTTTTATCAGCCTCTTTTCTTCCTCCAGTCTGAGATTGTGCGGCTCGCCGTACCCCTTTGCCTTGGAGTTTCCCGCCTTTTCGCCGCCCATGCGGAACCTTCCCGCCTGGTCGGTGATCCTGTCGAGCAGTTTCCCGTGGGCCTCGATCGAGTCGTAGCTCTCGATCAACTTCATCTTGGAGTTCCCGAGTCTTGTCTTTCCAACCTTGTACGCCTTGAAGTGTCCGAGATCAACGGCAACCATGATAGTGTCCATGTTTTCTCTCCTCTCATTGTTCTCTTGATTACAGTATATGAGATTTCCGGGAGGCTATCAAATGGAAAGAGGGATGGAATCAAGACCTTTTTGCGTCCCGGGCAAGGCTGATCGTGACTCCGCATCCATTCCGGTTGTACAGTTAAACTGAGGACCGGTATAATAGTGGCATGTGCCTGGCGATTCCTTCAAAGGTGGTAAAAGTCGACAACATGATTGCGACCGTCGATGTCTACGGCGCGCGCAGGGACGTAAGCCTGCTGCTCATGCCGGAGGAGGTTGTCGCCGGCGACTACGTCCTTGTCCACGCAGGATTTGCGATCCAGAAGGTCGAGAAGCGGTATGCGGAGGACTCCCTTAATCTTATCCGGGAAGTATTCGGAGAGACGGAAGAGCGGCCCTTCCTGTAGACCGATGGTAAAGAACGATCGCTGGATAAGGGAGATGGCCGCAAAGGGGATGATCGAACCCTTCAACCACGACCAGGTGAGAAAGGGCGTGATTTCCTCCGGCGTGAGCTCATACGGATACGACATCAGGATATCGGATGAGTTCAAGCTTCCCAGGCCAAAAGGCGGGGGGGTAATCGACCCGAAGAACTTCGATGATTCCAATTTCGTTGATATCAGGGCCGATGCCTGCGAGGTCCCTGCCAACTCGTTTGTGATCTGCCGTTCCCTTGAGTATCTGAGGATACCGAGGGAAACGCTCGTCATCTGCTTCGGAAAATCTACCTATGCCAGGAGCGGGGTTATAGTAAATATCACTCCGCTGGAACCGGAATGGGAAGGCTTCGTGACTATTTCGGTATCGAATACCGCCCCGTTTCCGGTGAAGCTTTATGCGAATGAGGGGATTGCGCAGATAGTTTTTCTGGAATGTGCCGAGCCCTGCGAAACATCCTATGCCGACAAGAAGGGGAAGTATCAGGCCCAGAAGGGGATCGTTCTTCCCAGGATCTGATGACATGAACGATATCGATAAACTTATCCTTGCCCTCGATGTCTCCGAATATGATTACGCGCTGGAACTTGTCGACAAATTCAGGGATTATATAGGTATATTTAAAGTTGGGCTTGAACTATTTACGGCAGTCGGACCTTCCATCGTGGACGAGATACACAAGCGGGGGGGGAGGGTATTTCTGGATCTGAAGTTCCATGACATTCCGAATACGGTTGCCAGGGCGGGGGTAGCGGCTGCCAGACGGGGCATCTTCATGTTCAACGTCCATGCCTCGGGTGGCCTGGACATGATGAAGAGATGCCGCGACGACGTTGTGAGCGTCTGTCTTAGGGAAAACCTCAGCAGGCCGAGGATTATTGCGGTGACGGTTCTGACAAGCATGTCGAAACAGGTGCTCAGGGACGAGGCCGGCATTCAACACAGTCTCAATACACATGTGAGACACCTCTCCGGCATGGCGCTGAAGGCGGGTCTCGACGGTGTTGTGACATCGGCTAATGAGGCAGCCATGGTCAGAACCCATTGCGGCCGGGGATTCCTGATCGTTACCCCGGGTATCAGGCCTTCGTGGGCGCAGCAGGACGACCAGGTGAGAACGATGACACCTAAGCAGGCATTAAGGGAAGGCGCCGATTATCTTGTTATGGGAAGGGCTGTCCTCAATCAGGCCGACCCGAAAAAGGCCCTCGAATTGATCAGGAGCGAGATCGCTGACGCCTGACCTGACAGACAGGGTGCAACGGTGAACGGTGAGTGGCCCTCTGAAACATCCGTGTTCGCTCCGGCGAAAAACGTATTCCGGCTCGCTTTCCTGAAGTGCCTCTGTGGCGACAGACTTTCTGCTCAGACTCTGCCGGATTAAGGTGTTGCATGTCGAAACTTAAAGTGATTGATGATGTTTTCTCCCCGGTCTTCGCGGAGATACCATTTGAAAGTCCGTATGTGATTTACGGAAGACTCAGGACGAAGGAGAGTTTTCTGTTCGAAAGCGCCAAGGGACCTTTAACTATTGCAAGATATTCCTTTATCGGCATCGAACCATATCTCGGCTTCAGGGTCAAAAACGGAGAGGTCGAGATATCCTGCGGTGGAAAAAAGACCGTATCTTTCAGGCATCCCCTTCAAAGGCTCAGGGAGCTTGTAGCGGGCTACAGGCAGAAAGCGGTGGATGGGCTTCCCCCTTTTCAGGGCGGTGCAGCCGGAATGCTGAGCTATGATTTTGTCCGGTATCTCGAACGGCTTCCTTTTAGTGCCACGGATGATCTGAACATTCCCGACGCCCACTTCTTCATGTTCGACAGGGTTATCGCATTTGACCATCAGGAGGAGAAATGCTGGATCATCGTCAGTCCCGCCGCGAGGAAGACGTTACTGGGGTATTGTGGAATCGAGGGGGGGATGGACGGGCATCTCAGCGAGGCGCAGCAAAATCTCGAAAGAATCCGGCAGCAGGTCCTCGGCGGCACGTGCAAGGGGCCGGATTACAGGATGTCGCCGGGCCGGGCCGAAATCATCCATGAGACAGGGAAAGACCTTTATACGGCGATGGTCAGGAAGGCAAAGGATTATATTGCGGCGGGCGACATCTTTCAGGCGAACCTCTCCCTGAGGGTGGCGGCTGAGGTCGGCGGCCGCGACCCCTGGGACATCTACACGACACTCAGGGGCATCAACCCGTCGCCTTTTGCCGCCTTTGTCGATTTCGGCGACTACCAACTGGCCGGTTCCTCGCCTGAAAGGCTCGTCAGGGTGGCGGGGCGGCAGGTCGATACACGACCTATCGCCGGCACGAGGCCGCGGGGAAGGGATGCCGGCGAGGACGGAACGATGCGCTCTGAACTCCTGCTGAGCGAAAAGGAGAGGGCGGAGCATATCATGCTTATCGACCTGGAGAGAAACGATCTCGGAAGGGTGTCCGGGTACGGTACAGTCGAGGTGGATGAGTTGATGGTTACCGAGGACTACTCCCATGTCATTCATATCGTCTCGAATGTGAGAGGGCGCCTGAGAGACGGGAACGACTGTTTCAGCGTGATCAGGGCCGCCTTCCCTGGAGGTACAATCACCGGGGTGCCGAAGGTGCGGTGCATGGAGATCATCGACGAGATAGAACCGACGCGGAGGGGACCTTATACCGGATCCCTGGGCTACATCGGGTTTAACGGGAACATGGACCTCAATATCATCATCAGGACGTTCTTGCTCAAGGACGGAAGGGCGTATATTCAGGCCGGCTCCGGTATCGTGGCCGACTCCGACCCGGAAAGCGAATACCATGAGAGCATGAAGAAGGCAGAGGCCCTGATCCGGACGCTGGAATGTGTTTTGCAAAGGCCGAAGACAGATGGAGTTTAATCGGCAGCAGAAAATATGGTTTAATATGGCCCGATGCGGCAACGAACATGGCAAATAAGAAAGAGGGAGATTTTTCAGTATGGAGGAGAAAAAAAGGTTTCGGAGATGGCGTCTGGAAGAAGAAGATCTCAGGGAACTCGATCCGTTAAAGGCGAGAGACCTGATTATAAAGTGTTTTTACGAGGCGCAGAGGGAGACCTTTGCGAGATCCAAACAGTCGCTCGGCCTGAGCGCGGACGAAGAACAGGTCCATGCGAGCGTATCGTCTGCTGTCAAACTTGCCTTTAAGGAAGTTGGTGAGGACTTCAGCAATCCCACTAAAGCGAGTTTGATCAGGGTTGTCGAAGTGCTCGGCAGAAAATCCACGGCCTGGGGCACTCCACGGGACATCATCGAGCACCATCGCGGACAGATCATGAGGGTAATAAACGAACTGAAATAGTCTTATCTTCTCCCGAATCCGCCATCGCGCCCCTTTTTTTTCCCGGCTCTTCACCTTGAAAAAAAAATGAAAAGTGATAGCATGGGGAAAAAAGGATCTCAACGCGGAGTTGCCATGGGAGAGGAGAGATTGAGAAAGATCATCCAGGAAATCCTGTCTCCTGCGGGAATTACTATCGAAGGGGACAGACCGTGGGACATCAGGATCAATAACGAAGGGTTCTATCGCCGCGTGCTCGGGGCGGGCAGTCTCGGGCTCGGCGAATCCTATATGGACGGCTGGTGGGAGTGCGAGAGGCTCGACGAATTCTTCAGCAGGCTCCTGACGATCGGGTCCCAGGAAAAGATCGGGAAGAACCTGAAGCTCGTGCTTCACGGAATCCGGGCGGTGATCCGTAACCTCGGCAGCAGATCGAGGGCCTTCGAGGTCGGCAAGAGGCATTACGACCTCGGCAACGACCTTTACCGCTCTATGCTGGACAAGAGAATGATTTACAGCTGCGCTTACTGGAAGACTGCTGACAACCTCGATGACGCGCAGGAAGCGAAACTCGACCTCATCTGCAGGAAGATCGGGCTGGATGCCGGCGACAGGGTGCTCGATATCGGCTGCGGCTGGGGCGGCTTTGCCAAATACGCGGCAGAGAAGTACGGCGCCAGGGTGGTGGGAGTTACAGTGTCGAAGGAGCAGGCAGCGCTCGCCATGGAGTTATGCGAAGGCCTGCCTGTCGAGATACGGCTTAGCGATTACCGCAGTGTGGACGAAAAATTCGATCACATTGTGTCGGTAGGGATGTTCGAGCATGTGGGTTACAAGAATTACCGGACCTACATGGAGGTCGTAAGCCGGTGCCTGAAGGACGAGGGCCTCTTTCTTCTTCATAC
>JBJKSM010000128.1:0-15098 GCA_046704045.1 Thermodesulfovibrionales bacterium | reverse complement strand
GATTGTCACCAAGCCCGCGCCCGCCCTCAGGCAAGCCTTTGCCGCCATGAGCGCAGCCCCTGTCTTTCCCTTCGAACCGGCCACAACCAGAACATGTCCGTAATCTCCCTTGTGGGAAAAGGCAGGTCTTTCGGGCACGAGTGCCGAAGTCATCGCCCTCTCCACGGTTTGCAGCAGGATCGAATCGGAGGTGAGGAGTTCTTCCGGAAAACCGATGTCCTCTACAAACAGCTCCCCGCAATATTCAGCGCCCGGATGGATGACATGCCCCACCTTCGGGAGGCCGAAGGTAACTGTGTAATCGGCCCTCACCGCCTCTCCCATAACCTGTCCGTTATCGGAAGAAATACCCGAGGGAATGTCCACCGAAACCACCGGGACCTCCGCTGCGTTGAGGAACCTGAACACGTCGGCCAAGGGAGAAGCTACCGGCTTGCTCAGCCCGGTGCCGAAGATCGCATCCACGACAACGGCGCTGTGGAGATCGGCGCTGCTCACGCCCGTTCTGAATGTCACGGGCACGCCCATCTTCTTCGCGGTCCTGTACTGCGCGAGACAATCGGGAGAAAGTTTTCCTTCCTGTGCAAGCATGATAACCCGCGCATTCCATCCCCTGTTGAAGAGGTCCCTTGCAACGACGATCCCGTCGCCGCCGTTGTTTCCGCCGCCGGCGACGACGACCACCTTCCTCTTTTCGAACGACTTCCGTATCTTCCGCGAAACCGAAAGCCCCGCCCTCTCCATCAACACTGCGCCCGGTATGCCGTAATTTTCGATCGTCTTTTTGTCGATGCCGCGCATCTGCCCGGCGGTAACAACTTTCATGATTTCCCTCCTTAATCGCACTTTGAACTATTACCTGCCAATTACGACAACAGCGAAATTCCGGCTCGACTCCCGAAACCATACCCGATTGCGGGAATAAAACTTTACATTTTTCCTGCTTGCCGGAGAACAAGACCGGCTCCTTTCCTCATCGCTCTACCACGACACAGGCTACGCCGAATTCGCGCTCATGGCTGAGGCTGAGATGCGTGCGCCGGATCGCCTTTTCTTCGAAGAAGGAGCTGAGTCCTCCGCCGACCTTCAGGACCGGCCGCCCCCCGGGGTAATTCATCACTTCTATGTCCCGCAGTGAAACCGGGATCTCGGATCCGATCGCCTTGATGAGCGCCTCCTTTGCCGCAAACCTTACCGAAAAGGAGAGGTACGGCTCGCTCTTTCCATAACAGTAGGCGATCTCGTTTTCGGTGAAGACCCTTCCGAGGAACCGTCCTCCCCACCGCTCCACGGCGGCCTTCATCCTCTCGATCTTGACGATATCTATACCGACTCCGTATATCATCGCCGCGCGGAATGGATCAGGTCCTTCATCTCCCTCACCGCCCTCTCGACTCCCACGAGTAAGGCACGGGAGATGATGCTGTGACCTATATACAGCCCCCGCACCTCCTCCATTTCGGCGATTTTCATCACGTTGAAATAGTTGAGGCCGTGGCCGGCATTCGCTTCGAGACCCGCGACGACCGCCTTCTCTATGGCCTTTATAACCCTTGCAAGCTCGGCATTCTGCCTTTCGCCCTTCTCGTTCGAATAGGCGCCGGTATGGATCTCGACCATGTCGGCGCCGATCTCTTTGGATGCCTCAACGTCATCCGCGGAGGGGTTGATGAAAAGGCTCACGCGTATCCCTTTGCCGTGGAGGGCCTTTATCGCCTCCCTGATCGCCCTTTTCCCGGACCTGACGTCGAGGCCGCCTTCGGTGGTAAGCTCCGCCCTCTTTTCGGGAACGAGGGTCGACAGGTCGGGCCGTTTCGCCGAGGCGATCTTTATCATCTCCTTTGTCGCCGCCATCTCGAGGTTGAGCTCGACCGGAACGACCTCCTTCATCATGTCAAGGTCGCGGTCGTTGATATGCCTTCTGTCTTCTCTCAGGTGCACTGTTATGCCGTCGGCCCCGCCGAGAATCGCAAGGGTAGCGGCCATGACGGGTTCCGGTTCCCTGCCCAGCCTCGCCTGCCGCAGTGTCGCTACGTGATCGATATTCACTCCAAGAATCATACGCTCTCCATTCCGCGCTCTTTATTTCATGTAACTGCAAAAAGACATTCTGCCACAGAGGTCACAGAGAGGGATTCTTTCCTCCGGGTGCCGTGTACCCTGTGCTGCTGAACTCCGTTCCGCATTTTAATTCGGCGCTCCTCATTTTTCAAAGATAAGTTACGGCACCACTGTCACGTCGGCGACCGAGGATGCGACCACGAAGACCTTTCGGTTGTTGGTGTCTTCGTCCACCGGCAGGAGAAAAAACCCCTTTCCGTCGCTTCCGGCTCCCGAGAGAAAGAAACCCTTTCTCCACGGCACATCCCCTTCGAGGAAGCCCACGAGCGATTCCCCGTCTTTGAACTTTATATACACCCTGTTTCCCCTGGGCCTTGTCGAACCGTACGTCTTTTTCTCCCTGTGCCCGGGGTCTCCTTCGAACGAGCGAACGAAAAAGATCGCCTTCATCTTCGAGACATCCATACGGTGCGTTTCAGATGTCGCGGCATCCACGAGTTCCACGTCATCGGCCTTTGGCGAAAAGCAGTCCAGATACCCTTTCAGGACGCTCCCGTCGCTCAGTCTCAACACCACTCTTTCCCTCTTGTTCATATCCTTCCTCCGGGCCGCACTTTCAGCATATCCTCGGCAGCTGATCACCTGAAAGCATATCGATTATTCTACTTCCGCCTATGCCCGTTTTCAACAACACCGTCTGCCGCGGCGTCTCGGCGACCTCGCCGATCACGGCGGCTTCCGCTCCGTCGCGGGTCTTTCGCATATCCTTCACGATCATCTCCGCATCTTCGGCGGCAACGACGGCAACGAGCACTCCCTCGTTGGCGATGTAAAGGGGATCGAGCCCGAGAAGTTCGCAGGCCCCCTTGACCCCCGGCCTCACCCGGACGGCCTCTTCGTTTATCCTGATGCAAAGACCTGATTCGTTCGCGATCTCCTTCAGTGTCGTAGCAAGACCGCCCCTCGTGGGGTCCCTCATTACACGGATGTTTTTCGTGCTTTCGAGCATCGCACCCACCAGCCCGTTCAGCGGCGATGCATCGCTCAGTACCGGGGGATCGAAGCTTATGCCGTTTCTTTCGGCCATGACAGAGATCCCGTGGTTGCCGATGGAACCGCTAAGAACGACCCTGTCCCCGGGCCGCACATTAAGGGGAGATATGTCGACGCCGTCTTCCACAACACCGAACCCGGCGGTATTGATGAATATGCAGTCGGCCTTCCCCCTGTCCACCACCTTCGTATCGCCGGCGACGATCTTCACTCCTGCTTCGGCCGCAGCGCTCCTCATCGAAGCAAGTATTCTTACGAGGTCGGCTACCGGGAACCCTTCTTCAATGATAAAGCCTGCGGTCAGGTAGAGAGGCCGCGCGCCGGAGACGGAAAGGTCGTTCACCGTGCCGCATACCGCGAGCCTCCCGATGTCGCCGCCCGGGAAAAAAATCGGCGATATCACGTATGAATCGGTCGTGACCGCTATCCTGCCGCGGAATGAATTTTCGATGACCGCCGAATCGTTCAGCGTCATCAGGTCGAAGGCGGGAACGAAATAATCAACGATCAGCCGGTGCATCATCCTTCCGCCGCTGCCGTGGCCAAGCTGTATCAACTCCGCGCCGTCGCTCATCGGCCCTCCGCTACCGCCTTGTATCTGTAATACGCGGCGCAGCTGCCCTCGGAGCTCACCATGCAGGCGCCCACCGGATTTTCAGGAGTGCAGGCCCGGCCGAAGAGCGCACATTCAGAGGGGATCTTTATTCCCTTCAGCACGTCCCCGCAGGAGCAGGCCTTCGGCTCCTTCCCATCCGGCACATCGGGATTGCAGACAGACCTGATATCTCTGTGCCGATATCGTTGCCTGAGTCTGAGTCCGCTTCCGGGGATCGATCCAATGCCCCTCCATTGCGCGTCTTCCGGTTCGAAATGCTCTTTGAGGATCGAGATCGCCCTGGGGTTTCCATCTTTCTTCACCACCCTGGTATACTGGATCTCCACCTCCGCCTTCCGCGCGGCAATCTGTTCGAGGATCATCGTGATTCCGGCAATGATGTCTGCGGCGTCGAAACCCGTCGCCACCGAGGGCTTATGGTACTCTGTGGCGATAAATCCGTAAGGCCGGATGCCCGTGATCGTACAGACATGGCCGGGCAGAATGAACCCGTCCACCTTCACCTCACCTGATGAAAGAAGGGCCTTCAGCGCGGGGGGAACGGTTTTGTGTACGGAGTAGATGAAGAAATTTCCGATGCCCCTGCGCTCCGCCTCCATGACCGTTCCGGCGACAAGCGGAGATGTCGTCTCGAAACCGGTGGCGAAGAAGACGACCTTTTTGTCCCTGTTCTTTTCCGCGATCTGAAGCGCATCGAGCGGAGAGTAAACGATCTCCACTGAAGCGCCTTCCGCCTTTGCGCCGAAGAGGGATTTCCCGTCTCCCGGCACCCTCATCATGTCGCCGAAGGTGGTGAGGACCACGCCTTCGTGCATCGCAAGCGCGATCGCGGTATCGACATCCTTCACCGATGTGACACAGACAGGGCAGCCCGGCCCGCTGAGAAGCGTTATCCCTTCCGGCAGGAGATTCCTGATGCCCTGCCTGAAGATCGCGACAGTGTGGGTGCCGCAGACCTCCATCAGCCTTACCGGCCCACCGATCGCCTCCATGAGTTTTCTGATCCTCTTTACTCTATCTTCCATTTTATGATCTGCTTCCCGCCTTTATACGTTCTCTTACGATATAGGCCTGACCGAGAGAGATGCCGCCGTCGTTGCACGGCACCAGCCCGTTGGTGTGTACGTCGAGCCCTTCCAGTCTCAAGCCTTGCATGACACTCTCCGTCAGCCAGGCATTCTGGAACACCCCGCCGCTCAGGACTACCTTCCTGATGCCCGTTACCGCAGAGAGCTTCACAACAACCGCCGCTGTCGCGGCGGAGACGGTATTATGGAATTTCGAAGATATTACGCGCCTGTCTTCGCCCGCCTCGACGTCCTTAAGTATACTCAAAATCACCATCGAAAAATCTATCACCATAGGGTCCCTGAAACTGATATCCACCGCGTAGTCGTCCACCACGTCGTCGAGACGGAGCGATTCCAGGGAGATAGCGGCCTCGCCTTCGAAGGTATTCCTGTCGCATACGCCGGTGAGCGCGGAGACGGCATCGAAGAGCCTTCCCGCGCCCGAGGAAAGCGGGGAAAGAGTCCTGTCTTCGCAGATCTTCACGATAGCCTCCAGCTTTCCGATGCCGTACCTTTCGATAAACCCTGCGAGCTTCAGGTATTCAATCACGTCTTTTCCCGCCGCCTTTTTCACGCAGCTCACCGCGATGCGCCAGGGCTCCCTGATCGCCATCTCGCCGCCCGGGAGAGGGACATAATCCAGGTGCCCCGCCCTCCTGAAACCCTTCGTATCGCCGATCAGGAACTCGCCGCCCCACAACGTCCCGTCTTCCCCGTACCCTGTCCCGTCAAAGGCTACACCGATCACCTTCTCCCTGATGCCCTCTTCGGCCATCACCGACGCTATGTGCGCATAGTGGTGCTGGATGCCGATCTTTTCCACACCCTCCTGTCTCATGGCCCACTGCGTCGAAAGGTAGCCGGGATGAAGGTCATGGCCGATCGCAACAGGTTCGGCCCTGTAAACGGATTTTATGTTTTTCAGCGTCTCCTCGAAGAAATTGAGCGTCTCGTAATTTTCCATATCCCCGATATGCTGGCCGGGAATGGCATACCTCCCCTTCGTTATAGTGAAGGTATTTTTCAGGTCCGCGCCGCAGCCGAGCACATCCGGTCCGTCTTCGCGCAGCGGTATCGGGTCCGGTACATAGCCGCGCGACCTCCTGATAAACGAAACGCGTCCGGATGTATCAGACGCCCATGTTATGCCGGCCCCGCCCTTCCCGGACTTCAGGACGGAATCGTCGACCCTCATGAATATGTCGCGGTTATGGACGAGGAAGGCATCGGCGATGCCGGAGAGTTTCGTTACGGCCTCGTCATTGTCGACAACGATCGGCTCCTCGGCGATGTTGCCGCTCGTCATCACGATGGCGTCGAAATGGCATACCGCTCCGGAACCGGAACGCGACGGGTACCGGAAGAGCAGGTGATGGAGAGGAGTATACGGGAGCATGAAGCCGATATACCGGTTATTGGGAGAGACATCATCCGGGAGGGGATTGTCTTCGCGCTTTTCAAGCAATACTATCGGTCTTCTCATCGAAAAAAGAAGACGCTCTTCCTCTTCGGATACATGACAGAACTCTTTTATCCTTTCGGTGTCGGGCGCCATCAGGGCAAAGGGCTTGTTGCTCCTGCGCTTCCCCTCCCTCAGCCTCTTCACGGCAACCGGGTTTGAGGCATCGCAGGCGATATGAAAACCGCCGAGCCCCTTCACCGCGACGATCTTCCCTTCCTTCAGGAGACGTATCGCCCCGGCGAGCGGATTTTCCTTTTCGTCAATGCGAACGCCTTCGCCCGGCCTCAATGAAACGTGCGGCCCGCATACCGCACAGGCATCGGGCTGCGCATGAAACCGCCTGTCAGCGGGATCGCCGTATTCGGCGCTGCATTCGGGGCACATCGGGAAGACCCTCATCGTGGTATTCGCCCTGTCGTAAGGAACGGACCTCGCGATCGAATACCTCGGGCCGCAGTTGGTGCAGTTGATGAAGGGATAGAGGTAGCGTCTGTCGCCCCTGTCGAACATCTCATTGAGGCAGTCGCCGCATACCGTCACATCCGGCGAAAGGAGGGTAAAACTTCCGGTCTCCCTGCTCGCCCGTATTGAAAAATCAGTGAATCCCGCCGGCTCGGCAGGAGAAATGTCGATGCTCATTATCTTCGCAAGCGGAGGGGCGTCTGTCCTTATGCGTTCGAGGAATGATTCAAGGTTATCACCTTCGACGGTCATGAACACGCCCTCGGAGGTATTAGTGACGTAACCCTTGACGGAAAGCTCGTTCCCAAGGGCGTAAACAAACGGCCTGAACCCGACACCCTGCACGATGCCTCTGATGGATATATTCAAACATTTCATGGATGACTTTATTATAGCGTAAGCATCGAGTTTGCATCTCCAGCAGCAGGAAGATGCGGAAAGTGGATGGCTTACAACCGGGGGTTATTGGAGTCAAGAAAATAATCACGATATTGTTTCAATAAAGCGTTCTATTCTTGATATATCGCTTTCCGATAGATCCCTGAACTCCACGCCGACACTGTATCTCTTGCCCATTTTCTCCGTCACCTCGCGACAAAAAGCGATTCTCCCCTTACAATGAATTGAGCGCTCATTTCTTGATAGAATAAGTTCCAATGCGAATATCATATCAGCCGGAAGCTCTTTTTCTGTCTCCATCCGAAAACCGCCCAGGCCTATATCCTGAATCAGACACTGTTCCATGTAAGCGATTCGCGCTTTTTCTGGTGGCTGAATTTTGGCTCTGACCCCGCTCAATCTGTGATTTTTCAGTTCCCGGATTTTATCGGACAAGAGCACTTTGAGCTGCTCTGCTTTGTCGGTCAAAACGTCCAGGAACGCGATACCCGCTGTATCTGCCGGAATCGTTCCGCCTTCCGGAATTCTTTCCGCAGCCATTTTTTTCCACACAATGACACCCTTGACCGGTATGATGTTATCCTCGTGCTCAATTTTCAAATTATATTCACAACCAACAAGAAATCTTTGCGCGCCCTTGATCAGGGCACCGCCGACTCCCAGTTCGAGTACCTCAACCGCCGTATTAAACGTGGTTTTCGCATAGATGCCCATTCCCCTGACCGCATACCTCCGACTTTCTCTATTTTCAGTCATGGTCTTCCCTGACACCTGCTCATTTGCAAACGAGACAAACATCGTTCTCCATCTCCGGATGCTTACCCGTTGCCATTTCGCCGATCATCCCGATGGAGGACCCTGTCGATGAGGCGTGGGATTACGGTCATCTGTTTTGCTTTAAGTTCATTCTGCACGCGCCCGATTTCCTGCAGATAAAAATCACCCGGAAAGTAGTGGGAGGCAATGGCAACGGAAAGGGCAAGAGAGAAGCCGAAGAGTGCAAAGCGTATCAGTCCCCGGAATACTGTTTTCTGCCACCCGTGGAGCTTTACCCTGTTCCGGGCACAGGCAATCCTCTTTGGTATGGACTCCTTCTTGAGGTCATCAAGGCAGACCTTGAGGGCATCAATGACGCCGCCTATCCAGAGGAGAATGACGACCGGCGAAACGGCAAGACATACCGCCAGTACCCACTCAAGGAACCTGCGCGGGACCGTCGGCCTGAGACTCTGCCAGTGGAGGAATATACCGGGGATGGCCGCTGTCATGAAGAAGCCTGCGCAGGCGACAAAGAGAAAGAAGGTCCCCTTTTTACCCTGGCCGTTAAGGAACTGTCCCCAGCCCGGCACAAGAAAGGAACAAAGAGCAGGGAACAGGGCGTTGGTTACCCCCTCGAAGCAGCCGTTCATTTCCCGTGCCGCCGTTACATACGCTCGCCTTGCCCCGTAAAGCCAGACACAGAGACCTGCAAGGTAGCAGGCGAGGACGGCCGAGACGACCGTTGAGGTGCTGAGGGGGAACAGCAGGGGCCTGAGATCATCCCAACACAGGATCCCGACGGACGGAAAGACGACGAAATTCACCATGAGGAGCAAGAACATCGCCCCCTCCTTCCAGCGCCCGTTATAGAGCTGCCCGCCGCCCCAGATGATGATCGAAAGGCTGAAAGCTATTGCCGGATTCCTTTCCGGGCTTTCGGGCTTCTCATAAGTCTTTCTGCTGGGAACAGGCTTCTCAAAGAGATCATCAGTGTCATCAATCACCCATACTTTCTCTTCCATCGGTCTACGCTCCTTTCATCCGTCGGCTTCGGGGAGCAACCGGTCGCCGCTGTTTTCATCCGGCATCTCCTCTTTCGTCCCGAAGTAACGCCTGTTGAAATCGGAAATACTGTTCAGCGCCGTCACCGACGCCATCTCAAGGCTGTCCACTATCTGCCCGGTGGTCGACGTCAGCTTGGCATGGAACAGCAGAAGAGGAATGGCGGATATCAGACCAAAGGCAGTACAGTTCATGGCCACCGAAATGCTGGACGTCAGCAGCACGGCCTTCTCGGCCGGGTTCGCCTTGGCAACAACGGCGAAGGCCTCGATAAGCCCCGTGATGGTGCCGAGAAGTCCAAACAGGGTGGCGACATTTGAGAGCAGTGCCAGGTACGGCGTGCGTTTCTCAAGTTGAGGAACTATCTCCATCAGGCTTTCTTCCATGGCAATCTCGATGTCCTCACGGCGCCGGACCACACCCATGCGAGCCAGTCCCATTCCCAGCATTTGCGAGATGGCTGATTTGTCGTTGCCGATCACCGTTCGCGCCTTGTCGAAATCACCCGCCGCCAGCACGGGATAAAGTACGTCCCACATCCTGCGGTTTACGCTGCGGACACGGTTCAGCCGGAACCAGCGCTCAAATGCGATGGCCATACCAACCGCTAATACGAGCAGGATTGGATACATGAACAACCCGCCCTTCTGGAAAAATTCGATCATTTTATGGATTCCCATTGCTTTCCTCCTAAAACCCGACAATGAATGATCTCAATCATTTGACCCTGTCCTGAACCCCTTCGCTCTTCTATCCGGCAGGCAAAAAGTCGATCGGGTACAGGATGGTCATCCTCTTTACACCTTCTTTCGGCCCAAAGTTGAACCTTTTGATGCGTTCGACGATCCTGGCAACCAGTTCGGGCGAAGTCAGATCGGTCGATTCAGCCTTGCACAGGGAGACCACACCGCTCGGTTCGATGGTGATTCGCATCAATATCTTCCCGCGCAGAGTTGTGTCCTTGCGCAATTCCCTGTTGTAAATCCGATAAAGCGCCGCCTTATGCCGGTCAAATACGATCTGGATTTCCTCGTCGGATCGGCCGGGCGCAATTCCATCGCTCAGGGGTCTTGACGATTTCTCCAGATTGGCGATAGCACTTGACACCTGACCGTTTCCCATACCCTTGCCGCTGCCGCGGCCCCTGCCACCGCTGATGCCGTAGCCTATGCCGATTCCCGGTCCTCCCAGTCGGTCGACATTACCGTTGCCGATGTTGCGGCTGACACCGGCATAGCCGATACCTCCGCTTGAACCATCCCGGGCCTGAATGGCCACCAGCGATCGCTGGGCCACGGCCCTTCCCGCCACTCGCGGGTTTTCCTTGCTCAGGCGGGCCTCGGTACCGAGCCTTGCAACCGGGGTTTCCTTCATCATATCCTTGAAGGCGTCTTCAAAAGCCAGAACGCCCACTGCTACGGCTTTTTCCCGCGCCACTGCAGGTGTTCCGCCGCCACCGGAAGCCTTCGGCTGACTCGCTGCCGGATTCTGTGCAACCGCTTTTTGCTTCTGAGGCACCTGGTTGGTATCTTCCCTGACTTGTTGCCGGGCAAGCTTTTCCGGCAACCGCTTAGGGACCCTCTTCCGGACCGGCACGGGAGTAAAGGGCTCCTCCCTGACCAGCTCGACCAACCGTTTCGGAATCCGGGCAACGACGACAGAGCGATCCGGTATCGGTACTTTTATCATGGGGATAAGAGAGCCGAAGACAAGGCATAAGAGTATGGCCACAAGAACTGCGCGGCGGAAGCGCTTTTTGCTTTCAGCCTCGTCGGTCCAGGGCATGATCATCTTGCGGTTGGGAACAAATGAAACCTCGCGCTCTACGGCAAACTCCTCATTCCGCCGCTCTTCACGGTCGTACGCATTGCCTACTTCTTCACAGAGGAAGTCCAGTTCATCCAGGCATTGACCGATCTGCTCCCGGAGAGATGCCTGTTCTTCGAGAATACCGCCGATCTGCTCCTCAAAGCGGGCGACCCTGCTCCTCGCACGCTCCACGAGTCCGCCGTAACTTTGGTCCTCCGCGGCCCCTTCCCAAAAGAGTTCATCCGCTTTCAGTTCCCGCAGTCTGTCCAGCGCATTGCAGACCTCCCGCAATGCATCCAATCGCTCCCTGTCGGCGGAAAACGTTTCGAGTTCCGCCTCTACGACGCGCAACTCACCTTCAAGCACCTCCTGTTTTTGACGGGCCTGCTCGATCCGTGCGTTCAGTGGCGCCAATTCCGCTTCTAACATTGGTGTATTCACGGCATCCCCACTATCGCTGAGCGGCTTTCTGAATGACGGCGAGGGAAATCTTTCCATATCCAGAAGCCGTACAGGTTGACATTATCTTTTTCAGCACCTTGAACGGAATCGTTTTATCGGCAAGGAGAGTGATTTCCCTGCTTTCGGCCCCTCCCCCGGTGCTTTTCCCGTTAGTATTGTGTTCAAGCTGTTCCAACCGCTCTGTTACTTCAGGAACAGTCCCGATTCTGTCATCAAGAAGTGCAGGGGTCCTGATCACGTCCTCGCCCTGGACCTGCACCTCTTCGGGGCTGACCGAGATCACCACCGTTTCCCTCGGCCTGGTCTCGACAATGGATTGGGGCAGTGCAATCCGCGATTCTATATCACCGTTGAATGAGTGAAAAAGCAGAAAGAACACCAGAACGGTAAGAACATCCATCATCGGTATCAGGTTCAGACCCAGACCCATGACCTTCCTCTGGTTACGCTCCATCCGTTTCATCCGTCTGCTGTCTCTCATGGCGCATCTCCTATGGATACTTCCGGAAAGAGAACCATTTTCCCGGCCGCTTCGCTTCCTTCCTCCCGAACGTCGGCGCCGCGTACGGCATCCATGATCTGGATCACATAGTCGTATTTGATATCCGGCTCGATCAGGACCGTCGCGTCCTGCTTCTCCGGAAACTTCTCCTTCAGGCGCATGAGCATTTTGGACAGCATGTCCAGGTCATACTGATCGTTCTTCATGGGGATCGCAGCCTCCACGGACGATCCGTTTGCAATCTCCAGCCCAGCCTTGCGGACTATCACCTCTATGGCGAAATTCGGCTTGTTTACCGCAGATCTGCCGGCAGTCGTCGGGACACTCAGTTCCATGATCGTAATGCGCATAAAGACCGCGGTGATGAGCAGAAAGACCACCATCACGGTAAGAATATCCATCATCGGCGTCAGGTTCAGAAGGTGCATGATATCCGTGTCGAACGCCTCCCCCTTTCCCCTTTTGTTATGATGTCGTCTGATCATGATCAGCCCCTGTCACACCGGCTACCGCCAAGACCGGTGATCTGTCGAATTGGCGCTTGCTTAAACTGGAGATGGCGTTGAGCGCCTTTACCGATGCCATCTCCAGGTTGTTCACAATCTGCCCCGTGGTTGTCGTCAGCTTGGCGTGGAGCAGCAAAAGCGGAATCGCGGACATCAGACCAAAGGCGGTGCAGTTCATCGCCACCGAAATACTGACCGAAAGCAGGGCGGCCTTCTCGGCGGGGCTCGCAGTGGCAACCGTAGCGAAGGCCTGGATAAGACCCGTAATGGTACCGAGCAGCCCAAACAGTGTGGCGATATTTGAGAGCAATGCCAGGTAGGGCGTGCGCTTTTCCAATTGAGGAATTATCTCCATCATGCTCTCTTCCATGGCGATTTCTATGTCTTCCCGCCGCCTGACAGCCCCCTGCCGCGCCAATCCCATCCCCAGCATTTGCGCCATACCGGATTTGTCCTTATTGGCCATTTCCCGGGCCTTGTCGAACTCGCCATTGGCCAGCACCGGATACAGCTCGTCCCATATCTTCTTGTTTTCGGTCCGGACGCGTTTCAGTTGAACCCAGCGTTCAAACGCGATGGACAGACCGGTCGCGAGCACGATTAGAATGGGGTACATGAAGAACCCCCCTTTCTGGAAAAATGCTACCAATGAATAGATACCCATCTTCTTTCCTCCTTTTTCATTAATGAGACAATGAAGTTATTTCCTTTGTGCTGACCCGGTAAAATTCAAGTTGCCGCCTGAAAACATCCCGATCCACCGGCACATCGTCGTCAGTCAGCATCATGTCAAGACTGGTGTCGGCGCCGATCTCGGAGGTCTTCCAGGGGACAATATATAGGGACTTCGGGGCTTCATCGTTACCGACTATGGACATACCCGAGAGCTCCTTATCTTTATCCTTATCCTGATTCACATCCTGCGCCTTGGTCGTATCCTCGTCTTTATCCTTGTTCACCTCCCGGGCCGCGGCCCTGTCCTTGTTCACCTCCCGGGCCGCGGCCCTGTCGTTGTTGACATCCTGAGCAGCCGCCACAGCAGCCGACAGCAGGATCACACAGAAACAGAGAACCAGTTTGCGGTACATCATTTCCCTCCGTAATTCTGTCCGAGCCGGACACGCAAATCCGCGATCCACGCTTTGACCTGCTTGTCTCCGGGCCTGGCGTTGAGATAGATTTCATACTGCCGGAGCGCGCAATTCAGGTCGTTCAGATACAGATCGCAGAGAATCCCCAGATTCCTGTGCAACGGATAATAATCCGGGAAGCGCGCGAGCGCCTTCTCGTACATAGCCCGCGCCTCGGCAAATCGCCCGGTTTTGCGATATAACAGACCGTACTCGTTACATGCCACCGGGTGGTCGGGAAACAGCTTCAGCGCGGTTTTGAGATTCTCCTCGGCCTTTTCCGGTTTGCCGGCGTGCTCATAGGCGATCGCAATGTCGATATATGGCGCCGTGACACCCGGTGACTTCCCGATCACCTTTTCCAGAAGGTCGATTGTCCGGCCATAATCCTTGTTCTTCAGCATAACGACAGCGCGATCGAAGTCCCCGCGCGACGCCTCATCCATTTTGGGGACCTCCGTGATGATGAAGCCTTCCGTCCCGTCCTCGGGCCTCGCCACGGAGGCTTCCGTGCCCACGGAGGCCTCATGAGCAATCAGGGCCTTGTCCTTTCCGTCGGACGCACATCCGGCAAGAACCGACAGCAGCATCGCCACAACGGCGAATCCGGCGCAGGTTCGCGTTTTTAACCCTCGCCACATCCTTATCTGCATCGTCTGCATCGCTTACCTCCTCGTTGTTTGATCCGTTCCTGTCGAGGGCAGGCCGGTCTGCCCGCCCTGTGCAGGTTCAGCAGGTCTTGTCTGAGTGACAACCCCGGGGGATTCGGTCTGCGCAGGCGCCGCAACTTTGGTCTCCGTAACAGATTCATTTTTTTCGGCCTTTGCGGGAGCTGCAACTTTGGATTCGGGTTTTTCGACCTTTGCAGGTGCCGGGGGGCCGGGTTTCGTCAACGCAGACGGTGCCGGCCTGTCAACTACGAAAACATAGGTTTCCGGTGAGCTGATGATGCCGCTGCTCTCTTCCGGCTTGTCGTACCGGGCGGGCAGGAATTCAGCTAATTTCTGCAGGCTTTTTTCGATCCACTGGTCGTAGACACCCCGGTGCATCAGCTTTACATTGTCTTCGTGGATAGAGATGGCCTTTTCCTCGAACGGAGAGGCCTGCTCTTCGATGGCCTCTTCGTACTGATCCATTTCCGCGTGGCTCAATCCCTTCGGACGCTCCGATGTCGTCAGGTCCCTGCTGAAGTCGGCATAGATCTCGGCCAGATAAAAGGTCGCAGCGGCAGTGATGTCTCCGATCTCATAATCCACGAGCCGGCTGAACTTCTGAACGGCCGTTTGCATCAGTTCGCGTTTCCTGTCCAGATTGACCTTGAAAGGTTCTACCAGCTTGACGGCCACGAAGGCGTCAAAGCTCGACTGGGCCAGTACCAGGGCGGCCTGCGCGGCAAGATAACGGGTCCGGGGGGTTCGTGCGCTCCCCGCTGCGGCGTCGATCGCAACGATCTTTCCGAGCTCCTCCAGATATGATTTGCGTTCGTTCTGTGCCTTCAGTATCCCGGCAATCCTGTTTCGCGTCTCAAGGTTGGACTCCACCGGTTGCGGGAAATAGTCCACATAACGCCGGTAAGCCTCGAGCGCTCGGAGACTGTTGCCGGCCTTCTGGTGCAACTCCGCCGCGTCAAGAAGGGCTTCCCGTCTGATCGCTTCGTCCTTGGATTCCCTTTCGATGCGTTCGTATTCGTCGGCAGCCTGGGCGAGTTGACCGTTTTCCTTGTAAACATAGGCGATCTTCTTGGT
>JBJKSM010000127.1:0-16536 GCA_046704045.1 Thermodesulfovibrionales bacterium | reverse complement strand
CGATGACTTTCTCCGGCTGGATTCAATACCACCGCCGCTCGATCCTGTTTCTTCTTGCGGTGCTCATGCTCGGGGGTATTGCAGGCAGCGTCAAGATGCCCGTGGCACTTCTTCCGAACGTCAGTTTCCCCCGTGTGGCTGCGGAGCTGGATGCCGGAGACCGTCCGGCCAGCAGGATGGCTATCGAGGTGACATGGCCGGTGGAGCAGGCCGTAAGGGCGGTCCCTGGGGTAGTCGGCGTACGTTCGACCACAAGCCGCGGAAGCGCCGAAATAGTCATCGACTTCGGCTGGGGCAGGGACATGGTGGCGGCGATGCTCCAGGTCGAATCGGCCATAAACCAGGTGATGCCGTCGTTGCCGGCAGGCACGACCTTCTCCGTGAAACGAATGGACCCCACCATCGACCCCGTGCTGGCCTACAGCCTCACCTCCGACACCCGTTCGCTTACGGAGCTTCGTGATTTTGCCTACTACCAGCTCCGTCCCCTTCTGTCAACGGTGGACGGGGTGGCGAAGGTCCAGGTCCAGGGCGGCGCCCGGGAGGAATACCGCGTCACGGTCGATCCGGCCAATCTCGCCTCCTACGGACTTTCCCTGTCCGACGTGGCCAGGGCCCTTTCGGCGGCAAACGTCATAACCGCTGTCGGGCGGCTTGAAGACCACTATAAGCTCTATCTCGTAATGTCGGATACAAGATTCATGGGGCTTGACCAGATCCGGAACACCGTTTTGCGCTCCGGGGCAAACGGGCCCGTGCTGCTCGAAGACGTTGCGGCTGTGAGCCGCGCCACCGTGCCGCAGTGGACCCGCGTCACCGCCGACGGCCATGACGCCGTTCTGCTCAACGTCTATCAACAGCGCGGAGGAAACACCGTCCGGATAGCCCGCGAGCTGAAGACGAAACTGGCGGAGTTCAAGAGCCAGATTCCGGCGGGCGTCAGAATCGCCAACTGGTACGACCAGAGTCAGCTGATAACGGCTTCCGCGGGCAGCGTCAGAGACCCCATACTGATAGGGGTGGTGCTTGCGGCCGTCATCCTTTTCATCCTTCTGCGGAACGTAAAGATAACGCTCATAGCCATTATAACCGTGCCGGGCGTGCTTGCGGCATCCGTGCTTCTGCTTTACGTGATGCACCAGAGCTTGAATTTGATGACGCTCGGCGGCATGGCCGCCGCCGTGGTACTCATAATCGACGACACCATCGTCATGCTGGAGCATATTGTCAGGCGACTTCGCGGAAGCCCCGGCGACCACCGTAAGAAGATCATGTCCGCCGCGAGGGAGTTTACGAGGCCGCTGATAGGCTCGTCGGCCTCGACGGTCATCATCTTCATGCCCCTGGCCTTTCTCTCCGGGGTGACTGGGGCGTTTTTCAAGGCATTGTCCTTGACAATGGCGGCCAGTCTTCTCATCTCCTATTTTGTGGCGTGGCTTGCGGTCCCCCTGCTTGCCGACCACCTGCTCGGCAAAAAAGACGCCGACCAGAAAGAAGGCGGTTTTGCCACGGAAAAGGTCCATAAGGGATATGAAAAGATAATGGCCCGCCTGCTCGGTCGCCCGCTGCTTGCGCTCCTGCCTGTTGTCCTGCTTGTTCTTGCCGGATGGCTGAGCTACAGGAATCTGGGTTCAGGGTTCATGCCGAAGATGGATGAAGGAGGGTTCATCCTGGACTACCGTGCCTCGCCCGGGACATCGCTCACCGAGACGGACCGGCTGCTGAGGCAGGTGGAGGGCATACTGCGCAAAACCCCCGGGGTGGAGACATATTCGAGGCGCACGGGACTGCAGCTCGGAGGCGGCGTGACGGAGGCGTACGAGGGAGATTTTTTCGTGCGCCTGAAACCCTTTCCCCGCAGGCCGATTGAAGATGTGATGAATGATGTCCGGAGTCGTGTGGAAGCCTCCGTACCCGGACTGCGCATAGAGATGGCCCAGCTTATGGAAGACATGATCGGGGACTTTACCGGCGTCCCGCAGCCAATAGATATAAAGATATTCTCCGACGACGGCAAAGTCCTCGGGCAACTCGGCCCCAAGATCGCGGGTTTGATAGGCAAAATCCCCGGCGTGGTGGATGTGGACAACGGGATCGTCCTCGCGGGCGACGCGCTGGAAATCAAAGTCGACCGGGTGAAGGCCGCCCTCGAAGGCGTTAACCCGGAATCCGTCACAAGTGACCTCGATGCCTTTGTGAGCGGGCTTGTGACAACCGGGGTGCAGGAGGGACCGAAGATGGTGGGCGTGAGGGTGTGGATACCGCAAGACTTCCGAGCGACTGAAAGGGATGTAGCGCAGCTGCGGCTGCGCGCCCCCGACGGACATCTCTTTCCTCTCGGCAGGATAGCCACTGTAAGCGCAATTACCGGACAGCCGCAGATTATGCGCGACGACCTGAAAAGAATGGTGGCTGTCACCGGCCGCATAAGCGGCAGGGATATGGGTTCCGTGATACGCGATGTGAAGAGCGCTCTTGGCCGTCCGGGACTTTTCCCGAAAGGGGTCTATTACAGTCTTGGAGGACTTTACAGGCAGCAGCAGATCGCCTTTGCCGGTCTCATGGCCGTATTCGTCGCCGCTGTTGCGCTTGTTTTTCTTCTCCTGCTTTTCCTTTACGAAAGTTTCCGTGTGGCCCTGGCGATTATGGCCACCACGCTTCTTGCCCTGACAGCGGTATTCGTCGGCCTGTTCGTTACGGGGACCGAGATGAACATCTCATCCATGATGGGCATGACCATGATCGTCGGCATCGCTACTGAGGTGGCGATCTTCTATGTCTCGGAATATTACGATCTGTCAGGGGGGCAGGATAATAAGGAAGCCCTCATACTGGCAGGGAAAAATCGCATGCGGCCCATAGCCATGACCACCTTTGCCGCGATACTGGCCCTTCTGCCTCTTGCGCTGGGCATCGGGCAGGGCGCCGCGATGCTGAAGCCCCTTGCAACAGCGATCATATCCGGCCTTGTGATTCAGCTTCCTCTTGTCCTGCTCGTATTGCCGGTGTTGTTTCATATCCTTCGCGTCAGGAAGAAATGAAAGGCAGGAAGAGAAGGTGTATTCTATCGTTTCAAAAGAGGGGAGCCGGGCAGGTTTTTTCCGACTGAAAGGCGCGGCATGGCTGTAAAGCGGGCGCTCTCTCGCCGATAAAAATCACATTGACAATTTTTCGGCCGCGGTAATATAGTAAATGTAAGTAAGCGCTAACATTATGCGCCGGCCCTCTTGCCCGTGCCGCGCAGCCGGACAGCGACCGCAGGAATCGACCGCCCGTCAGTGCGAATCGCTTTGCAGCGCCTCCGGACCGGGACAACCGGCCGACGATGAGATGAAGGAGAAAAGGATGCCGTTTCTGAGAGAACCCGTCAGCGGGAACAAAGGGATGCTGAGGACCGTTACGGTCCTGATTGCAATTGGAATAATTTTAGTCGCCTCGTGCAGCAGGAAAAAAGACCCGGTCGTAAAGAGACCGCCGATACCCGTCACTGTCGGCCTCGCTACGCAGAAGACGGTCCCGGTCCGGTTGACCGCGATCGGCAATGTCGAGGCGTATTCGACGATACAGGTGAAATCGCAGATCGGCGGACTCCTGGTGAAGGTCCATTTCAGGGAAGGGCAGGATGTGAGGAAGGGGCAACTGCTCTTCACGATCGACCCGCGGCCCTACGAGGCCCAGATAAAGCAGGCCGAATCCACCCTCTCAAGGGATATTGCGCAGCTGGATTATGCCAGGGAGCAGGCCGGTCGTTACGCAGAGCTCGTAAAAAAGGGGTACGTGTCGAAGGACCAGTACGAGCAGTTCAGGACGAACGCCGAGACAGCGGGGGCGGTCGTGAACGCCGACCGCGCGGTGCTCGAAAACGCCAGGCTCCAGTTGAAATACTGCTACATCTATTCCCCGATCAGCGGGCGCACGGGCAGCCTCGCCTCCAACCAGGGAAACCTGATCAAGGCCGATGCGGACACCGCGATGGTCACGATCCAGCAGGTGGAGCCGGTCTATGTCAGCTTTTCGGTGCCCGAGCAGGACCTTCCCGGTATAAAGAAGTACATGGCCCGCGGAAGACTCGCCGTGAGCGCATCTGCGGTGAATGACGGGGAAAAGCCGGAGGAAGGCGTTCTCACCTTTGTCGACAATGCAGTGGATACCGCGACGGGGACGATCAAGCTGAAGGGCACCTTTGCCAACAGGAACAGAAGACTCTGGCCCGGCCAGTTCGTGAACGCCGTCCTTGTTCTGACGACCCGGCCGAATGCGGTCCTTGTCCCCACGAGCGCCATCCAGACGGGGCAGGACGGTCAGTACGTCTTTGTGGTGAAGGCCGATAACACCGTCGAGATGAGAACCGTCGTCGCCGGCATGGCCGCTGACGGAGAAACGGTCATAAACAAGGGGATCGCCCCGGGTGAAACGGTGGTCACCGACGGCCAGCTCAGGCTCAGGACGGGCGCCAGGGTGGAGGTTAAAAAATCGGCCCGGGGTGCCAACGGCGTAGCCTCCGCGGGTACCGACCCGGCCCTCTCTTCTTCCGGGAACAAACCCATATGAACATCGCAGAGATCTTCATCCGCAGGCCCATCATGACCTCGCTGGTCATGCTCGCTGTCCTCATCTTCGGCATCGCCGCTTACCGCGAGCTTCCGGTGAGTGACCTTCCGAATGTCGACTTCCCTACCATAATGGTGTCGGCAAGCCTTCCGGGCGCAAACCCCGACACGATGGCCTCGGCTGTGGCCACACCCCTCGAGAGGCAGTTTTCGACGATCGCCGGTCTCGATTCGATGACCTCGGCAAACGGCACCGGCAGCACGCAGATCACCCTGCAGTTCAACCTTTCCCGCAATATCGACGCCGCGGCCCAGGACGTACAGGCCGCCATTTCCCGGGCCTCGCGACTGCTTCCCCAGGACATGCCCTCCCCGCCGTCGTTCAACAAGGTGAACCCGGCCGACTCGCCGGTGCTCTATGTGGCGCTGAGTTCTTCCACGCTTCCCCTTTACATGGTCGACGAGTACGCCGAGACGCTCATGGCGCAGAGGATATCGATGATCAGCGGCGTGGCCCAGGTCTCGGTCTACGGCTCGCAGAAATACGCGGTCCGTGCCCAGGTCGATCCCCGGGCGCTGGCAACGCGCCGGATAGGGATCGACGATGTCGGCAACGCCCTGAACAACGGGAACGTGAACATGCCGACGGGCGTTCTGGACGGGCAACGACAGGCCTTTACGATCCAGGCCACCGGACAGCTTTTTAACGCCGCCTCGTATCGCCCTCTTATTGTGGCGTATCGCAATGGCTCGCCGGTGCGGCTCGACCAGGTCGGGCAGGTGGTCGACAGCGTCGAAAACAACAGGGCGGCCAGCTGGTACAATAATACCCGCGCCATAGTCCTCGCCATCCAGCGGCAGCCCGGCACGAACACCATCGAGGTCGTTGACAGCATCAAAAATCTCCTGCCGGTCTTCAGGAGCCAGATACCGGCCTCGGTGGACCTGAACGTCCTGTACGACCGTTCCTCCTCCATCCGCGAGTCCGTGGCGGATGTGAAGTTTACGCTCCTTCTTGCCCTCCTTCTTGTGATCATGGTGATCTTTCTTTTCCTCCGTAATTTCTCGGCGACGCTGATCCCGAGCCTTGCGCTTCCATTTTCGATTATCGGTACCTTTGCGGCCATGTACGCCCTGGGGTTTTCCGTAGACAACATATCGCTCCTTGCCCTTACCCTGTCCGTCGGCTTCGTGGTGGACGACGCGATCGTCATGCTCGAAAATATCGTCCGGCATATGGAGCACGGAGAAGGGGTAATGGAGGCGGCGCTTAAGGGATCGAAAGAGATCGGGTTTACGATCATTTCGATGACGCTTTCCCTCGTTGCGGTCTTCATCCCGGTGCTCTTCATGGGCGGCATCCTCGGCCGGCTGCTGCACGAGGTCGCGGTGACCATAGCCTGCGCCATTCTCATTTCCGGTTTTGTTTCCCTTACCCTCACGCCGATGCTCTGCAGCCGTTTCCTCCGGCCGCCCGCAGCCGTGACGCACGGCCGCCTCTATCTTGCCATGGAGAAGGTCTTCGACGGTATGCTCAACATATATAAGTGGACCCTCGCGAAAGCGCTCGGCCATCGCCGCTCAATGCTGGCGCTCACGATCGTCCTGATCGTTGCGACCGGTTTTCTCTTCGTGAAGATGCCGATGGGTTTTCTCCCGACCGAGGACACCGGCCAGGTCTTCGCCTTTACCGAGGCGGCGCAGGGTATCTCCTTTCAGGACATGGTCAGGCACCAGGAGGAGCTCGCATCGATCGTCTCCAAAGACCCGAACGTCGACGCCTTCATGTCCGCTGTCGGCTCCAGCGGGATGAGCGCCGCCAACAATACCGGCCGCATGTTCATGCGGTTGAAGCCGCTCAGCGAGAGGAAACTCTCTGCCGACCAGATCATCCAGGAGCTGAGGCCGAAGGTGTCGACGGTGCCCGGCATCATGATGTTCATGCAGAACCTGCCGGCGATAAGGATAGGCGGCCATTTGACGAAAAGCGAGTACCAGTTTACTCTCCAGAGCCCCGACACCGATCAGCTTTACCGGAGCGCCACGGAGCTCGAGGCGAAGCTGAAAACCCTTCCGCAGCTGCAGGACGTGACGAGCGACCTTCAGATCAAGTCCCCGCAGGTGAACGTGGTTATCGACAGGGATAAGGCGTCGGCGCTCGGCCTCACCGCAGGGCAGATAGAAGACGCACTTTATTACGCCTACGGCTCCCGCCAGGTGTCCACCATATACGCGCCCAACAACCAGTACCAGGTGATCCTCGAACTCGAACCGCGTTATCAGCAGGACCCCGCTGCCCTCTCGATGCTCTATATCCACTCGAAGACGGGGAGTCTTGTCCCGCTCAACACGGTGGCAAAACTTACAAGGAGCCTCGGGCCGCTTACCGTCAATCACCTCGGACAGCTTCCCGCGGTGACGCTTTCATTCAACCTGAAGCCCGGGATCGCCCTGGGCGATGCCGTCAGTGTGGTTCAGAAGACGGCCCGGGCGACCCTTCCCCAGGACATTACCACGAGTTTCCAGGGCTCCGCCCAGGCATTCCAGTCTTCCATGAAGGGGATGTGGCTCCTTCTCATCATGGCCCTTCTCGTCTTTTATATCGTTTTAGGGATTCTTTACGAGAGTTATATCCACCCGCTTACGATCCTCTCCGGTCTCCCGGCGGCAGGGCTCGGCGCCCTTATTACCCTGATGATCTTCGGCTATCAGCTCAACGTATATGCCTTTGTCGGCGTGATCATGCTGGTGGGGCTCGTCAAAAAAAACGCGATCATGATGATCGACTTCGCCCTCGAAGCGGAACGCAGGGAAGGCAAAACGCCGCTCGATGCGATCTATGAAGGCGCACTTGTCCGTTTCCGTCCCATAATGATGACTTCGATGGCCGCACTCATGGGGACGCTTCCGATAGCGCTCGGCATCGGGGCCGGCGGATCGTCCCGCAGGCCGCTCGGCCTTGCCGTTGTCGGCGGACTCCTCGTTTCCCAGCTCCTTACGCTGTACATCACACCGGTTGTTTACTACTATATGGACAGGATGCAGCGGAAGGTGAAGGCGGTCTTCGGAATCGGAAAACGGAAAGTGCCGGTCGAGACGGGCGTTCGGGGGGTATAGGTGGCGGCGAATCGCGCGGTTTCCGGTTTCTGTTTTGTTTTTTTTGTCCTGCACGGCTTTCAAATAACACGTTTGAGTCCTGAAATCACAGGCTACAGGAGGTCATTTCTATGAAAAGGGTCATTCCCCTTGTGCTGTTAATCTTGGCTGTTTTCCCCTTCAGGGCGCACGCGGAGGAGATCATAAAAAAAGGCGAAACGCTCACGCTCCAGCAGTGTCTCGACATCGCGGCAAGGATACAGCCTGCCGTAACCGCTGCGCAGTATGTCGTCGACGTCAACCGCTCCAGGGTGGGAGAGGCGCAGTCGAACTATTATCCGCAGATCTCCGCAAACGCCTCATACAGCAGGGTCAAGCCGCTCACCGGGGCCCAGCGTGCCGTAACCGCCGGAGTTTCCGGTAGTGCGTCCACCGGCGCCTTCAACGATTATGCCGGCAGCGTTTCCCTCAGCCAGAACATCTATGACTTCGGCAGGACATCCTCCCAGGTCGACATCTCGAAGCTCAATCTCGACGCATCGCGGGCAAGCCTCGACAACACCTTCGAGCAGGTGGCCTTCAACGTCAGGCAGGCGTACTACGGAGTGCTGCAGGCCCAAAGGAACAGGGACGTCGCGGTCGAAACGGTGAAGCAATACCAACAGCACCTTGAGCAGGCGAAGGGCTTTTACGAGGTGGGTACGCATCCGAAATACGATGTGACCACTGCGGAGGTGAACCTTTCGAATGCGCAGCTGAGCCTGATAAAGGCAGACAACGCGCTCAAGGTGGCGAAGGTGACCCTGAACAACGTGATGGGGGTCCCCGATGCCCCGGAATACGGCATCCAGGACAATCTCGCCTTCCAGCGGTATCCGGTAACGCTGGGCAAGGCGGTCGAAACGGCCTACAAGAACAGGCCCGATCTCCAGTCCCTCATCGCGCAGAGGAAGGCGGCCGAAAGGAATATCGACCTTCAGAGAACGGGTTACTTTCCCTTACTGACGGGGAACGCCGCATACAATCTCGGCGGGACGGAGTTTCCCCTCGAAAAGGGATGGACTATCGGGGTTGGGGTAACTTTCCCGATATTCAGCGGCTTCCTCACGAAGAAACAGGTGGAAGAGGCGCGGGCGAACCTCAGCGTCTTCAGGGCGAACGAAGAGAGCCTTAAGCAGAGCATCCTCCTTGACGTTCAGCAGGCGTATCTCAATCTCGTCGACACCGAAAGGAGCATTTCCACCGCCGAGCTGACGGTGAAGCAGGCGACGGAAAACCTTGAGATCGCCGACGGCAGGTACGCTGCCGGGGTGGGAAACCCCATCGAGGTTACCGACGCCCAGGTCACCCTGACGAACGCGAAGACCTCCTACATACAGGCCCTTTACAATTACAAGATCGCCCAGGCGAGCCTTGAAAAGGCGATGGGCATCAAGTAAGCGGAAACGGGGCGATGAAGAGGGGAAAGAAACGCGTCCTTGCCTCCCTGTTGATACTGTTCGCGGCGTTTGCGGGGCTTTACACCTACTATGCGCATAAAGGCAAGGCTGCGCCTGCGATTCGGGTGACCGGCATCATCGACGGATACGAGGTGAATCTCGCTTCGAAGGTTGCGGGAAAGATCTCGTGGGAGTGCTGTAACGAAGGAGACACCGTCAGTCAGGGACAAACAGCGGTCCGCCTTGAAAGCGAAGATATCAAGGCGTCCGTGGAACAGGCGGCTGCCGGCGTCGACAAGGCGAATGCGGACGTGAAGACTGCCGAGGCTGCCGTGAAGAGCGCCCTGGCGAATGTGAAAAGCGCGGGGGCCGACGCGGAAAGCGCAAGGGCCGATATCGACAGGGCCTTTGCACAGATGGACGAGTCGAAGAAGGAGATGGATCGTTCGAGGGAACTCTACGGGAAGGAATACATCGCGAAACAGTCACTTGACCAGGCGGTCGCGGCATATGACATGAACGCTGCGGCATACAGGGCGTCGAAGGAGCAGCTGAACGCGGCGAATGAGAGAAAGAGCGCGGCTGAGGCCCAGCTCGGCGCCGCCGCAAGCCAGCGTAACTCTGCGAAAGCCGCGCTGGTAGAGGCGGCTGCGAACCTCGCCTATTACCGGTCGAAGCTCGCCGATACGGTGATAACATCGCCGGTGACCGCAACGGTGATATACAAGTCTCTCGAGGCCGGTGAAACTGTGAGCCCCGGCGTGACGGTCATGACGATTGTCGACCTCAACGGCCTCTATGCGAGGGTGGACATCGACGAGACGAAGATCGGCCGCGTGGTCCTGGGCGGTCCGGCGTTCGTAAGGGTAGACGGTATGCCCCGGAAGGTATTCAGCGGGAAGGTATCCGAGATCGGCCGCTACGCGGAGTTCGCCACACAGAGGGACGTGGTGCGCGGCAGAGAGGACATAAAGACCTTCAGGGTGAAGGTAAAACTCGACGACCCCGCGGGTCTGCTCAAACCTGGCATGACGGTAGAGGTCGAGATACCGGAAAAAACGTGAGCGTCAATCCCGAAAATAAGGCGATCGTCGTAACGGCGATAACGAAGAAGTTCGGCGAGATCGCAGCCGTCGACGAAGTGAGCTTCGAAGTGGGGGAGGGGGAATTCTTCGGTTTCCTCGGCCCCAACGGCGCGGGGAAGACCACTCTCATAAGGATGCTCACAACGCTCCTGCGGCCGACGACCGGAAAGGCGATCGTCTCCGGCTTCGACGTTGCAAAGGACCCCGCGGAGGTGAGACGGCACATCGGGGTTGTCCCTCAGGCCATGACGAGCGATCTCGACCTCACCGGCTATGAAAACATGGACCTCTACGGAAGGTTCTACGGGATACGCTCCGGGGAGAGAAAGGAGAGGATCGCCTACCTCCTCGAAAAGGTCGGCCTGACCTCGCGGGCGAAGGACCTCGTGGCGACATATTCCGGAGGCATGAGGAGAAGGCTCGAGATCGCGAGGGTACTTGTGCACCGTCCCAAACTGCTCTTTCTCGACGAACCCACGATAGGGCTCGATCCGCAGTCGAGGCGGGTTGTCTGGGATTTTCTCGAAAAACTGACCGGGGGAGACTCGATGACGATCTTCCTCACCACGCACTACATGGAGGAGGCGGAGGCGCTGTGCGGCACGGTGGCGATCATCGATTCGGGGAAGATCATAGTGCTCGGCAGTCCCGATGAGCTTAAATCACGGATACCCGGCAAGGACATCATCTCTCTGACTCTGGATGACCTTTCCGAAGAGATGACGGGAATGATCGGAAAACTTTCGTTCGTACACAAGGTGAAGCCGGAGGCCAGCTCGGTCAGGGTCTATGTCGACAACGGAGCAAGGAACCTCCCGGCACTTATCGACGAGGTGAGGGCAGCTGGCGGCGGCGTGCTCTCTGCGACGATCCACGAGCAGTCACTTGAGGATGTTTTTATCCATTATACTGGGAAGTCGATACGTGAAGAGGAGGCGAAGAAAGTGAGCTTCCTCGTCGGCGCCGGCATCCCCCAGAAGCTCGGAAGGTAAAAACGGCGTGAATAGTGAATAGTGAAAAGTGAATAGTGAATAGTGAAAAAGCAGGAGCCGGGCTTTTTTCATCACACCCGGCTCTGCTTAAAACGACAGGATGATACAATGATACGGCTTCTTGCGGTGATCGAGAGGGACCTGAAGAAATTCAGGCGAAACCCTGTCGTGCTGGGGATGAGCATTCTCATGCCGATCATCTATCTTGTGATACTCGGCAATTCGTTTCAGGGGAAGCTTACCGCCCTGCCGGTGGTTATCGTTGATCACGATACGGGGCCATCCGCAAAGCGTCTTGTCGAAAACCTCAGGGCAGTGGAGGCAGGACCCGAAACTTTCAGGCTGCTGAGCGCAACCGATGACCAGGCGGCCGTCAACGGCGTCAGGGCAGGCAGGTACAAAGCGGCGCTGATCATACCCGCAGACTTCAGCAGGCGCGTGGAGCTGGACGGCCGCCCGGAGGTGGGCCTCTTTCTCGACAATACCGACGGGATCTCCTCCGAGACTATACGCAACCTCGTGAACGCCGCTCTCGGCCCGCTTCATTCCTCGTACGTCCCTGTCCGGGATGCTGCCGACGAGGTGCATCTCAGGGACATCGACCTCTATCCGAAGGTCGACTATTACCAGTCCCTCGTGCCGGGCGTCGTGATCATGGCCATTTTCCTCGGGACGCTGACGACCGGCGCATTCAACCTCGTCATGGACCGGTTTCTCGGCATAGACGAGAGCTACCTTCTGACGCCCCTCTCAAAGTCGCACATCGTGGCGGGCCTGATCATCAGCGGTCTTTCGATCACCACGATCATCGCCACCCTGATCTTCACGGTGAGCCTGTTCATCACCGGCATATCCCTTGCCCGCGCGTGGCACCAGTGCGCCTCGGTATTTCTTGTGATCACCCTCACCACCTTATGCCTGCTCAGCCTGATGTTCGTCATCCTCGGCAGGGTAGGACACCCGAGGATCGTCGGCATATTGAGCGGGTTCCTCAACGTGATCCTCTTCTTCCCCAGTGGCGCGGTCTATCCTGTCGCGAGCTTTCCGGGCTGGCTCAGGACCTTTGCAAAGGTGAATCCCGAGGCGTATGCGGTTGATGCACTGAAGGCGATCCTTTTCAAGAATGCGGGCGTCGCCGGCATCTCGGGAGACCTCGTGTATCTCGCCCTCTTTACCTCGGTGATGATGACCCTGTCGATCCTGAGTTTCAGGAGAACGCTGAGTTGATGGGCGCGCTTTTCCCGCGGTCTTTTATTTCTCCGGCGTCCGTTCATAATTTCTTCAAAGTTTTATTTTACAGTACATAACAAGGGTAGCTATAACCCTTTGTTCAAACCCCTCCTAAGGTAGCCGGTCCCCCACCGGCTACCACTTTTTTTTGTCCGAAAAAGTTTTCCGATAAGCATAATTTCTTCAAAGTTTTGTTTTAGAGTGTAAACAAGGGTAGCAATAACCCTTTGTTCAAACCCCTCCTAAGGTAGCCGGTCCCCCACCGGCTACCACCTTTTTTCCTGATGCCGGCTCGCGCTGCCGGAACAGCGAGGTTAATTTTTCCCGTGAAAAGGATTACAATGTAGGGTATCTTTGGCGTCCCGGCGGGCAGCCGACGCCGTTCGGGAACATCTCATGTTGTAACAGAAGCGAAACCGCTCACTGAATCAATGGCAAGGATCCATTACAGAAAGAGATTTTTGAAGGGGCTTTTTGCAGCCCTCAGGATACTTGTCTCCTACCGCATCGCCAACGTCGTGAAAGTCTTCCTTTCGCAGGATGCCCGCGCCGCCTATCTCGGCGGGCTTCACAAGAGGAACGCCTCCCTTATCAGGGAAAAGGCGCTGGAGATGAAGGGGGTAATGATAAAGGTCGGGCAGTTCCTCAGTTCGAGGATCGATTTTCTTCCCGACGAGTATATCGCGGAGCTCTCCCGGCTTCAGGACAAGGTTCCTCCTCACGATTACACGGGCATCAGGGAAAGGATTACCGCCGAGCTGGGCTCCCCCCCGGAAGAGATATTCTCCTCTTTCGATACCGAGCCGATCGCCGCGGCGTCCCTGGGTCAGGTTCACAAGGCCCTGCTTAAGGACGGGGGGCAGGTGGCGGTCAAGGTCCAGTATCCGGATATCGAGAAGATCATAGAGACCGATATAAGGATGTTCGGAGTTCTGATAAGGATCATGCGTGGCAGGGCCGGGAACATCAACCTCAGGGTCCTCCACGAAGAATTCTCGAAGATCGTCCGGGCCGAGCTCGATTACCTCCAGGAGGGCAGGAACGCCGAACGGTTCAGGGAGAATTTCAAGGGAGACGACCGGATCGTTATTCCCGGGGTGAAGTGGAAATATACGACCGGCAAGGTCCTCACTCTCGAATTCGTGGGCGGCGTAAAGATCACCGAATGCGACGAGGTAAAGTCACCGGGCATCGACTGCAGGGAGGTCGTCAATCTCCTTGCCGAGTCTTATTCTAAGATGATCTTCGTCCACGGTTTCTTCCACGGCGATCCCCATCCCGGCAATATCTTCGTGAGGGAAGGGCCCACACTCGTGTTCGTAGATTTCGGCATGGTCCAGGCCATCCCCGGCGATGTGAAAAGGGAGCTCAGGAAGTTCGCCAACGCGGTGGTCGAGAGCAATACATCCGCCATAATTGCGGCCATGGAGCGCATGGGGTTTATCATCGAAGGAGCGGATTACCGTCTCCTCACCGAGGTCGCTCAGTCGTTGATCGACAAGTACCGCGATATCAGCCCCGGGGAGCTGAAGGCGCTTACGATCGAAGACATCTCGGCGGAGATCGAAAACATCATCGGGGTGATACGGTATATCCAGATCCCCAACAATTTCATCCTTCTCGGCCGCACGGTCGGCATACTCAACGGCATCTCGTACAAGTTAAACCCCGAAGTGAACATCATCGAGATCGGGAAGCCCTTCATCAAGGAATTCCTGAGAGGCAGCGCGCAGGAGCAGAGGAAGGAGTTCCTCAAGGCCGTGCGGGAAAAGGCGCTTGATCTCTGGAACCTGCCGGCGCGGCTGGACGATCTGCTCACGAGGGCCAACCGCGGGGAACTTTCCTTCAAGCTTTCGAAGCCGGAGATCAGGGAGATCACCGGCCAGATAAAGTCCCTCACTGACGTCATGATGCTCGTGGTGCTCACGGTGACTACATCGGTCATCGCCCTTTTTTTCATCATTATCGGGGCGAAAACGCTCCCCATCGTCGCGGCCGGGGCGTCGATCATCCTGGGCCTTCTGTCGGTCTACCGTCTTTTGAAGAAATGACCCTCCCGGGCCGGAATCCGTCCGGATATGCTAAAATGTATCAAAAATGAAGGCTCGGAGCGGGACCGAATCCATAACGGTGAAGAAAGCGGCAAAAGAGGATGACAAGGACCTGGTGCTGTCCGGAGACAACCCTTCCAATATCAGGCTTGTCATGGGCCGCTACAAGAACATTCTCATCTGCGGCATAAAGGGCGTGGGCAAGATAACGAATACCGTCACCGCGGTGAAGGGCAGGACGAACGTCTGTTACATCGGCAACCCGCTTGATTTCGAGGGCAGGAGGAGACCCGGGAGCTACGAAAAGTATCTTCAGTATATTCACTCGCTCAAGAAGGACATCAGGATCATCGATGACATGGACAGCCTCTTCAGGAGAAAGGACGAAATCATCCTGATCATCGACGAGATTTACGGGAGGAGCGAACGGCAGCTCGAAAAGATCAGCAGGCTTTTCGAGATGGAAAACATACAGATATTCCAGATCGTCGGGTGCCTCAAGAATATGGGAGAGCTGATCAACAGGATCGATGTCATTATCGAGCTGCATCCCGACGGAGCATTCCTGATCGACAAGGAACTCGGCCTGGCGATATGCAGGATCTTCGGCAAGAAGGCGGTAACCCAGAAACTGCCCTTCGCGGAGTGAGGAAGGTCCGGTCGGAACGCCCGGGTGTCTGCTAATGACCCACCCTCGTCCATTCGGTCGTCTTGCCGAACAACGGGACGAGGAAAAAGCCTCTCAGGTGGAGCGTGTCCGGTGAGACGAGCGTTATCGTGCCGCTGTAAGTCTTTCCGTTGTCGGGATTGTAAATCCTGCCTTTTTTCCAGACGCTGGCGCCGGCAAATGCAAAGCCGTACAGTATCTCGGTCCCGAGCAGCGGGCGGTCCCTGAGTTCGGGGTTCGGGTTCCTGTCATCGACCTTCGGCAGACCGGCCTTGCCGTTGTTGTCTTCGGCGGTGTAGTCCGGCTCCCGGATCCATTCTATCCTGCCGCAGTATTTCCTGCCGCACCTGAAGATTTCGATCACCGCTTCATGGTCTTCGGTATTCCATGAGCCGACAATCCCGTCGCGCTCCGACGCATGGGCGGGCCAGGCCGTCAGGAGCAGCGCAAGGGTGAAAATCAATAAAAAAGTATGCCTCACCATTGGCTCCTCTCAAGTATTTTGACGAACGCTCCGAACCGGCAACATGTGTTGCCGTTCACCGTTACCGTTAATATACCATCGCCCGGCCCCGGATTCCAACGCCGGGGACGTCGACGGATACGAAAGTCTGAAGCCCCCCTTCACAAGGCGTTAGGAATGAGATATAGTTTTTGCAGGGAGTGGGTGGGGAAGTAGGGCGCGCATCAGGGCACAAGGAGGAGCCTTCAAAATGGTGAAGGAACTGACTATCACGTTTCTCTCTCTGCTGATGTTTTTCTCTCTTGTCTTTGCGACCGAACTAAAGGGGATATTCGTCGGCACCCGGGATGTTCCGCAGAAAAGGCAGGCGATAGCGGGCAGCTGCGCGCCACTGAAGGGTGCTGCTGAAAAGAGCCGGCACGGCTGGGGCCGGGAAGCAGACCGGTAGGTTTTTTCCCGCGCTCCGCATTTTTTTGTCGCGGGCCATTTGCGTCCTCATCGCACACTGTCGCAAGACCTGTGGTATTATTCCGTGTGCTTGTTCTGTTGCCTGGAAGGTTATGCGACATGCCTGAGAGAAAATTTACGGGAGGAGCGCCGTGGAACTGTCGGAATTTATCAACCCTGAGAGGCTTGTTGAAACATTTGTAGAATTGATCGGCATCGATTCACCCTCGTTCGGCGAAAGACAGATATGCTCCGTACTGGCGTCAAAGCTGGGGGCAGCGGGGTGCGATGTGGTGATACAGGAGTACGGCAGATCTCTTAACCTCGTGGCGTTCATGAAAGGGGATGTCCGCGACGGCCTCCCTGTCATGCTGAGCGCGCACATGGATACCATAGAGCCGACCCGCGGGATCGCCTTCGCGATCGCAGATGGCCGGATACGGACGACGGGCCCGACGGTACTCGGCGCTGACGACAAGAGCGCCATTGCCCAGATCATCGAGGCCGTGACTGTCA
>JBJKSM010000126.1:0-4264 GCA_046704045.1 Thermodesulfovibrionales bacterium | reverse complement strand
TCCTTACATAGCGGCCCTGCTCTTCAAGAAAGATCCTGAGAGCAAGCTCCACTTCGTCTTCCATCCAGTCGGGAATGTCATATTCTCCGTAAAGTTCGACCTCTTCGTAGGCGGCCATGTCGTCGTCGAATTCCTCTTCAAGGATTTCCCTTGCCCGGCCGATAATCTCTTCGGACAGAATAATAATGTCCCCTGTTTCCCTGTCGAGGAAATAATCGAAGGCGTCACGCACCGTGTCCTCCATTGCCTTCCTGACCTCTTCGAAATTAATGGAGCGTTCTTTCACAGATCCTTCCCGCAAGGCTGAAAAGCACGGGGTACTCATCGGCCGCAACCTCCGCTTCTTCATTCAGATAACGAAGCGCCTGGGGGATGTACTTTTCGAAATAGGTTTTCCCCTTTACCTTTGAGAGAAAGGCATAGGCCCCCAGGGCCTGCATATGCCGCTGGAGCCGGCAGGGAAGGATGGATTGCCTGAAAGCGTTTTCGTCAAAGGACCCGGCCGGCTGATCCTTCATGAGGCAGATATAGTAGTCGACGAGTCTGGTCCTCGTGACAGCTTCGATCCCGTGATAGGGGTCCCAGAGCAGGGAAACAAGATCATAGGCCGGGGGGCCCATGCGTGCACCCTGAAAATCGATGATCCGGGGAACATCGTTATCGGTAACCATTATGTTTTGGGACTGGAAGTCCCTGTGGACGATGGATTTCGCGAAGGAATCTGCATCTCTTGCAAGCCTGTCGAATTCCCGGTCAAGCTCGTCCCGGTCCGGCAGTGCCATCCCGTGAAGACCTGAGACAAACCTGTCGCGGAAGTAGCCGGTTTCCCACCTGAAATGTGCATAGTCGAAGACCCGTGATTCGAGAAGGGGACATTCCGATACATCCGCCGAGACAAGCGAATGAAGCTTGACGAGGATGTCGAGTATCCTCCTGTAGAGTTGTTCTGTCGTTTCCGTGGTCCGTCTGCATTTGAGCCAGGAATAGAGCGAGACATCGCCGAGGTCTTCGAAGAGCACATAGCGATGCATTTCCGTGCCGGCGGAGATATGCGGGTCTGTTGTGTCAGGCGACAGGAGTTCAGGCACCGGCATAGCGTGTTTTCTGAAAAATTCGGTGTACACAAGGTGACGCCGGATATCGGGATCGTCCTTTGGGCATACCATAAGAACTGCGGATTTCTTCCCCATTGCTATCCTGTAGTAATTTCTGTCCGAACCGCCTGTCCCGATCAGGGAAATCTTCGTTGTGTGTCCGGCACCGGCAGTGAAAGAAGCCAGCACAGGTGAAGGAAAGGAGGGAGGAATCTTTTCGGTGTCCCGGAGGGGGACCACGTAGTCAGGCCCGACGATCGCATTTTCTACTTCGGCACCTTCTCCTATCATTGCGCCGGGAAGTGCGATACAATTCCCCAGCCTTGCGCCGTTACCGATGACGCAGTCCCGCTCGATGACCGTATTGCCGCCGGGGTATGCACCGTCACAGCATGTCGAAGGGTCCACATGCATTATCTCGCCCCCTTGTTTCAGGGCATCGAAAACGATCCGGGCATAGGAATCGGGGGTCCCTATATCGGACCAGCGACTGCCGGTAAAATCCAGCGTGCCGACCTTCATGCCTGAAGCTGCTGCCCGCAGCCAGGCATCCACTACACTTGAGAGCCCATCGGGCAGGAACCTGAAAAAATCGGGGGAGTAGACGGCAATGCCGGTGAATGCAACCGCACGAACTTCCCTTTGGTCTTCCCGGGAATGCCTTCCTGCTGAGTGCAGGAACCCGTGCTCGTCGATCCGGACATTGTTGAATTCATGGTGATCATGCACCGCCAGGGTGGCCGTATTCCCGGATCTGAGATGGCTTTCAACGAGATACTCGAGATCAATATTCGAAACGATATCTGCATTATGGACAAGAAAAGGGGCTTCCTTCAGAAACGGTTCGGCATTCTTCAACGCGCCGCCTGTGCCGAGAATCAGGTCTTCGTGAAAGAGGGTGATTTTTCCCGTGTACCGCGATGAACAGGCCCATTCCTTTAGCATTTCCCACTGATGGTGGATATTTATACCCACTTTGTCGACCGCAAGGATTGATATCCTGTCAAGGACAGTTTCGATGATCGGCATGCCCAGTATGGGCAGGAGCGGTTTTGGCAGGTGAAGAGTAATCGGACGGAGCCTTTCACCGTATCCCGCAGCAGGAATGAATGCCTTGATCCTCTTCACCGGTATAAAAGGTAATTTTTTCTCACGGTACGGTCAAACTCCCTCGCCTCTTCAGCCCACCTGTCTTCCACAGTCTCCAGCGCTGCTCCGCCTTCGATATCCCTTCTTAGCCCGTCGGTCCCTGCAAGGATGTCGATCGGGGGCAACACCTCTTCGTATTCGTAGGGAGGCTTCTTCCATGAAAAATGGTGGGGATGGAGCTCAAAGAGAACTTTCATGATTGCCACGGCGGTTCTGAAAGGCCTGAATGTTTCCCGGTTATGCACATGAATCTGTGCGCCTCCGCAAAGATTGCCCGCATATTTTTGAAAGGTGGGGAGGAAGAAAAGCGGCCGGAACACCGCACCCCTGAGCTTCAATTCCCTGATACGGTTGATAAACACCTCAGGATCGATAAAGGGTGCGCCGAATATCTCGAAGGGTCTGGTCGTGCCGCGGCCTTCGCTGAGGTTTGTGGCCTCAAAGAGGCACATGCCGGGATATACCACGGCCGTATCCACTGTTGGCTTGTTTGGCGAAGGCAGGACCCAGGGCAGCCCTGTGTCTTCGAACCACATCGTCCTATGCCATCCCTTCATCGGGATAACACGAAGATCCAGGGCCGGGTAAAATGTTTCTCCGAGATAAAGAGATATCTCCCCTATAGTCATTCCGTGTCTTGCAGGAAGGGGGTGAAGACCGACAAAGGACCTGAATTCTGGCCGCAGGAGGGGTCCTTCGATCAGGCGCCCGCCAATTGGATTCGGCCTGTCGAGGATGACTACTTTTTTCCCTTCCGCTTCGCACGCCTTCATCACCAGGGCCATAGTCCAAATGAACGTATAATAGCGTGCGCCGATATCCTGCATATCAATTACAACCAGATCAATGTCCCTGAGCATCGCCGGTTCCGGCTGTCGCGTCCTTCCGTAGAGACTATATACGGGGAGTCCGGTCTTCCTGTCCGTGAAGCCCTCCCATTCGATCATGTTATCCTGTGTCTCACCCCTTATTCCGTGTTGGGGACCAAAAAAGGCTTTCAATTCAAATTGTTTAGATCTCATGAAAACATCCGAGGCGTGTTCGAGGCTGCGGCTGACGGAGGCAGGGTGGGCCAGGAGCCCTGCCCTTGCTCCCCTGAGGTCTCTCGGCCAGTCCTTTTCGGCGGTATCCAGGCCCGTTCTGACTCTCTCAGACATCATTCTTCTCCCGGCCGGCCCTATTCGAGAAGAAGATCCCTGATCTCCATGGTCAATTCCTTCAGTTGAAGATCACGATTGCCGGGCGTCACTTCAATCAGCCTGACATCCTCTCGCTTTTTTACTTCGCTGATAAAGCCTGTTCCCTTCTCCGCGATGCCGGCGATTACCGGCTTATCAGAATTGAGGATTTCGATCATGATTTTCGTGAACTTCTTTGATTCGCACTCAATTTTGTCGATTTCATCGACCAGATAGAGGCCGGTCTTTTTTTCTTTTGAGAACACGGCATCGAGGAGATTCTCGAACCCTTTCATATCGATGCGATATTTCCCCACCGCATACTTGCTTTTCAGGCTCATATGGGCGAGAACCCTGCTGTCGCCGAAAAGACTGGCGACGAGATAGCCCGTCTTCGCCC
The DNA here is from genome assembly GCA_046704045.1 of Thermodesulfovibrionales bacterium. GTDB lineage: Bacteria > Nitrospirota > Thermodesulfovibrionia > Thermodesulfovibrionales > UBA6898 > JAWOKY01. Next base: position 443 of record JBJKSM010000126.1, on the reverse strand, counting down.
CATCCTCCATGATCTCCGAGGTATAGAAACCGGCAGGATTGAACTCCTTGAATATCTCAGAGAGCCTTCGCATGAGGGTCGTTCTGCCTGCCTCGGGCAAGCCTGTAAGAAGAATGTTCTTTTTCATCCCATCAGGATCTCCAAAAGCCTGTCGAGTTCATCAAGAGAGTAATATTCTATTTCTATCCTTCCCCCTTTTTTCCCTTTGTGGCGAAGCCTCACCTTTGTCCCGAGCTGCCTTAACAGTTTTTCTTCGAGCGAAGCGATCTGAGGGTCGGTCTTTTTTACATACGTTCCGTGTTGCGATAATTTTTTTGAGAGCGACTCCGTCTCCCTGACGCTCAGGCCGTTCTTCAGGATCTTGCGTGACGCCTCGATCTGGTTCGCCCTCCCCTCGATCGAAAGCAGGGCGCGTGCATGCCCCATCGTCAATGATCCATTAT
>JBJKSM010000125.1:0-3675 GCA_046704045.1 Thermodesulfovibrionales bacterium | reverse complement strand
GCCTTGCCCTGAAATGACAGTACCTTCGTGATCGCCGCCGTCAATGTCGTCTTGCCGTGGTCTACGTGCCCTATCGTCCCAACGTTGCAATGGGGTTTCGTCCTCTCAAATTTCGCCTTTGCCATTTCGCCTCCTGCATTGTAGTCACCGGGTTTCCTCGGCTTATCCCGCGGTAACCTATTTGCTGCCTAAATATCTCTGGAGCCCATGACCGGAATCGAACCGGTGACCTCATCCTTACCAAGGATGTGCTCTGCCGACTGAGCTACATGGGCGACAATCGCCCGTTATCGGAGCCGAAGCGCAGCCGGCTGAAAAACTGCTTCCATCCTCGCGGCAACATCTCATACTGCCGATAACCGTTCACTTTAGATCTGGAGCGGGAAACGGGATTCGAACCCGCGACCCTCAGCTTGGAAGGCTGACGCTCTACCACTGAGCTACTCCCGCACTCCGCAAAAATCTCAGATTTCAAATTTGAAACCACCATGTTTTCGCTTCGCGAAAACATGGTGGAGTGGGGAGGTTTTGAACCTCCGTAGGCTACGCCAACGGGTTTACAGCCCGTCCCCTTTGGCCACTCGGGTACCTCTCCATAAATTTATTTGTCAGTGAATAGTGAACGACCTGAAAGGAAAGTATTACGATTCACTTTTCACTATATTACTATCCACTGTTCTTTCTGGAGCCACCGAAGGGAATCGAACCCCCGACCCGCTGATTACAAATCAGCTGCTCTGCCAGCTGAGCTACGGTGGCGCTCATTCAAGCGCACGGAAACAGCCATTCTCCTCGGTATTCCATGCCCTGTCAGTCCTAAGGCAAAAAGGCAACAAGAATCCTCGGATTCTCGAAACCTATTACTATAAGGATAATATTATAATACGGTCAACCCCAAAAAACAAGTTCTACGAGGGATTTGATTTAATTTGCTCTATCGATCTTCTCCTTGCTTTTCCTCTGGCGCATTATCTCGAAAATAATTACTCCCGTCGCCACGGAGGCGTTGAGGGAATTTACGATTCCCCTCATCGGAAGGCTCACGAGCAGATCGCAGCTTTCTTTCACCGTCTTACGCAATCCCCTTCCCTCCGACCCGATCACAAGCGCAAGAGGAACGGAAAGATCGGTCTCCCAGGCGACATGTCCCTGATCGGCCTCGGCCCCCACGACAGTTATTCCGTCCTCTTTCATCTCCCTGATCGCATGTTTGACGTTGGCGACCATCGCAACGGCTATGTGTTCGGCGGCACCTGCAGATGACTTGACCGCCTCGGGTCCCAGATCGGCCGACCGGTGGGACTGGATTACTACACCGTGCACGCCGCCGGCATCCGCCACCCGCAAGATCGCCCCGAGATTCCGCGGGTCTTCAAGGCAGTCGAGTATAATAAATAGAGGTGCCTCGCCTTTCCGGGAAGGGATATCGAGCAGGTCATCGATTCCGAGATATTCCCTCGGCGCAACGAGCGCCGCGATGCCCTGATGTCCCTTGGGAAATCTTTGAAAAAATGCCGGGTCCTCCCTGCGGAACTTCGCCCCGCGGGAAACTGTCTCCTTTTCTATAAGAAGCAGGTGGTCCCTTCGTGAAGAGGAGACAACAACGGTCCTAACTTCCCTCCCGGAGCGTACAGCCTCAAGGACGGGGTTCAGGCCGTAGATCCATACATCAGGAGATCTTGACTTTCCAGGCAGTGACGTCTTTTTTATCTTCAAGTATGATACCCTTTTCTTCGAGTTCTTTTCTTATCCTGTCCGCCTCGGCCCATTCTTTCCGGTCCCTTGCCTTCTTCCTCTCCTCGATCTTCCCGGCGATAGCCGATTCCGTGAGGTCGATATGTTTCACCCTCATCAGCGCCTTATACCATTCTTCCGGGGTGCGCTGGAACATATTGAGGACAGCGCCGGCCTTGTCCAAAAGATCCCGCGATCTTGTAATCAGTCCGACCGCCTTCTTTCCCGAGGGCCTTCCGTCGAGATACTTGTTCAGGATGCGGATGAGTTCAAAGATATTCCCTATGGCAAGTGCGGTATTGAAATCATCATCCATTGCCTCTTCGAAATTTCCCTCAAACCGTTCAACAAGTTCGGCCAGGATCTTTTCGTCGGACACAGACTTTTCTTTAGCATCGTCCTGGGACAGGAAATCCCTGATTCTTATTGCAGTGGTGTAATAGCGGTCTATCGATGCCTCTGCCTCTTTCAACTGCTCGTCTGAAAACTCAATGGGGCTTCGGTAATGGGTCGATAGGAGAAAAAATCTCACCGCTTCTGCTTCGAACTTTGCAAGTATCTCCTTTATGGTAAAGAAGTTGCCCAGGGACTTTGACATCTTTTCCTTATCCACGGTGATAAAGCCGTTATGGACCCAGTACTGCACGAACGTCTTTCCGGTGTATGCCTCCGACTGGGCGATCTCGTTTTCATGATGCGGAAAGATCAGGTCCGCGCCGCCGCCATGGATATCGAAGGTCTCGCCGAGGTGCTTCAGCGACATCGCGGAACATTCGATATGCCACCCCGGCCTGCCCGCTCCCCAGGGGCTTTCCCACGAGGGTTCGCCTTCCTTGGAAGACTTCCAGAGCGCGAAGTCCATGGGATTTTTCTTCCGCTCGTCGACTTCGATACGGGCGCCAGCCATCATGTCTTCAAGGTCTCTCTTCGAAAGCTTCCCGTAACCGGCAAACTTTTCGACTTCGAAGTAGACGCTGCCGTCGACTTCGTAGGCGTAACCCTTGTCGATCAGTCCCTTCACCAGATCGATAATCTCGGCGATATGCTCCGTTGCCTTAGGTTCCACATCCGCCCTTCCGACACCGAGGGCGTCCATGTCGCGGTAATATTCGGCGATGTATTTTCCGGCCACTTCGTCCCAGGGGATTTCCTCCTTTTTCGCCCTGTTGATGATCTTGTCGTCTATATCGGTGAAGTTCCTGACATACAGGAAATCGAACCCTTTGTATTTCATGTACCGCCGCATGATATCGAAGACGACCGAGCTGCGCGCATGCCCGATATGGCAATGGTCGTAGGCGGTGATTCCGCAGGCATACATCTTCACCTTCCCCGGTTCGACGGGGACAAAGTCTTCTTTCTTGCCGGAAAGGGTGTTGAAAATCCTCATCCGTCCTCCTCTTTCTACTGTCCGCTCGGCAGAGTCAAGTCTTTTAGCCAGTTCGTCGATGCGCGATTCAAGTTCCCTCAGCTTCTCGACAGTCGGGTCCGGGAAATAATCCATCACCTCGACCATTCCGTCCTCGGTCGTCATCCTGAGGATCTTCTTCCTGGTGATCCTCCCTGGCACACCTACGCATATAGCGTTGTCGGGAACGGGTTTCAGTATCACGGAATTGGCACCTATGATAACATTATTACCGACCGTAATGGCTCCGAGGATCTTGGCGCCGCTTCCGACGACTACATTGTTTTTCAACGTGGGATGGCGTTTGCCCTTTTCCTTGCCCGTGCCGCCGAGGGTGACCCCCTGATAGAGTAGACATCGCTCGCCCACCTCCGCCGTCTCGCCGATCACCACGCCCATGCCGTGGTCGATGACAAGGCCGGGCCCGATCCTGGCGGCAGGATGGATCTCTATTCCGGTGCAGAACCTTGCGATGTGCGATATCAGCCGGGGAAGGACCGGGATTCCGGCCTTCCAGATCATATGGTTTATCC
>JBJKSM010000124.1:0-9651 GCA_046704045.1 Thermodesulfovibrionales bacterium | reverse complement strand
CCTGAAAGAACAAATCCCCGTCGAACTTCAAGCTCAAGTTCTAATAAGTCGGCACCAACCCCAGCCAAAATTGAACTATACCCTGTGGTCCGAAATTTGATAAGTTATTTTTCCGTGAGCCCTTAGTGGCTGTCAGTACCTTCCTTGATTCGGGATCTACCTGTTTTGCGGCCTCATTGATAAAATCGATACCCTTCGGTTTGAGTATCCCGCTGACTTTAAGCGTTATGTCTTCGGGCTTCCTCCAGCCCATTATCAGCCACGGAAGCGAAGGAAGGAACACGAACCTGTCGTCGTCGCTGATAACCGTTACTTCGGCCTCTTTACCCAGCAGACGCTTCAATTCAAGGGCCGCTGTCAGTCCGCCGAATGAACCTCCCAATACAGCTATCTTCGCCATCGTCTCTCCCCCTTATACCCTGTAAGGGCAATTCATGAAAATCTATGTTCAGAACATCCCGAGCACCTTGTCGGTTTCCGCCATCAGGTCGACAAGACCGTCATAATTTATCGTCTTCAGCCTTGCCGCACTCTCCTCCGCTTTTAACCCTCTCAATTTCATGTCGTCTTCAAGAACATAGGCGACATTGTAAAATCCCTCAAGCGCATCCGTATTGAGAAAATAGGCACCGTTCTGCACCAGCACGATATCGGATGCAGTGCTCTGGGCGAGTTTCAAGCCCCTCTTCCCTTCCGGTGTATCGGGGCCGCTTCTTACAACAACAACCATCTTTTCCTCCTTTCTTAAAATACCTTGCCGGTTCTATGGCGTTTTTCAACGTGTCCGGGTCCGCCTTTTTTCGGGAGGGCCGGCCCCCTCTAAAATATCATCGCCGTATCGGTCGCCTTCAGCACCGCCGCAATCTCCGGCTCTTCGGCGATCTTCACTCCCTCGACAAGGTCCTCTTTCTTCACGCCGTACTCTATAAGAGACATGTGGTCCGCAAGAACCTCCACACCCATCTCGCCACAATCCATCAAAGTCGATTCAAGATTCGTGAAGCCCGTTCCGGTGTCGTCCTGTCCCCTGCGTGCGAGAAGGACGCCTCCGTCGACCATTATAAAAGAGACTTCTATGTCGCCTGAGACGGCCCCGAGGGCATGTCTTACGGCTTCCGCCGCATTTATGTCTCCGTACGGCGGCTTCCTGAGTATCATCGCGATCTTTCCCATCTTTTCCTCCTATGCTCCCATGTTGAGCCAGATGTCGCTTTCGCCCATTGTATTGAAAAGTCCCTTGAGTGATCCGACCTCAACCCCTTCAAGAAAATCCTCTTTCGCCGCACGGCGAAAGTTCATGCACCCGCCTCAGAGATAAACCTTTAATCCCTTCCGGATCAGCGCGGACAACTCTTCTTCCGCGTTCATTATCCCCCTGGCCTTTTGTTTCTTCAGAAAACAGTAGACGCCGTCGGCCGACGCGATGACGTTTACAGTGTGCCCCTTTTTCAGCGCTGCGTCGGCTAACCGCACTGTCGTAAGAGTGTTCTCGTAAGAATAAGGCGATGTGGACAGAAACAACGTCATTGTTTTACTCATCCGTATTCCTCCTTATGCGGTTTTATCAGCGTGGCCTGTTCCCTATGCGATCCTTCTTGCGCCCGGATATTTCCCTTTCTTCGTGACGGGACAGCAGGCGGGCGCAGGCAGGGGATCTGAATATTCCTTTTTCAGTATCTCTAAAAGATCGAGAACAACGGGATCGACCAAAAAATAGCATTTCAGCCTTCCGTCGACGTAATAATCGGTTATGCCGTACCTCCTCAGCAGGGCCAGGTGCTGGGACACGTTCGGCTGGCTGATCTCAAGAAAATCCCGGAAGTCGCTTACGCATTTTACTCCATTCATGAGTTCCTCAAGGATCTGTATTCTCACCGGATGGGCAATGACCTTCAACATTTCAATGCGGTCCCTGATTGATTTCATCCGCGCACCCCCTTTTCATAAGTACATCAAAATATAACTATTCTTGCATGCTTTGTCAACGGGGGATGCATATTCCGGGAAATACAGGGAACGAACAGGAATTGCAGAGGCGGATTCTCATGGTAGAATGGACGTATTACAGAAGGAGAATGCCGATGCCGATTGTTCCTGTGCCTTACGGGAAGTTGCAGACATTCAGGGAATGGCTTGGTCTGAACGAGGCCGAGCTGCGGAAGCTGGACCCGCTGAAGCAGGTTTTGATAAACAGAAAGGGTGACTTTGCCTCGTATTTTCATCGTTTCTTCATGGACATCCCGGAGGCGCGACTGATCATCGAGCACGAAAGGAGACCGGGCTATCTTATTCAGGCGTGGGCCGACTGGTTCGAGGCGCTCTTTTCCAGGGATCTCGACGAAGGGTTCCTGAATTATCTCTGGAGCGTTGGGGTCAAACACGTAGAGATACGGCTTGACAAGCGTTTTTCCAGCATGGGTTTTTCAGTGGTAAGACAGTTCTGCCAGGAAACGGCGCTCGCCGAACTGCCCCCGGAACGCACGGCAGGGGCGCTGATGGCGATAGACAAGCTTGTCGACTTCTGCCTGCTGGTGGAAACGGACGCCTACCTTGCGACTACTACGCGGTGCGACGCCGAAATCATCAAGGGAATTGCGGACAGGATAAGAAACCCGGTCGCCGTGATCGGCGGGAACGTAAGCAGGCTGCTGAAGCAGGTCAATGCCGCCGACCCGGTGTACCCGGTCTATCAGTTCATTTATGCCCAGAGTTCGAAATGCGACCGCCTGGTGCGCGACATCAAGACATATATGGAGGTCTTCGAGAGAGAAACGCGGTTCGAACCGATTTCCCTTGCGGGATTACTGGATGAAGTGTCGGGAAAACTCTTCGCCCGCGGCCGATATGCAAAACCGCGCATCGATGTGGATATCGCCCCCGACGCCGCCCATATCCTGGCGGACCGCCGCGACATGGAAGCGCTTTTTTCACACCTCCTCGAAAACGGCATCGAAGCGCTTGCAGGAGAGGACCCGCTGATACGAATCTCATCGAACCGCGAGAGCGTGCGGCCCCACAGCATAACAGTGACGATATTCAATACCGGCGTCCCCATACGGGAGGAGGAGGTCGTGAAGCTCCTTTCCCCGTTCTACTCGACAAAGCCCAACGGCACCGGATTCGGCCTCGCCATCGCCAGGCAGGCGGCAAGAAACAACATGGGGTGGATGAGACTGGAGGCGGTGCCGGGCAAGGGCACGCAGGCAGTGCTTTCGCTGCCCCTCTACGAGTGAACACCGGCGGAGGTGCATGAATACCGGGGAAAAGAAAAAGGTCTCGCGTGGGATGCTCTTTCTTTCGCTGCTGGCGGTGCCGGTGGGCATAGGCGCCGGTCTCGGTGCGGTTCTGTTCAGGGGATTGATAGGCTTTTTTCATAATGCGCTGTTCTTCGGCAGATTGTCCTTCCTCTATGATGCGACTATCCACACACCTGCGGGCCCGCTGGGTCCCCTCGTCATTGTCGTTCCGGTCGCCGGGGCCTGGGGGGTCTCGTTTCTTGTCAAGAACTTTGCTCCGGAGGCCAAGGGCTCCGGAATGCCCGAGGTGATAGATTCCATTTACTATCACAAAGCGGCGATAAGGCCGGTCGTTGCATGGATCAAGGCCGCTGCCGCCGCCCTTTCCATCGGAAGCGGGGCGTCGGTGGGACGCGAAGGCCCCATTGCGCAGATAGGCTCCGCTGTGGGTTCCGCAGCCGGACGGCTTTTTGAGCTGCCCCTCTGGCAGCGGGTGACGCTGATTGCGGCGGGGACGGGTGGCGGGATAGCCGCCACTTTCAACACCCCCATCGGAGGGATACTCTTCGCGGTCGAGCTCATTCTGCATGAACTGAGCGCAAAGACACTGGTTCCTCTCGCTGTGGCAACGACCACCGCGACCTACGTCGGTCGTCTTTTTTTCGGCAACAGGCTCTCATTCATCCTCCCGGCGTTGCAGTCTCCGCATTTCACCCCGGACGACCCTCTCGTGCTTCTCTACTTCGTTGCGCTCGGTCTTATCATAGGCGGCGCATCGACCCTGTTCATCAAGGCGGTTTACGGGTTCGAGGACTTTTTCAACCGGCGGATAAGAGGCAGCTACTACAGGCGCCACATGGCGGGAATGTTAATCGTAGGGGTCCTGCTGTATGTTTTTCAGAAAACGACCGGCCATTATTACATCGAAGGCGTAGGGTACGCAACGATACAGGACATGATATCGGGCGCATTGCCGGGCACGGGCTTTCTCCTGGTTCTCTTCGCCTGCAAGCTTTTTGTCACTGCCGTTGCCCTCGGTTCAGGCGCATCGGGGGGCATTTTTTCCCCCGCGATGTTTCTCGGGGGCGCTGCCGGAGGCGCCTATGGAATTATTCTGCAGCACATATTCCCGGGGCTTCTGCCGGGCCCGGCCGCCTTTGCAGTCGCCGGGATGGCGGGCGTCGCAGGAGCTTCAACCGGCGCGGCCCTGGCCGCGGTCGTCATGATCTTCGAGATGACGTTCAACTCGGCGGTCGTCGTCCCGATGATCATTACCGTTGCGGTCAGTTATGGCGCAAGGAAAGCGCTCTCCAGAGAAAGTATCTATACGCTAAAGATCGCCCGGAGGGGACATCAGATTTCGGATATGATGCAGAGGGGACTGCCCTTCTTCCAGCCCGCGAAGGACGTTATGGAAACACCGGTTGTCGCATTCCCCGCTTCCGCGACTCTGGCATCCTTCGCCCGCGAATCATTTATCTCAGCCGGCGTTTCGCACTTTGTCGTGGAAGACGGTGGAAAGGTGGTCGGCGTAAGCGCCATCGAAAAGACTTTGAGAGCGCTCGACCTCTGCCGGACGGAAGTGCCTATCGAAGACCTGAAAGAAGACTACATTGAAGTCACGGAAGACGCGATCCTCCTCGACGTGGCGGCGAAAATGCGTGCGGCAGGGGTGTCGGTGGCCCTCGTCAGAGAAAGGGATACTACCCTGGTTTCGGGCGTTAAGGGATTGATCTCGAAGAGGCGGATAGCGGACATTGTCGTAGAATCCTCTGAAACGTTCACCGCCTGACAGTGCCCTTTCGACTTTTCTTTTTTGCTCTGTGCACAGGCCCGTGCCAATATGAGGCCGGATATTATACGATATGCAGGCTGTGGAACTTCAGCCCGCCTCTGTCGGAAGCTGACGGAAAGTTCGGATTCGGATAGTGAAAAACAGCATCGCAAAGACGAAAGAAAGATTCCGGAATTTTTTCTCCAAGATTCCGAAAATCGGGGAGCAGCCCACACTCATCATCATGGCCTTCATCGTGGGCGTTCTCGCCGGCGGGGCCAACGTCGCGTTCCGCACGACGATGGACCTGGCGCACAAGCTCGTTTTTATGGGTGGATCCCGCCTCTTCCATATCGCGGAAGGCGGCATGTACAAGGCGTTCCTGCCGCTCCTTCCGATGGCCGGCGCACTTCTGCTCATCCCGCTGTCGCTCCTCTTCCCAGGCGAGGTGAACGGTTACGGGTTCCCGAGGTTCCTCGAGGTCGTCAATATCAGGGGCGGGGTGATAAAAGTACGGAACATTATCATAAAAATACTGGCCCCCGCCCTGACGATAGGATGCGGCGGCTCGGCGGGCGTCGAGGGTCCGATCGCCATTATCGGCGGCGCTACGGGATCGGCGATAGGACAGGACTTCAGGGTCTCTGAAAACCGCATGAAGCTCCTGATCGCCGCCGGCGCGGCAGGAGGCATCGCGGCGACATTCGACGCGCCGATAGCCGGAATAATGTTCGCCGTCGAGATCGTGCTTCTCGGCAACTACGAACTCTCTTCCTTTTCCCTGATCGTCATATCTTCCGGTATTGCTACCATGATTTCGAGAGGTTATTATGGGGCGAATCCGGCCTTCCCGGTTCCGAAATACAATCTCAGAAGTCCTCTCGAAATACCCTTTTACATCGTCTTCGGCATCCTCATCGGCTTCCTTGCGGTCTTTTACATCAAGTTTTTTCACAAGATAAAGGAGAGCTTCGATAATTTCAGGCTGAATCCGCAGCTCAAGCCTGTCCTCGGCGCATTCATAGTCGGCTCCATCGGGATATTCCTTCCCCAGGTCATGGGCAACGGCTACGAATTCGTCGACAGCGCCCTGGCAGGAAAGATCATGCTGCCAACCATCGCGCTCCTCGTCTTCTTCAAGATCCTGGCCACCTCGGTGACGCTCGGATCAGGGGGGGCCGGGGGAATCTTCGCGCCGGCACTCTTCATCGGAGCAATGGCGGGAGGGAGCTTCGGGTACTGCGTACACCATCTCTTCCCTGCGTGGACCGCCTCGCCGCAGGCATATGCCACGGTCGGCATAGGCGCGTTCCTCGCCGCTGCCACGCATGCGCCCCTTACGGGAATATTTCTCCTCTTTGAGATGACCGGGAATTACCAGATCATCATTCCCCTCATGTTTGCCACAATCATCGGCACACTGGTTGCGAAGAGGGTGTACGCCGAATCGATCGACACCGTCGAGCTGACTAAAAGGGGCATCAGGATACACGGAGGCAGAGAGGTGGCCGTAATGAGCAGGATAAAGGTCGGAGACGTGATGGATCCCGATTTCGTCACCGTATCCAAAGACACCCTCCTCAAAGACCTCATAGACATGATGATCAGGAGGGACAGGTTCTACATCCCCGTAACGGACGACACCGGCAATATGGTCGGGATCGTGTCGGGGCAGGATGTAAGACCCGCCCTCTTCGAAGAAAAGGTGAAGCTTGTGGTCAGGGCTGGCGAGATCGCAACGGAAAAGGTGATTGTGCTCGAGGCCGGCGACGATCTCAACACGGCGATCAACGCCTTCTCGCGCAAGGACATTGAAGAGATCCCGATAGTGGCGGAGAGTAACCCCCGGAAAGTCGTGGCCATGATAAAGCGCAAGGACGTGATCGACGCATATAACAGGGAGGTGTTGAAGGAACACGAGTAGGGGCAGGGTTCCGCGACGGGGCGAACAGCGCCGTCCCGACAGCGGCATTTTTTTTCTGAACGTACGGACTACTGAATGTTTTTCTTCATTTCCTCGAATTCCTCTTTGCTGATCTCTCCCTTCGCGTACCTCCTTTTGAGAATATCGAGGGCCGTTTCCTGAATTGTCCCCTTCCGTTCAGAGCGCAAAATTGCCCTCACAAGAAACACGATGCCGAGGATGATGAGTATCCAGAGGAGGAGCGTAGCGATACACCCTATTCCCATTCCCCATCCCCATCCGAAGTTCCAGTACATCGCCCTGTCCTCCTTTTCCAGGCAGATCGCCCGTTCTCTTATCGCGGAATGCCGCGTCTCTTTCTTTGCGACCGGCCTCATGCGGAAGATCCGTTCCGCCCTGCCGTCTTTCCCCTTCTCCGCTTCTTTAATCATCCCATTTTTCAGGTGGTTTGGCAAGCGGCCGAATATGCGCTCCCTGCCCATCGTGCCGGCCGCAAGTTTTGAGGGCCGGACATTTTCTGCCGGACCTTTTCTTGACTAAAAGCAAACAGTTTGATAATCTAAAAAACAGACGGTACACACTCTGTACAGGAAAATGCATATATGGTAAAAAAGGGGAAATCGAACACGGCAGGAACGGCGGCCGGGAAGAAGTCTCCTTCCGCAAGGAAGGAAATGAAACCTGCGCCGAAACGGAAGACGGGGAGCGGAGCCGCCCGCAAGGCCACGCAGAATCCAACTGTTACCGAGGTAAATGTGAAAGCAAACAGGAAACAGAAAAATCTCTCACAGAGAGACGATATGATACAAAAGATCAAGGCTAACCTGCTGCGTCAGCGGGGGGCGCTTCTGAGCGGCGCCGAATCGGCCCTGAACGAGGAGCTTCCCGGCCAGACGATATTCCCCGACCTCGGGGATCAGGCTACCGCGGAAACGGACAGGAACTTCATGCTGCGACTGAGAGGTCGGGAACAGCGACTTCTGAAAAAAATCGATGAGGCGATCGAGCGCATAGACAACGGCACCTTCGGCATCTGCGACGACTGCGGAAACGAGTTCGATATCAAGAGACTCGATGCGCGGCCGGTGACGACGATGTGCATAGAGTGCAAGACCCTCCAGGAGGAAGAGGAAAAACTCAGGGAGGCATAGAAGAAGCCGCCATCTTATAGAAAAGAAAAAAGCCCGGTCGAAACCGCCGGGCTTTTTTTATGGCCGCGCGCAAACGCCGGACTACTTTGAATATTCAGTCAGCAGGCGCTTCAATGTCTCGACTACTTCCGGAACCTTCAGGCCCTTCCCTCTGAAAATATCCCGGGCGGTGACGTCCCTTACTCCGTAAAACTCCGCGTTCGCGTCATCGTCGATCTTCAGTACAGCACCGGCGAAAGAAAGTCCGGCGAACAGCCCCCTGCTCCTCGAATAGGAGTAGATTTCCGATTTGAGCTGAATGTCGGTGGCCGCAGAGGCCTCTCTCCCCACCGGGCCGGCAGCGATGCTCGCGTCGGCTCCAAGGGTGAACTTCCCGGTCATGATGCGTTCGATACTCCTGCTGCTCTTGAAGACAAGGACGATATCGATAGCCTGCACCCCTATCTGCCAGCCGATGCTGCCGCCGGTTATAGATATGAACGCAGGGTCTGTCCAGCCTCCATCGCTGTTTCTGACAACGAGTATACCCGTGCCGTATCTGCCGCCGAGGATAAATCCCGCCTTGATGACATTGGGGATGATCGCTATACCGTCGGCGTTTCTCAGGAGGGCTGGGGGTATCCCTTTTTCGGGTATAGCCTCGATCGCCTTGAGGACGTCGATAGAATCGTCGACCTTTGCCAGGCCCCCGGCGCTCGCCATACGCGCAGCCAACAGGGTAAACGTCATCGCAAGGACTACCACCAGTGCAGCGTATTTCTTCATTTTTATTCCTCCGCAGTTCCGATTTCGCTTATTTGAATCCGCCGCATAGAAAATACGGGAATTCACCGCACTATCTTTCGCCTTCGAGGCACGCCGTTTTCATTGCAGCACGGAATCGGCGCTCATCTAATATACCCCGCGGCCGGAAGAAGTTGCAACGACAGGGAAGCCGGGCCGGGACAACAAGCCCTCAGGATACCCTGAAGGCTCGGCTCCTGAAATTCTTCTGCGCGATATATCTCGCATGTTCGTCCAGCACCTTCGATAGTTCGGCAACGAGCATCTCCGGCGGCTTGATGCGGTCCAGTTTGGAGAGGCTCCAGCCGAGGAGACCGGCCGTAAGACTGCCGACAGCCGGCGACAGCCGGAACGAGAGTTCGTGTCCCGATGAACAGCGTTCGCACAGGACGGTGCCATGCGAGAGAAAAAAGGCATTCCCCTTTTTTCCGCACCTGCCGCAGCCGCTGAGTCCGGGGCGGTACCCCGCGATATCGAGGAACCTCAGCTTGTAATAAACCAGGAGCAGCTCAGTCCCGTTTCCGTCCTCCATTTCATGCAGCGTGTTTATGAGCAGCGAATAGACCTTGCCGCCGGCGTCCCCTTCGGGCAGGAAGTTGAGCGTCAGCTCTACCAGCTCCGACGCCTTCAGAAAACTTTTCAATGAGCCCCGTATGGAATCGAAGGGATGGATGATGTCGGACTGGGTAAGCCTCGGCAGCGCGGCGTCCTCCTTGCCCCAGAAGGATATCTTCGCCTGCGTGAGCGGTTCGAGACTGCTGCCGAACCTGCTCTTCACCTTGC
>JBJKSM010000123.1:0-10711 GCA_046704045.1 Thermodesulfovibrionales bacterium | reverse complement strand
ATAAAATAAGGAAGAGCAGTATAAGAAAAATTCCCTACTCAATTATAATAGGGGATAAGGAGGTCACTGAAGAGAAGGTGGCCCTGAGAAGGCGTAATGGGGAGAGTACGGCCCCATACGGTTTGAGTGAATTGATGTCTCTTCTGAAGGAAGAGATAAACCAGCGGAGGTGAAAACATAGGCGGCAGGGACGTCGGTAAGAACATCAGGGTGAATGAACAGATCAGGGCCAGGGAGATAAGGATAATCGACAGCGACGGTCAGCAGCTCGGAATAATGACGGTCCGCGATGCGTTGAGCAGGGCGGCGGACAGGGAGCTGGACCTCGTCGAAGTTTCCCCGACTGCGACTCCCCCGGTCTGTAAAATAATGGACTTCGGCAAGTATAAGTATCAGCTTAACAAAAAACATGCACAGAAGAAGACGATAGATGTAAAAGAAGTGAAAGTGCGGCCGCAGATAAACGAGCACGACCTCGAGCTGAAGATCAGGAATATCAACCGGTTTATCGACGGCGGCGACAAGGCGAAGATCGTCATGTACTTCAGGGGAAGAGAGATCGTAAGGCCGGAACTGGGCATGAAGGTCTTCGATAAGATCTCCCGGAATCTCACGGGTAAATTCCAGATTGAGCAGCAGGCCAGGCTTGAAGGCAACCACATCACAATGGTGGTCGCTCCCAAGTCGTAACCGGCGCAGAAATATGTAACAGCGAACGAAAGGGGTTTTAGCGCTTCGTCGCCCGAAAGCCCCGGAGAGTGACAAAAAGTCATTTATTTTGTATAATAGCAGCTCTGTTTTTGAAAGAGGGAAATGCGCTCTGTTTCCCATGTAAACGTGATTGGAGGAAGAAATGCCGAAAATGAAGACCCACAGAGGGGCGGCCAAGAGATTCAAGATTACCGGTACGGGAGAGGTCAAGAGGTGGAAGGGCTATAAGAGCCATCTCCTGACCGGCAAGCCCGCCAAAAGGACGAGGGGCCTGAGGACCGCCGCCCTTGTCGCCGAGTGCGACCGTCTCAACATCAAGAAGCTGTTACCCTATCTATAGAATATAGTTTGCTGGGCAAAGATCCCCGGGGCGCGGATGCGCTGCGCGCCCGCTTTATTCTTTGCCCTTCCGAAGGAGGAGAAGATGCGGAGGGCAAATGGTGGTTTTAAATCGAGTAGGAGAAGGAAGAAGATCCTTGACCGGGCGAAGGGCTATTACGGCGCCAAAAGCCGTCTTTACAGGTCAGCGACGGAGACGGTGGACAAGGCTCTTCAGTATGCCTACCGCGACAGGAAGGCGAAAAAACGCGAATTCAGGGCACTGTGGATCACAAGGATAAGTGCGGCAGTGCGCGCGATGGGGCTCAATTACAGCCAGTTCATGTCAGGGCTCAAGAAGGCGAACATCCTGCTCGACAGGAAGGCGCTTGCGGACCTTGCCTACCAGGACCCGAAGGCTTTCAGCCAGATCGCAGAGACGGTAAAGGCAAAGCTCGCATCATAAGACCCTGTGGATGAGCAGCTCTCTTCAGAGGACCTAAAGAAGATAGGGGAGACGTTCCGCATGGAGCTGGCGGAGGTCGCGGCGCTGCCGGGGCTTCAGCAGATGAGGTTCAGGTATACCGGCAAAAAGGGCCTCCTCACAGAGAAGATGAAGGTCCTCTCTTCATTGTCCGACGCGGAACAGAAAAAGGCCTACGGCAGGGCGGTCAACGAGCTGAAGGCCTTTATCGAAGGGGCGCTTGGAGAGAAGGAACGCCTCCTGAAGGAGGGAGAAAAAGAGCGGCGTCTCCTCACCGAAGGGATCGATGTAACCCTCCCGGGGAAATTCACCGCCTTCGGCAGAACGCACCCGATAAACAGGATACTCTCCGAGGTCAAGGACATTTTCATTTCGATGGGGTTCGGGATCGAAGACGGGCCCGAGGTGGAGCTCGACTACTATAACTTCGAGGCCCTCAATATCCCCAGGGACCATCCTGCAAGAGACATGCAGGATACTTTTTACATATCTGACGACGTCGTGCTCAGGACCCATACATCGCCTGTTCAGGTGCGGGTGATGGAGAAGAGGAGACCTCCCCTCAGGATCATCGTTCCCGGGAAGGTATACCGCTGCGACGCGGACATCTCCCACACCGCCATGTTCCATCAGGTAGAGGGGCTGATGGTCGATACCGATATCTCTTTCGGCGACCTTAAAGGCGTCCTCGAACTTTTTCTCCACGGCTTTTTCGGAAAAGATACGCCGGTGCGGTTCCGGCCCAGTTATTTTCCCTTCACCGAGCCGAGCGCGGAAGTCGATATAGGCTGCATCTTCTGCGGAGGGAAGGGCTGCAGGGTCTGCAAGATGACCGGGTGGATCGAGATCCTCGGCTCGGGGCTCGTAAATTCCAGGGTGTTCGAGATGGCGGGCTATGATCCTGCGAAGTACTCCGGGTTTGCATTCGGCATGGGAGTCGAGAGGCTCACGATGCTGAAGTATGCGATCGACGACATACGGCTCTTTTATGAAAACGACATGAGGTTTCTGAACGAGTTCTGATTTCCTGACGACTACTGAAAAAATGCAGAGAATAACCAGCCACAGAGAACACAGAGGTCACAGAGAGCGACCTGGACGTTTTTCAATAGTTCTATCGGTTTTCTCCGTGTGCTCCGTACCCTCTGCTGTGAAAATAATGATATGAAAGTCTCCTTTGATTGGTTGAAGGATTTCGTCGATATCACGGCCTCGCCGCAGGAAGTGGCCGATAGGCTGACGATGGCCGGCCTTGAGATCGAGGGGATTGAAATCGTCGGCGCTGACCCTGTGTTCGAGGTGAATGTCACGCCGAACCGGCCGGATTGCCTCAGCATCCTCGGCGTGGCGAGGGAGGTTGCCGCCTCTTTCAATCTGCCCCTGGAGATCCCCGTCGGCACGATCAGGGAGGATGTCCCCTCCGCCGGCTTCAGGGTCGAAATCCTCGATCCCGGACTCTGCAACAGGTACACCGGCAGGCTGATTACAGGCATGACGATCGGCGACTCCCCGCAATGGATGAAGGACCGGCTCGAAAAGTGCGGCATACGCTCGCTCGGCAATAACGTAGTCGATATCACCAACTATATGCTCCTCGAATTCGGTCACCCGCTCCACGCCTTCGACGCCGACAGACTCAGGGACCTGACGATACGGGTTGCGAGGGCGGGGAAGGCCCGTGACATCACCACACTTGACGGCATTGAAAGGACTGTGCCTGAAGAGGCCCTCCTGATCTGGGACTCGAAAGAACCCGTGGCAGTTGCCGGGATCATGGGCGGCGAGGAATCGAGCGTTACCTCCGGCACGAAGAATATCTTCCTCGAAAGCGCGTGGTTCGAGCCGACCTCGATACGAAGGACATCGAAGGCCCTGGGGCTCAGGTCCGAATCTTCCTACAGGTTCGAACGGGGGACGGATATCGAGTTCCTCGTGAGGGCCCTTGACAGGGCGGCGCTCCTGATGAAAGAGACAGGGGGAGGCAGCATCCACACGATCATCGATGCCTACCCGGTCCGCTACGAGCCGCCGGTTATCGAGGTGAGCTGCGACAGGGTGAACGCACTCCTCGGCACGTCGATCAAAAAGGAGGAGATGCTCGGCATCCTCTCCGGGATCGAGATGAAGACAAAGGACGGGGGAGACGTTTTTACGCTCTCGCCGCCGGCCTACAGGAGGGACGTGAAGGAATTCATCGATGTCGTCGAGGAGGTGGCGAGGCTGTACGGGTATCCGAATATTCCCGTGCGCGTCCCGAGGCCCCCGCTCTCGGACGGGGCGGTGAACAAGAGGGAGACCATAATACGCACGGTTCGCGAATCGATGCGCAAGGCCGGATATACGGACGTGGTGAATTACAGTTTCATGAACCCCTCGCAGCTCGATATGCTCGGGATACCGGCTGACGACAGGCGGAGAAGGCATCTGGGCGTGCGAAACCCCCTGCGCCGGGAAGATTCCCTGCTGAGGACGACGCTTGTGCCTTCGCTGCTGAACAACTTCATCTATAACCTTTCCCGCGGCATCAGGGAGATACGGTTTTTCGAGGTCTCGCGTGTATTTGTCGACGAAGGGAAAAGACTCCCCTCGGAGGGGCTGCGGCTCGGCGGTATCTTTTATCGCGAAAACGCCCCGTCCCTCTGGAGGGACGATGCGCCGGCCTTCTTCATCGCAAAGGGCGCGCTCCAGTCGCTATTCGATGAGCTGAAGATAAGAGGGATTTCATATGCCCCTTCCTCCGAGGCGTTCCTGCACAGGGGAAAATCCGCAGACATTACCGTAAACGGAGACGGCATGGGTTTCATCGGCGAGATCGGCCCTTCCGTGGTCGAGCATCTCGACCTGAAGGTGAGCAAACCCGAGATCATTGTCTTCGAACTCGATCTCGATGCGCTCTTCTCTGTTGCCCCCGAAAAACTCGTCTACTCCCCGATTCCGAAATATCCCGCGATCGAAAGAGACGTTGCGATCGTGCTCGATGAAGGCATCCCGTCATCTGTGGTGTCGGAGCATATAAGGGGATACCGGTCCGACTTCATAGAAAGCGCGGAGCTCTTCGACCACTACAAGGGAAAGAATATCGCAAAGGGCAGGAAGAGCCTCGCCTTCAGGATCGTTTACCGGAGGGCCGACAGAACGCTCACCGACGCCGAGGTGGAGTCCGTGCACCGGGGGCTGGTGGAACATCTGTTGAAGGAAACGGGCGGCGAACTCAGAGGCCCGGCGTAAAATCCCTGCACGGGTTGCCGGATACGCCGGCAGTCTGAAAGGTCAGCTTTTTATCTTATAACCCGATTTGACGATGGCGGCTTCGATATCCTTTTCCCGTATCTTCGATTCGTCGAAGGTGACCTTCGCCTCGCCGATTTCTACGGTAAGCGACGATATCCCCGCGAGACCTTCTATGGCCTTCTTAACCCTCATGACGCAGTGCTGGCACGACATTCCCTCGATGTGAATAACGGCATCGGTCATATTCTCTCTCCTTTGAAAAAGTTTTTTCCCTGCATCCGGCTTCTATTTTAAGACAGTCCTTTAGGCTCAGATGGTGACTGTGAGGATTTTCCTCACGCTGTCGGGATGAGTCGCGATGAGGCGGAGCTCGTCGTCGGTCAGGGGTTTCTGCGTATGCAGGTTTGCATACTGCACGAGCTCGAGGATCTTCCTCGCCTCCTCGTCCGTATGGAAGTGAATGCCGAGCTTGTCGTAGACGTGCCTGAAGCCCTTGATACCGCCGTATTCTCCGGTCGTTATTATCCTTCCCGTTTCGGTCAGCTCCGGCTCGCCCCTCCCCACGTCCTCGGGGTCGTAGAGCTCGTAGTTTCTCCTGTCCTTGAGCGCACCGTCGGCATGAATGCCGGATTCATGGGCAAAGGCGTTGGCGCCGACCCCGGGCTGATTGATCGGGATAGGAAGTCCGAAGGCATAGGACGCGTATTTCGCCACCTTCCATGATTTTTTCAGGTCCACGTGCTCGTCGAGATGCACCTTTTTGCTCAGGCCGTGCGAAAATTTAAGGGCCAGGATGGTCGACACCAGATCGCAGTTGCCGCACCGTTCGCCGTATCCGTTCAGGGTCGTATTGATATAGGTGTCGACGCCGCCTTCGATCGCCCCCTGGGCGCCGGCGCAGGAGACGGCCTCCGCCATGCCGAGGTCGTTGTGACAGTGCATCTCGACGGGAAACTTCGTAGCGAGCGCGAGGGTCTTGATCCTCTCATGGATCGTGATGGGATCGTCCGTGCCGAGGGTATCGCAGTAGCGGAAACGGTCTGCCCCCGCCTCTTTCCCGGCCAGGGCAAAATCGATCAGTCTTTCGAGTTCGGTCCTCGATGCGTCCTCGGCGTTGATCCCCACGCTCTCGGCGCCGAATTCCTTCGCCGTCTTCACCGCCTCTGTCATCGACCGCACGAGGTCATTCCAGGTCTTCCTGCCCTGGAATTTCCCCTGGATCATTATCTCCGATGTGGACACGGAGACGTTGATGTGCCTGATTCCGGGGCAGTTCCCGAAGACAAGCCTGACGTCTTCGACGACAGCCCTGCACCAGCCTTCGAGGTGGATCCTCCCGATCGCCCCGGTCGCGGCGAGCTCCAGGTTAGCGTTGATGTAATTCATCTCGTGCCTGAGCGTCGGAAAACCGATTTCGCTCTGAAAGACGCCCATCTCGCCGAGGTAGATGTTGAGCATCGTCTTGGACAATTTGGGAAGCAGGATACGCGACGTTTGCACTCCGTCCCGGTTCGTAACGTCTATGAGATATACCTTTTCCGGCATAAGCCCCCTCTTCCGGTCATTTTGCGCGGCCCCGCGATATCGCTGTCCCGGTCGGATGAACCATCCCGCCCGTGCGCCGACCCTGAACGAAGTGAGGCCGCAAGTGCAAAGCGCGCAACGGAAATGGATTTTATTATAGCACAGAAAATGACTGGAAAAGATAGGGCCACTTTGTTAAAATGAGAGACACTTTTCAGGGGGTGCATATGGAATTTAAAGGACAGACAGCTCTGGTGACGGGGGGCGCCCGCGGGATCGGCAGGGCGATTGCGGAAGGCCTCGCCCGGAGAGGGGCGGACCTCGCCATAGCCGACGTGTCTCTTGAGAGCGCGGAATCGGCGGCGCGGGAGCTTTCGGCTCTCGGGGTCAGGGCGGAGGCACTGAAGCTCGACGTCTCGAAGTCGGAAGAGGTCGTGACCGCCTTCGCGAAGATCGTGAATGATTTCGGGCGGCTCGATATCGTCATAAATAATGCCGGCATCACCAGGGACGGACTCATCCTGAGGATGAAGGACGAGGACTGGGACGCGGTAATCAACGTCAACCTGAAGGGCGTCTTCCTCTGTTCGAAAGAGGCGGTGAAGGTGATGGTGAAGCAGAAATACGGCAGGATCGTGAACATCGCCTCGGTCGTAGCCTTTATGGGAAACCCCGGACAGGCGAATTACAGCGCATCAAAGGCCGGCATCGTCGGCCTCACCAGGACGACAGCCAGGGAATACGCCAGCAGGGGGATCACCGTGAACGCCGTGGCCCCCGGATTCATCTCGACAGCGATGACCGACGCGCTTGCTGAAAGTGTCAGGCAGGAAATGTTAAAATCTATTCCTGCCGGAACCTTCGGCACAGTGGGGGACGTTGCGAATGCCGTCGTATTTCTCGCATCTCCCTCTTCGGGATATATCACGGGCCAGGTCGTTCATGTCAACGGCGGCATGTACATGTGACGTCATTTGTCCTCAGTGTTTTTTTGTTCGGATTAAAATATGAAATTAATTGGGAGGTAGTACAATGGTTGAAGAAAAAGTGAAGGAGATCATCGCAAAACAGCTGGGCGTCGGTGCCGCAGAAGTTACTCCGGAGGCCTCTTTCGTCGAGGACCTCGGTGCGGATTCGCTCGATACGGTAGAGCTTGTCATGGCCTTCGAAGAGTCTTTCAATATAGAGATCCCCGATGAGGACGCAGAGAAGATCGTGAAGGTCAAGGACGCCGTAGAGTATATAAAGAACAAACAGGCTTGATGGAAAAGAGAAGGGTCGTTGTCACGGGGCTGGGACTTGTCACGCCCCTGGGTATCGGTGTAGAGAAAAGCTGGGAAGGTCTCGTTAAAGGGCGGTCCGGGGTCAGGAGGATTACCCATTTCGACGCCTCTGCACACGCCACGAAGATCGCCGGCGAGGTCGAAGGCTTTAACCCGGAAGATTACATCGAGCCCAAAGAGATAAAGAAGATGGACCGCTTTATCCACTTCGGCATTGCGGCGGCTGCAATGGCGATGGACGACGCACAGCTGAAGGTGGACGAGGCGAACGCCGCCACGGTCGGCGTATACGTGGGCTCCGGGATGGGGGGACTCCCGGCGATCGAGTATTATCACAAGGTGTTGCTCGAAAAAGGACCGCGCAGGATCACGCCTTTTTTTATCCCGATGCTCATCATCAATCTCGCCGCGGGTCAGATATCGATCCGCTTCGGTGCCAAGGGTCCGAACGTTGCGCCCGCCACCGCGTGCGCAACGGGCAGCCACGCTATCGGAGATGCCTTAAGGGTCATACAGAGGGGAGACGCGGATGCGATGATTGCGGGGGGGACCGAATCGTGCATTACCGCCATGGGTATCGGCGGGTTCAACGCGATGAAGGCGCTGTCGACGAGGAACGACGAGCCTGAAATGGCGAGTAGGCCCTTTGACAGGGACAGGGACGGTTTCGTCATGGGCGAAGGCTCCGGCATACTCGTGCTGGAGGAACTGGGCCATGCCCTTGAAAGAGGGGCGAAGATTTACGCGGAGCTCATAGGGTACGGGCTTACCGCCGACGCCTATCATATCACCTCTCCGGCCCCGGAGGGTGAGGGTGCGGCGCGGTGCATGACGATGGCGTTGAAGGACTCGGCAGTGGAACCTTCGATGGTGGACTATATCAACGCCCACGGCACGTCGACGAAATACGGCGACGAGCTCGAAACCATTGCCATAAAGTCCGTTTTCAAAGAGCATGCGTATAAACTGGCGGTGAGTTCGACGAAATCGATGACAGGGCATCTCCTCGGGGCGGCCGGCGGGGTCGAGGCGATTGTATGCTGTCTCGGTATCCGCAGCAGCCTTATACCGCCGACGATCAACCTCGACAACCCCGATAACGGGTGCGACCTCGATTATGTGGCGCATACCGCTCGGCAGAAAGAAGTGCGCTATGCGCTGTCGAACTCCTTCGGGTTCGGCGGCACCAACGCCTGCCTCCTTTTCAAGAAGTTCGCAAATTGAGTCCGGCCGGTCTGAAACGGCATATCGATGAATTAGAGAAGGCCATCGGGTATATCTTCAGGGAGAAGGCGCTGCCCGGGGAAGCGCTGACCCATAAGTCGTACTATCACGAAAACAGGGAAAAGGTGTCCTCCTATAACGAGAGGCTCGAATTCCTCGGCGACTCCGTCATCGGACTGATCATCGTCGAGTATCTCTTCCTTATCAGGGAGAGGCACAGCGAATCGGTGCTCGCCAAGATGAAGTCATACCTCGTTTGCGAGTCGGTACTGGCCGACATAGCGTATTCGATCGGCCTGAACAGGTATCTTTTCCTCGGCAAGGGGGAAGAGGCGACGGGCGGCAGGGAGAAGAAGTCGATTCTCGCCAACGCCCTCGAGGCGGTCGTCGGAGCGGTCTACCTCGACGCCGGTTTTGAGAAGACAAGGGAGATCGTGGTCGCATTCTTCAGGGGCAAGATCGAAGGGGCGATCGAATCCGGAGAGTTCTACGACTACAAGACGGAGCTCCAGGAGAAGACACAACTGCTTCACGGGATGCTGCCCGAATACAGGGTGATACGGCAGCACGGAGAGGAGCATCAGAGGATATTCACCGTGGCTGTCTATCTCGACGGAAAAAAGCTCGGCGTGGCATCGGGAAGGAGGAAGAAAGAGGCCGAAACTCTTGCCGCCAGGAAGGCGCTGGAGAGGATCAGGGAGTAACGTCCGGATCGAAATTCAGCTTGAGCTCGTCGAGGAGCTTGTTGAATTCCTCTTCCTTCATGTCCTTTGTCAGTTCCGTGATCAGTCCGTTAACTACCTTCACGCTGGGCGAGCCGATCTTTTCGAAGATGTCGAGGGCTATCAGGTAATCGATGAAGGCGTCCCTGTAGTTTTTCTTCAGGTGCATCACCTTGCCCACCATCCCCATGCTGCTCGCCACGCCGACGATATCGCCGACCTGCTTGGCTATGGTCAGCGCCTTCTGGTAGTATTCGAGCGCCTTGTCGTAGTCGCCCCTCTCCTGGCAGGCGACGCCGATCTGGTGGCAGCTCTTGGAGACGCCGGAGATATCGCCGATCTTTTCCGCGATGTCGAGCGCCTTCCGGTAGTATTCGAGCGCCTTCTCATGGTCGCCGCTGTTCTGGTGTACGATGCCGATCTGGTGACAGCTCTTGGAGACGCCGGAGATATCGCCGATCTTTTTTGCGATGTCGAGGGCCTTGTGGTAGCATTCGAGGGCCTGCGCATAGTCACCCTTCTCCTGATGGACAATGCCGATCTGTTTGTAGCTGGTCGAGACCTCGGAGATATCGCCGATCTTTTTTGCGATGTCGAGCGCCTTGTGGTAGCATTCGAGGGCCTGCGCATAATCGCCCCTTTCCTGGTGTACAACGCCGATCTGGTTGTAGCTCATCGAGGCGCCGGAGATGTCCCCGATGTTTCCTGCGATATCCAGTGCCTTCCGGGAGAATTCGAGCGCCCTGTCGTAGTCGCCCTTCAGCCGATAGAGCAGTCCCATCTGGCCGTAGATCCTCACGCGCGTGTAATAGTCGTCGGTCTTTTCCCTCATGTCCAGGGCCTTGCCGGCCAGTTCGAGGGCCTTGTCGTAGTCCCCTTTTTTCTGATAGACGATTCCAATGTTCTGATAGCCGGCGGAGATCCCCGAAATGTCACCGATCCGTTGAGCGATATCGAGCGCCTTCTGGTAGAATTCGAGTGCCCAGTCGTAGTCGCCCCTTTTCTGGTGCACGATTCCGATCTGGTTATAGCTCTTCGAGACCCCCGCGATGTCGCCGATGTTTTGGGCGATGGCGAGCGCCTTAGGGGAGAATTCGAGTGCCCTGTCGTAGTCGCCCCTTTTCCGATGGACGATAGCGATCTGGCTGCAGCTCTTCGCGACTTCTGCAACGTCGCCGATCTTTTCGGCAATTTCAAGGGCCTTGCGTGAATAT
>JBJKSM010000122.1:0-8726 GCA_046704045.1 Thermodesulfovibrionales bacterium | reverse complement strand
CGTTCTTCATGCTCAGGCCTATTTTCCTTTCTTCGAGGTCTATCTTGATGATCCTTGCGGCAACGGCATCTCCCTCCCCGAGGGGCTCAGCATCAGCCGGTCTGGGTACGACCTCGGAGGAGTAGATGAGCCCCTCGACACCCCCCTCCAGCTCGACGAAGATGCCGAAGTCCGTTATCCTGAGCACCTTTCCCTCGACCTCGTCGCCGAGCTTGAACCTCGACGGTATGATCTCTATCCAAGGGTCCGGCTCGAGCTGCTTCAGGCCGAGCGCCATCTTTTCGTTTTCAGGGTCGAGACCGAGGATCACCGCCTCTATCTTCTGCCCTTTCTTCAGCACCTCCGAGGGGTGCTTCACGTGTTTCGTCCAGGAAAGGTCGGAGATATGGATCAACCCGTCGACCCCCTCGGGCAGGCCGACGAAGGCGCCAAAATCGGTCAGACTTTTCACCTTTCCGGCGATCTTCTGCCCGACCTGGTACCGCTCCCTTATCAGCTCCCACGGGCTCGGCTTCGTCTGTTTGACGCTGAGAGACAATTTCCTGTCGTCCCTGTCCACCTTAAGGACCACCGCCTCAACCGTGTCCCCGACCGAGACATACTTGGAGGGGTGTTTCATCCTCGGCCCCCAGTCCAGCTCCGATATATGGACGAGCCCTTCGAGCCCTGCCTCTATCTCGACAAAAACGCCGTAGTCGGTGATACTCACCACTTTTCCCCGCACCCTCGTCCCTGCCGGATACTTTTCCAGCACATCGGACCACGGGTCGGGACGCTTCTGCTTGTAGCCGAGCGTTATCCGCTCGTTCGCCTCGTCATACTTCAGGACAACGACCTCTATGGTGTCGCCGACTGCGAAAAACTCGGAGGGATGACTTATGCGGCCCCATGAGATATCGGAGATATGGAGGAGACCGTCGATGCCGCCCAGGTCCACGAAGACGCCGTAATCGGTGATGTTCTTCACTATGCCTTCGAGGAGCGCGCCCTCCTTTATCTTCCCGATCGTCTCACCCTTCTTTTTCTGCCGTTCATCCTCAAGCACCGCGCGCCTCGATACGATGACATTCGAGCGCTTGTTGTTGATCTTCAGCACCTTGAACATCGACTTTTCCCCGATGAGGCCGTCGACGTCCCTCGTAACCTTTATATCGACCTGGGAGCCCGGGAGAAAGGCCTTCACTCCGCCGATATCGACGGTGAGCCCGCCCTTGGTCTTCTCGGTCACCACCCCTTCGACGAGCGTGCCGTCCTGGGCCGCCTTTTCAAGCATGTCCCAGACCTTGATCTTGGATGCGCGCTCTTTTGAGAGGCTGACCACACCCTCGGAGTCCCTGATGTGCTCGACATAGACCTCTATCTGATCACCAGGCTTCAGCGACCGCAGTTCTTCCGGCGTAAATTCATCGACACGGACAAACCCCTCGGACTTGTAGCCGATATCGACGATAACCCCGTCGGGCTTGATAGCGAGTACCTTTCCCGATAGTATCGTCCCTTCTTCCATCGCCTGGAAGGTCTCGGCATAGAGCTTTTCCATGTCATTGTTCTTAATTTCCATTACGGGGCTTCCCTCCTATATCTCTGATTCTTTTTTCAACCTCTTTGATAATCCAGTCAGGCGTCGACGCCCCGGCGGTGATACCGGTCCTTCGTACGTCGGGGAACCATCGGTCATCGATCTCGTCCGCAGTCTCGATATGATGCGTCTTCACCGAAAGAGACCTGCACAGGTTCGCCAGCTGCGTCGTGTTGGCGCTGTTTTTGCCCCCCACGACGACCATAACGTCCACCTTGTGCGCCATTTCAGCGGTCTCCTTCAGCCTCAGCGCCGTGGAATTGCATATGGTATTATAAACCATTACCTCCCTGGCGTGTTCCACGACGCCGGAAAGCAGCTTTTTCAGCGCTTCCACCGGCTGCGTAGTCTGAACGATGATTCCCACCTTCGGTTTGAGGCCCTTCAGGGGACTGTCCGCGCCGGCTACGACCACATCCTCGCCCGCATAACTCACCAGTCCCTTAACCTCGGGGTGGTTCGCGTCCCCAAGGATCACGACCTGGTAACCGTTTTCTTTAAGAAGTTTAGCATAATGCTGAGCCTTTTTCACGAACGGGCAGGTCGCGTCGATGATCCTGAAACCGCGCGCCGATATACTATCATAGAGCTGACGGGGTATGCCATGCGTTCTTATGATAAGGGACTTGACCTTCCTCTTGCCGATCTCATCGACCTCGATCGGCGCCACCCCTTCGCTCTTCAGCTTTTCGATCACCTGCGGGTTATGGATTATCGGGCCGAGGGTGTAAACACCCTCGCTGTCCTTTTCCGATATATCGAAGGTGATCTCTATCGCCCTTTTCACGCCGAAACAGAATCCCGCCATCTTCGCGACGATTATTTCCACCCGCGCTCTCCGGAAAGACACATTTTCATTTTGTCGACATCTCCTTCTTTTGTCCCACGATCGCGAGGATTTTCCTGAACACTTCTTCCACCGAAAGGCCGGAAGAATCGACGAACAGGGCGTCGGCGGCCCTCTTCAGCGGCGCGATATCCCTGCCGGTGTCCCTGGCATCCCTTTCGACGATCTCGCGGCGGATGAGCCCTTCGTCGACCTCGAACCCCTTTAAGACAAGTTCGACAGTCCGCCTCCTCACCCTTTCTTCGACCGAGGCGTCGAGATACACCTTACTGCAGGCATCGGGGAAGACGACCGTCGTCATATCGCGGCCCTCTGCCACGAGGTCCGAGGTCCCGGCGGCCTCCCGCTGGGTGCCGAGCAGGTATTCGCGCACCGGCTTCCTGGCCGAAAAAACGGATGCATAGTGACCGGCCTCAGGGGAACGGATCTCTTCTGAAACGTCTTCTGCGTTCAAAAAGACCCTGCCCCTTCTGAATTCCACCTTCGCCTTCCTGAGCGCCCCGGCTATTTCGTCGTCCGAGGCGTCTTCGCCGAGACCGCATCTCTTAAGATAGAGGGCCGTTGCCCTGTAAAGCGCCCCGGTGTCGAGATAGGAATACCCGAGTTCCTTTGCGAGGAGCCTGGCGATAGTGCTTTTTCCCGCGCCGGAAGGGCCGTCTATGGCGATCACCTTTTTCACGTTGAAAGCCTCCTCAGCGTCTCGAAAAAAGCCGGGAACGAGATGTCGACCGCCGCCGCGCCGTGTATGGTCGTCGTCCCTTCAGCGGCAAGGGCCGCCACCGCCATGGACATCGCTATCCTGTGGTCGCCGTGGCTTTCTACCGCTGCGCCTTTCAGCCGGCCGGCGCCCCTGATGCCAAGGCCGTCCGGAAATTCCTCGACCGCGGCGCCCATCTTCCGCAGTTCCGCAGCCATCGCCTTTATCCTGTCGGATTCCTTGACGCGCAGCTCTTCCGCTCCCCGTATCGTCGTCGTACCATCCGCAAAGGCCGCCGCGACGCAGAGGACAGGGAATTCATCGATCAGCGATGGGATGACGTCGCCGTCCACGTCGACCGCCTTCAGTCCGGCGCCTCCCTTGCAGTGAAGATCGGCGACCCTCTCGCCCGACACCTCACGGGCGTTTGCAACCTCTATTTCGGCCCCCATGTCTTTAAGGACTTTCAGAAGGCCGGTCCTCGTGGGGTTGATGCCGACGTTCTTCGCCGTTATCTCCGAGCCGGGGATGATGAGAGAAGCCACAAGGAAAAAAGCGGCTGAAGAGAAATCGCCCGGCACGTCGATATAGAGCGGCGCGAGTTCCCTTCCCCCTCTTATCCGCACTTCGAGGCCGTCGACCATGAGGTCGGCGCCGAAAGCGGGAAGCATCACCTCGGTGTGGTCCCTCGACTTCGCGGGCTCGGTGATCGACGTCTCGCCGTCGGCATAAAGGCCGGCAAGAAGAAGGCAGGATTTCACCTGCGCGCTGGCAACGGGCATCGCATACTGCAGGGGCCCGGGTCTCTTCCCCCTGATCGCAAGCGGAGGATAGCTGTTGCCCGCCCTCGCCATGATCTCCGCACCCATAAGGGAGAGGGGCCTGATCACCCTTGCCATCGGTCTCGTCCTGAGCGAGCCGTCACCGGTGAGCACCGAAAAGAAGGGGTTGCCCGCAAGCACGCCGGACAGGAGGCGTATCGTGGTGCCCGAATTGCCGCAGTCGATCACGTCATCCGCCTCCGACAGCCCGTGAAGCCCCTTCCCGTTGATGATGAGCGTATCGCCCCTGTCTTCGATATCGATGCCGAGCGCCCTGAAGGCGTTCATTGTGCTTTCCGTATCTTTTGCCCTGAGGAAATTCCTGACGGTCCCCCTGCCCTTCGCAAGGGAGGAAAAGATCACCGCCCTGTGGGATATAGATTTGTCAGGCGGGGGGGCGAACTCTCCCCTGAACCTCCCGGTCCTGCCGATATCAATTCTGTCCAATGCCCTGCCTCAGCGCCCGGGCCTTCCCGAATTCCCTTTCGAGGGAATCTGCGTCGGAGGTCCTGAGATAACGGCTCAGGGAATCGAGGTTCTGCTGAAAGACCGTGATCATCTCGATAAGGTTCTCCCTGTTAAGCATGCAGACGTCCCGCCAGAGTTCCTGCGAGCTCGCCGCAATCCTCGTCATGTCCCTGAACCCCTGGCCGGAGAATTCAAGATACGAAGGGTCCACCCCGGCGATCGTACTGACGAGGGAATACGCGATGACATGCGGCAGGTGGCTCACCGCAGCGTAGATCCGGTCGTGCTCCGCAGGGTCCATCGCGATCACCTTCGCGCCGAGCGCCCTCCAGAGGCCGGAGACTTTATCGAGCGCCGTCTCATCCGAGCGCGGTGTGGGGGTTACGATGCATTTCGCATCCCGGAAGAGCCCTGCGTCTGCCGATTCTATCCCGGACCTGTCGCTCCCGGCTATGGGATGGCCCCCGATAAAGTGCACGCCCTCGGGCATGACCTTTTCCATTTCGGAGACCAGGTATCCCTTCACGCTTCCGGCATCGGTGACGATCGCGCCTTTTTTGAAGGCGGACGCAGACTTCCTTGCGATATCGAGGAAACTCCCGACAGGGGTCGAAAAAAGGACCAGGTCGGAGTCGCGGCAGGCACCGGCGGCGTCCGTTTCAAAGAAGTCGATGATCCCCTTCGCCTTCGCCCTTTCGAGGTTCTCCCTCGTCCGTCCGAAGCCGCAGACATACCGGCAGATGCCGTTTTTCTTCACCCCCATGGCGAAGGAGGCCCCGATAAGGCCGACGCCGAGGACCGTTATCTTTTCGAAGACCGGCGTCATATTTCCCTTCCGACCGCCTCTGCCACGGGCTTCAGCTCGCGCATCAGCCGCTCGAAATGCTCCGGCCTCAGGGATTGTTCGCCGTCGGACATCGCCTCTTCAGGGTTGGTATGGACCTCTATGATCAGGGCGTCGGCGCCCGCGGCGACGGCGGCCTTTGCCATCGGCGCAACGAGGTCCCATTTACCGACGCCGTGGCTGGGGTCCACGACGACCGGCAGGTGCGTCAGCTGTTTGAGTACCGGAACGGCGCTCAGGTCGAGGGTATTGCGCGTAGCGGTCTCGAAGGTGCGTATACCCCTTTCGCAGAGCATCACCTCCCGGTTGCCCCTCGACATGATATATTCCGCGGACATCAGCCATTCCTTTATGGTAGACGAAAGCCCCCGCTTGAGCAGGACCGGTTTCTGCGCGGTGCCGACCTCCAGGAGGAGCCTGAAGTTCTGCATGTTCCTCGCGCCGATCTGGATGATATCGGCGTACCTGACGACCGTGTCGAGGTCCCTCGGGTCCATGAGCTCGGTGACGACAGGGAGCCCTGTCTTTTCCCTCGCCCCGGCAAGGTATTTCAGCCCCTCCTCTCCGAGCCCCTGGAAGGAATAAGGAGAAGTCCTCGGCTTGTATGCTCCCCCTCTCAGAAAGAGCGCGCCGCCCTCCTTCACCTTCTCGGCGATGCTCGTAAGAATCGTCTTGTTTTCGACCGCGCAGGGCCCGGCCATGACCGGTATTCTCTTTCCGCCGATGACGATGCCGCGCACGTTTATCTCGGTATTTTCCTTCTTGAACTCCCTGCTTGCGAGCTTGTAGGGCTTGAGGATCCTGAGCACGTTTTCGACGCCCGAGGCGGCGCGGATCGCGTCTTCCTCTTCCTCGGTGACCTTCGAGGTATCTCCGATGACGCCGATGATCGTCCTTTCGGTCCCCTGCGATATGCTCACCTGAAGACCCCGGCTTTCGAGTTTCTTGACGACGTGCCTGATCTCTTCTTCGGTTGCGCCGGTCTTTAAAACGATTATGTCCATAAGCTTCTCCTTAACAAAAGGCCGTCAACCTTCGGCGATCTGCCGCGAGCTGACTGACGGGACTCATCACGGCCGTTCGATAACCGATGGCAGACGGTCAGCGGGCTTCGCCCCTTGTCTTCTTCAGTGCCTCGATGAACCGTCTGTTTTCCTCCGGAAGACCGATGGTCACCCTGATCGCCTTCGGTCCCATCGGCCTTATGATGACGCCGAGTCTCAGAAGATTGTCGTTCACCGCGGAGGAATCGTCAAGCGGGATGTATATGAAATTCGCCTCTGTGGGGACATAGGCGACACCCATCGCCTCCAGTTCCCGGTACAGGTATTTCTTTCCCTCTTCATTGACACCTCTGGAACGTTCGACATGCGCCCTGTCGCTCAAGGCCGCGACAGCCGCC
Source organism: Thermodesulfovibrionales bacterium (assembly GCA_046704045.1). Classification (GTDB taxonomy): domain Bacteria; phylum Nitrospirota; class Thermodesulfovibrionia; order Thermodesulfovibrionales; family UBA6898; genus JAWOKY01. Next base: position 2,068 of record JBJKSM010000122.1, on the reverse strand, counting down.
CTCTGCGCAATCGAGTTGGTGTTGAAGGGCTCCCTGAGCCTGTTCATGTCGAACACTATCTCCTTTTTTGCAATGCCGTAGCCGAGCCTCAGCCCTGCGAGCCCGTAGACCTTCGAAAAGGTCCTCAGGATGAGGACGTTCTTTTCGGAGTGGAGATATTTCATGCTGTCGGCGTAATCCGGGTCGGTCACGTATTCGTAGTATGCCTCGTCGAGGACGACGAGCATGTCGGCCGTAACCCTTCCCATGAGGCGATCGAACTCGTCTTTCCTGTTGATCGTTCCGGTAGGGTTGTTCGGGTTGGCGATAAAGATCATCCTTGTTCCCGGGGTGATCGCCGCGGCCATGGAATCGAGGTCATGCGCGAGGTTCTTCAGCGGCACCTGAACCGCCTTTCCTCCCACCGCCCGTACCGCCATCGAGTAGACGACGAAGGAAGGCGCGGCCATCACCGCCTCGTCGCCGGGCCTCAGAAAGGTCCTTGCGGCGATGTCGAGCAGTTCGTTCGAGCCGTTGCCGAGGATGATCTCCCCGTCGCTTACGGAGAGCGCGGCAGAGAGCGCCCGTTTCAGGTAATAGCCACTTCCGTCGGGGTACCTGTTGAGGTCGTGAAGGCAGCCGGCGATGGCCTTCAGGGCCTCCGGTGAAGGACCGACCGGGTTTTCGTTCGAGGCGAGCTTGATCGAACCGGTTATTCCGAGTTCCCGTTCGAGCTCCTCCATCGGTTTTCCGGGCACATAGGGCCGGATGCCGAGCACGTGCTCCGGCGGCCTTATCACTGGATGTTCCCCTGCGGATAGGATCCGAGGTGCTTCATATAAAGGCACTCTTCCTTGACAGCCTCTATAGCCCTGCGAAGTCTCTTATCATCGATATGGCCTTGCATGTCAACAAAAAAGATATACTCCCATGCCTTTCTCTTCGAGGGTCTCGATTCGATCTTCGTAAGATTTATCTTCGCCCGCTTGAACGGCAGCAGGATATCGTAAAGTGAGCCGGGCCGGTCCTTGATCGAAAACATGATCGACGTCTTATCGTTACCCGACTTGGGCGGAAAACCTTTCGATATCACGAGGAATCTCGTCACGTTATGCTTGCTGTCTTCGATATTTCTCGCAAGCAGATCTAGATCGTAAATCCTTGCCGCCAGTTCACTTGCAATGGCTGCGGCTGTGGCTTCCTTTGCCGCCATCTCTGCAGCCCTGGCGGTACTCGTAGCCTCCAGCACGGGGATCCCCGGCATATGGTTTTCAAGCCATTGTTTGCACTGGGCGGTGGCGATCGGTATCGAGTAGATCTTCTTCACTTTTGACCGGCCCGCGGCTTTGGAAAGGAGGTTATGGGATACTTCAAGGATGATCTCTGCCGCAACTTTCAGGTCATAATCCATAAACATGTCGAGTGTAGAACTCACCACACCCTCGGTCGAGTTCTCTATCGGCACAACGCCGTATTCAGCCTCGCCCCTCTCCACAGCCTCGAAGACTTCCTTGATGCTTACCAAAGGCACAAAATGAGCCGAAGAACCGAAATGTCTGAGTGCCGCAAGATGGGAGAACGTAGCAAGCGGTCCCAGGCACGAGACCTTCAGTGGTTCTTCGAGAGAGAGCGACGCCGAAAGGATCTCCCGGTAAATCGCCCTGAGCGCGTCGCCCGGAAAGGGGCCGGCGTTGTTTGCGGTAAGACGGTCGAGGATCTGCCGCTCCCTGTCGGGCTTATAGAACCTCGACTTCTGAGAACGCTTGATATGCCCGACTTCGAGGACGACCTCCGATCGCCTGTTCAGCAGTGCAAGTATCTCATCGTCGATACCGTCTATATGTTTCCGCAATTTTTCGAGTTCGTTCATCTTCGCCATTAAGTGTTAATATTACTTATTTTTCCCTATTTTTTCAAGGAGTTTTGCGTCACGGCATAGCCTCTTTCTGCGGCAACTTCAGATTTTCCCTAAAAGCACGGCATATTTGCCGGACCATGGCAAAAGCGAAGACCCCTGCGGCTTCCGTATATTAATGATGGGTCGCGGCAGGCACGGGGACGCGGCAGGCGAAGTGTGATAGACTTGTTT
>JBJKSM010000121.1:0-41040 GCA_046704045.1 Thermodesulfovibrionales bacterium | reverse complement strand
TGGACAAAATACTCGATACGCCGCCGTACAACGTCGTACTCCATACCTCTCCGTTCTATGATGAAGTGAACGAGTATTATCACTGGCACATAGAACTGATGCCGAAGCTCACCAAGATCGCGGGCTTCGAGGAAGGGTCCGGCTTTTATATCAACCCGACGCCTCCCGAGGAATCGGCCGGGTTCATGCGCGAGGCCAAGGTTGAGGGGTGACCACGAATGAAAATACTCATCGCGACCCCGGAGGCGGTCCCTTACGCAAAAACGGGGGGGCTGGCCGATGTGGCCGGCGCCCTCATGGAGGAGTTGCGAAAACGGGGGGTTGACGCTTCACTCGTGCTTCCGCTGTACGCGAGCACAAGGAAGAGATTCAGACCGCGGCGGACCGGCAAGTCGTTCACTATCGATATGTGGGGGCGGCCCGTTGAAGCGGCGATCCGGACCTCCGACGCCTCCTCTTCCCCGAAGGCCTACTTTATCGAATGCGAGCCGCTCTTCGGAAGACCCGGTCTGTACGGTTCCGTCGAAGGAGATTATCCGGACAACGCCCTCAGGTTCGCCTTCTTTTCGAGGGCAGTCCTCGAAATGTGCTGCGCAATGGATATCCGGCCGGACGTGATCCACTGCAACGAGTGGCAGACCGCCATGACGCCTCTTTATCTAAGGGACCTGTACGGCGGCAGACGCGGCCTTGAGGCCGCAGCTACCATTTTTACCATTCACAATCTCGGCTACCAGGGGATTTTCCCTGCCTCCGATCTGCAGTTCACCGGATTGGGAAGGGATTACTTTACGCCTGAGAAACTTGAGTTTTACGGAAAACTGAATTTCATGAAGGCCGGTCTCGTCTACTCGGACCTGATAAACACCGTAAGCTCCACCTATGCGCGCGAGATCCTCTACCCGGAAAACGGTTTCGGCCTCGACGGGGTGCTGCGGCAGAGAAAGAACGACCTCTTCGGCGTGGTCAACGGCATAGATTACCGGCAGTGGGACCCTGCGACCGACCCCATGCTGCCGTCACGGTACGACGGGGCGGATCTCAGCGGAAAGCGAAAATGCAAGAAGGCGCTGCTCGCCGAGGCCGGACTTTCCGATGGGAAAAAACCGGTCTTCGGGGTCGTCAGCAGGCTTACCTCGCAGAAGGGACTCGACCTTCTTGCGGATGCGATGGACGATATGGTCGCGCTCGGCGTGAATACGGTTCTCCTGGGAAAGGGCGACGATCGTTACCGGAAAATGCTGGAGGACGTCTCGGAGAGGCACAGGGAAAGCGTTTTCGTGAAGGTCGGGTTCGAAGAAAGGGTCGCCCGCCTCATCTATGCGGGATCGGATTTTTTTCTCATGCCCTCGAGGTACGAGCCCTGCGGCGTCGGGCAGCTGATCGCCATGAGGTATGGAGCGGTGCCCGTCGCGAGAAGGACCGGGGGGCTCGCCGACACGGTGGAAGATTACGACCCGTCGACCTCGAAGGGGAACGGCTTCCTCTTTTCCGATTACTCTTCAGCCGCCCTGTTAGATGCGGTCGGCGGGGCGTTGAAGGTTTACGGGGACGGGCGGAAGATGCGCAAGGTCATCTCTGCCGCCATGAAAGCCGATTTTTCCTCCGGCAGATCCGCTGAACAATATCTGGAGCTCTACCGGAAGGCGGCGGAGAGAGTCAAGGGATGAGCCTGAGATCCAAACTGTCATTCATGCTTTCAGCTTTTCTCGTCCTGATCGCCGTCTTTGCATCCGGCACACTGGTGATCTTCGGAAAGCTGACGATGCATGCCGGCGACCTCAGCGCTGTGAGCCGGGAGTTCAAGGCCGCCGGTGATCTCGAAAACAGCATCCATGCCTTTCTTGAGTCGACGAACAACTGGGGCCTGACAGGAGATGAGAGATTCAGACGGGAGTACGGCGAAAAGGTAGCTGACCTCGACAGAAGTCTCAGCGATGCGATGGGCAGCATGCGGCAGAGAGAGGAGATCGCGAGGATCGGGCGGGAGTTTGCGCCCGTCATCGGCTATTCGAAGCAGGTCATCGCGATGCGTCATCCCGTCGGAAACAGGGAAGCGCTTGATTATCTGCAGGTGATAAACGAGAAGGGACGGGAGACGGTCGACAGCATTGCACGACTGCAGGAATCAGTCAGTGCGAGACTCCTGCAGAGCGCGAAGCAGACGGAGGAGATGAAACGAAACCTCATATTCTACCTCATCGGGCTGATAGCCTTCAGCGCGTTAGCCGCCGTCTTCCTGATCATCCGCATAAGACGGACGATCGCGGAACCTTTTAACGATCTCCTAAGGGCGACGGAGCGGATCGGCCGCGGGGAGCTGTCGTACAGGGTCGAAATGGACAGGAAGGACGAATTCGGCGTCATCGCCAGGAGCTTCAACACCATGGCCGCCGACCTTGAATCCACACACGGCAAGATCAAGCGAAAGCTCGATGAGACGGAGCTCTTTCTGGATGTCGCAAGGATCGCCGGGGCCACTCCCGATCTGAAAGAGGCCCTTTCCGGGATAGCGGAAACGATCGCAGAGAAGCTGAACTACGACCGCTGCCTCATCTTCATGGCGAGGCCCGGGTCGAAGACGTTCTTTCTTGAGGCGTCCAACGCGCCTGCCGACGAGACCGACGACGTCCGTATCGAGTCAGAGAGCGGCATTGCGGCGAAAATCATGGCGACGCTGAAGCCCCTCGTGATAGAAGATACCCGGGCATATGAGGGCGATGAGCCCTGGTTGAAGGGGAAATACCGGTCCTGCGCCGCCGTTCCGATACTGAGGGGAAACGCCTGTGCAGGGATATTGCTCGCCGGAAAACTGTCCCGCTCCGCCTTCTCCGGAGACGAGGTGAATGCGCTTACGATCCTGGCGCATGCGATAGGGTCCGTGGCTACGAACGCCGGACTCTATCTTTCTACGAAAAAACAGATCGGGAAGCTTACGGCCCTGTATGAGCTGAGCAGGGCGGTCACCTCCGTCCTCGATCTCGAAGGCCTTCTGGAGAAGACGGCTGCTGAGATGGCCAGGCTGCTCTCTGCGCGGGGCTGCATAATACGGCTGATCGAAAACGACAGGCTCAGGATCAAGTCTGATTACGGTCTCCCCGAGGGGATAGGAGACGGGATGGAATTACGGTTGGGGGAGGGCATTGCCGGACGGGTGGCGCAGCAGAAGGCTTCGCTGCTCGTGGAAGACGTATCTGCGCTGCCCGAGGAGATGCGCGTCCCCGCCATTGATGTGAAGTCGGTGGTCTGCGTCCCCCTGAAAATTGGGGATACGGTGATAGGCACCCTCGGGCTCTACGACAAATATGACGCCGCAGGCAGTCTGATCCCTTTTACCCCCGACGATCTCAATACAGCGGATGGGTTTGCGTCGATACTGTCGATCGCAATCGACAAGTCTAAGCTGTACGAGATGGAGGTGAAGAGAGAGGAGGAGGCGAGGGAGGCCAAGAAGAGGCTGGACATCCTCTTCGACAGCGTGCAGGGAGGCATCATCACTGTCGACAGGGGCTACACGATCCTTTCTGCGAACAGGTATGTCGAGGAGTGGGTGGGCATTCCGGCAAAGGCGCTGATCGGGCGGAGCTGTCTGGATATATTCCACGAAAAGATAGGAATATGTCCCCACTGCGCGGCGAAGGCCACGTTTGAAACGGGCGAGATAAATTCCATCATGCAGTCGCGAGGGATGAATTACGCCGAGCTGACCGCCTATCCCGTGAAGAACGAGGCCGGCGAGGTCGCCGACTGCGTGGTCTTTATCCTCGACATTACGGAGCGGGTCCTCTACCAGGAGGAGACGCTCAGCCTTTACCGTGAGGTGATACAGACGAAGGAGTACCTGGAGAGCATCATAGAAAATTCCGCGGACTCGATCGTCGCCACCGACCTGGAGGGGACCGTCACGTCATGGAACGAGGGGGCCGAAAAGATATTCGGATATACCGAGGCTGAGGCGATGGGAAAATTCCTTCCCTTTGTCCCCGATTTTCTCCTGGAAAAGGAGCGGGCGTACATCCAGAGGATCAAGACGGGAGAGGTGCTGAAAGACATCGAGACGCTACGCCGCAGAAAGGACGGAACGATTATAGAGGTGAACCTGACCCTTTCGCCGATCAAGGACGCAGCGGGAAAGGTTATAGGGATAAGCGGCATTTCGAGGGACATCTCGGAAAAGAAGATCGTCGAAAAAGAGCTGATACGCCGCAACCAGGAGCTGTCGCGGCTGTTCTTCATAAGCTCCGCGATGAGGGGCACACTCGAACTCGACAAGCTGCTCCGGATGGTACTCGTGGCGGTGACGATGAGCGACGGGATGGGCTTTAACAGGGCTATCCTCTTCCTCGTCGACGACGCAAAAAAGGTGCTCAGGGGCGCGATGGGGGTCGGGCCGGCAAATCCGGAAGACGCCTGGAAAATATGGGGCGAGCTTTCGATGCAGAAAAAGACGCTCGAAGACATCATGCAGGAGGTGATCCAGAGTCCGATGAAAAAGGACTCCTTCCTCGACAGGCTCTCCCTGGGTATAGTGATACCCCTCGATGAAGACACGATATTGACGAGGGCGGTGAGGGAAAAGATGCCCTTCAATGTCGCCGACGTGAAAGCGGAGCCTCTGTCCGACCCGATCCTGATACAGCAGCTCGGTACGCAGGCGTATGCGATCGTGCCGCTCATATCCAGGGACAGGGTGATCGGCCTCATCTGGGTGGATAACTACTTCAACGGAAAGCAGATCACCGACGAGGACATGAAGTTCCTCGCGAGTTTTTCGAACCACGTGGCTTCGGCGATCGAGAGCGCACGCCTCTTCGAGCAGGTGACGATGGCGGAGCAGCAGCTCGAAAACATCTTCGAGTCCATGTCGGACATGGTCTATTTCAACAGCAAGGACTACGTGGTCATGAGCATCAACAGGGCGGTGAGCAACCGGCTCGGCCTCCCGGCGTCCGAGATCGTGGGTAAGAAATGCTATGAGGTCTTTCACGGCACGCACGAGCCCTATGCGATGTGTCCCCACCATAAGACGGTCGAGACGAAAAAGGCATATATCGAGGAACTCGACGACCCCTACCTGAAAGGGACCTTTCTGACATCGAGCTCTCCCATCTTCGACCTCAACGGGGAATTCATAGGGTCCGTCCACGTGGTTCGCGATATCACGGAGCTCAAAAACCTCCAGGAAAAACTCGTAATGGCTGAAAAGATGGCGGCGCTCGGCGAGGTTGCGGCAAAGGTCGCCCATGAAATACGCAATCCCCTCGTATCGGTCGGGGGGTTTGCGAAGAGGCTGGAAAACAAGCTCGAAGGGAACCTGAAGGAATACGCGGCGATCATCGTCAGGGAAGTGGGGAGACTGGAGGGCATACTGAAGGAGATCCTCGGGTTCGTGAAGGAAGTGCGTCTTGTCAAGGAAGTCGTGAACCTAAATTCACTCATCGATGACGTGGTCATGCTTATGGCCTCAGACATAGAAGACAGGGGAATCGTTCTTGCAAAGGATTACGGGCCTCCTTCCAAAGTCTTTGTAGACCCCAACAGGGTGAAGGAGGCGATCGTGAATATCCTCGCGAATTCCGTACAGTCGCTTGCGGGAAACGGCTCGATTTACGTCAGGACGTTCGTGAGGGAGAGATATGCCGCGGTCGAGATCAGGGACACGGGAAGGGGAATTCCGGGATCGGTCATGCCCTTCATTTTCAATCCCTTCTTCACGACGAAGGCGGCCGGGACCGGCCTCGGCCTGGCCATTACGCACAGGATCATCCAGGAGCACAACGGAATGATCGAGGTCGAAAGCGAAATAGACAAGGGAAGCGTTTTCAGAGTTTTTATACCCCTAAAGGAGGGCTGATATGAAGATACTGATTGTAGACGACGATCAGAACATTCTCAGGCTGTACAAGGAAGAACTGGAGGAGGAAGGCTACGCTGTCGTCACGGCGTCGAACGGGCAGGAGGCCCTTGACCAGTTCGACAAGGAATCGCCCGACCTCGTGACGCTCGATATCCTTCTGCCGGATATCGACGGCATTAAGCTGCTGCGGCAGATGAAGGAGAAACGGCCGAGGATGCCGATAATCATGTCCACGGCCTACGATTACCGGGACGATTTTGCGGTCTGGGCGTCCGAGGCGTACATCGTCAAGTCAGCCGACCTCACCGAGTTGAAGGCAACGATCAAGAAACTGACGGAAAGGGAGTAATGGGACAGATACTGAAATCGCTGACCCCGGCATACGGGGGATACTCTATCGCCAGGGACGAGAAGGTGATCCTCATAAGGGGCGCCATCCCCGGCGAGGTCGTGGAAGTCGAAATCGAGGAGAGCAAAAGGGATTACTCCCTGGCCGGAGTGATTCAGGTGGTCGAGCCCTCGGAACACAGGGTTGATCCTCCATGCAGGGTCTTTGGAGCATGCGGCGGATGCCATCTGCAGTTCGTTTCCTACGAGAAACAGCTTCGGATGAAGGAGGAGATCCTTGCCGATTCGCTTTTCAGGATCGGAAAGATCGAGCTTCCGCTGGGCGAGACGCTTTCCGATGCCCAATGGAACTACCGGCAGAGGGCTCAGTTCAAGGTTTCGAAGACGGGAGAGGCGGGTTTCTTCAGAGAGGCCTCCAGGGATGTGATCACATTCGACGACTGCGCGCTGTTATGCGGCGGGATAAACGCCGTGCTTTCCAAAATAAGGGAAAAGGACCTTGCCCGCAACCTCAGCGATATCCATATTTCGGCCGGGGAGACGCCCGTTGCCCTCCTGAAGGGAAGGGACTTCGACACGGCCATGTTCGAGGCCTACATCGATGCAGGGCTGTCCGGGATCGCCTGGAACGATTCCGCTTCTTACGGCGGCGCCTACACTTCCTTCGACCTCAACGGCATGAGGTACGGTGTTTCACCGTGGACATTTTTTCAGGCCCACTGGGCGCTCAACAGGAAGGTGGCCGAACTCATCGTCGAAAAGCTGGCGCCGCTCGAAGGCGGCTGTATCCTCGATCTCTACGCCGGAGCAGGCAACTTTTCGCTGCCCCTGGCCCCTCTTTCCGGGGAGGTGATCGCCGTGGAAGAAAACCCCCACGCCGTGGAGGACGGCAAACGAAACCTCGAATTCAACGGCATCGGGAATTGCCGCATCGTAAAATCCTCCGCAGAAAGATACCGGATGAACAGGAAATTCGACGTCATCCTCCTCGACCCGCCGAGGCCGGGACTTACATCCGACGTGGCCTTGAAGATCATGGAAAATCCGGCAGACAGGATAGTCTATATCTCGTGCAACCCTGCGACATTTGCGAGGGACCTGAAGAAACTGAAGGAGAAGTACGAGATCGAATCGGTAAGACTCATCGATTTTTTCCCCAACACCTATCACGTCGAGGCGATCGCCTTCCTGAGACTCAAATAAGACAGCTCGGAGTTTTAAAGTTGGACGAAAAAAAGAGAAAAAGACGGGAGAATAATTCCCCCCTTATGCAGGAAGCCCAAGGGCGATGATGGCGTTTTAAACTGCTATCGTATTATTTCCCTCCAGCTCGCCTCGTATCCCACGTCTGTCTCCTCATCCTCTTCGTCAAAGAGTAAGGGATAACTCTCCTCGATTCGTGCCACAAGAGCGGACCGCTCTTCGACCGAAAGTGTTGTATAGAGCGGCGATTCCATTAATATCGACACGATCTTTCTCGCCTTTTGTCTGCTCATATGCATTACCTCCTTCAACAGAACAGCAAGCGTTGTGCCAGTCATGAGTATTGGAGGCGGGAGGTTCCGCAGAAGGGCAAGAGACGGGAATGGAGAATTGAGGGTTGTGTGTGAGGGGCGGGAAAAACCATACAAAACGGCACATTCCCGGTCTGCCTCCTTCTGCCCCCGCTAAGAAGGGACATCGACCGCCGGAAAGCGCGCGGCAGCTCACGGGTACGGTGCTGTGGCAAAAAACATCGCGCCGGTGTAAAAATGCCACGCCCCCGGACACGGGTTGACCGTTAAAAGCAATTTTCCTTTGTGGTATTTTAAAATGTTGGGTGATATGAGCGACAGACATTCCGGGGTGCATGACATACTCGTGCTTTTCAGGGGGGAGGCGGCAAAAAGGTCCCACCAGGAACTTTTTGCGCTCCCTGACGCCGCGTATCGAATCATTAAAGGGAGCATAATCGATGAGGTCGCAGCCGTGTCGCCTGCTCCTGCTGGAGTGCTGCACATCGCGGCCGAATGGGAAACCATGCTCAGCACGGCCTTCTGGTGCCGGGGGAATCCCTCTGTCGGCGATGTCCTTGTTCTTCTCGAAAAATCGGGAATGCCGGCCGGCGACATTGCTTCCTTGAGGGACCCGGACATGCGCGATATATTCGCCATGCTATGTCGCGGAGAAAGACCGGATTTGCTCAGGCGGATATGCAGGGCGGCGAAGGCTAACGTAGAGACGAAGTTTGACGGGGACATGAAGGTCCACTGTCATCTCGTATCGAGCGAAACGGGGAAGATCGTCGCGAGCAGTCTTTGAAGGTGCTGAACCGCCCCGTGAGGGCGGAATGTTGATTTGCACCGGAGATATACCTGATAATAAAACAAAATTCGGCAGGATATTCATCTTCCCACCGGAGGGATAAGCGGTTGAAAAAAGGGATATATATCGAGAACACACCGATAGAAGAGGCGCTGCGCATCTGGCATGAGAGGATTGTATCCGGGAGCGGGCCGCTCCCCGGTGAGTCGATCGAAGTGCGGGATGCGCTAGGCAGGGTGACCGCTGAAGCAGTCATGGCAAGACTCTCTTCGCCTTTTTACCATTCATCCGCAATGGACGGGTATGCGGTGCGGTACATCGATACGTTCGGGGCCTCCGAGACGTCGCCGAAGAGGCTGCGAACCGGCGCCGAGGCTGTCTATGTCGATACAGGCGACCCCCTTCCCGAGGGTTTCAGCGCGGTTATCATGGTGGAAGATGTGAATACGGTGAAGTGTGATGATCCGGTAGTAAGGAGACGGGACAGGGAAGACATCCGGGAGAACTCCTCTCCCCTCACTTCCGACGCTTCGCCCGACTGTATAGAAATCATCGAACCTGCCGCACCGTGGCAGAATGTCAGGCTCATCGGCGAGGATATCGTCTGCACCGAACTGATACTTCCCGAGAACCAGAAGATCCGGCCGGTCGACATCGGGGCGGTCATTTCAGGCGGGCACGTCGAAATCAGGGTCCGTCGCAAGCCTGCCGTTGTCATTATCCCCACGGGGTCCGAGATAGTCGAGCCGGGCACGGAGCTTCACAAGGGCGATATCATCGAGTACAACTCCAGGGTGCTCTCTTCACTCGTCAGCGAGTGGGGCGGCGACGCGGTCCGGTTCTCCCCGGTTGCCGACGACATCGGCGCGATTAAAAAGGCTATTGTCGAAGGATGCGCAAGAGGGAACCTCGTTGTGGTAAACGCCGGATCGTCGGCGGGCTCCGAGGACTACACGGCGAGGGCGATATCGGAAGTCGGCGAGGTGATGCTCCACGGGATCAACATAAAGCCCGGGAAGCCGGTGATCCTCGGGAGGGTGAAGGATACCCCGGTGCTCGGCATACCCGGATACCCCGTCTCCGCTTACATCACGTTCACGCTTTTTGCGAAGGAGCTCATCTACCGTTTTCAGGGGCTTGAGATGCCTGAGCCGGAATCCATACGTGCGAGACTTTCCCGGCAGGTCGCCTCATCCCTCGGACAGGAGGAGTTCCTGAGGGTGAAGGTGGGAAAGGTCGGCGGGAACCTGATCGCGACGCCTGTGAGCCGGGGCGCTGGGGTTCTGATGTCTCTGGTCAGGGCGGACGGATTTGTGAGAATACCCGCCATGTCCGAAGGATACGGGGCGGGGACCGAGGTGAGCGTGGAGATGCTCAGGGGCAAGGCGGAGATAGAAAATACGGTCGTCTGCATAGGAAGCCATGACAACGCGCTCGACCTTCTTGCAAACATCCTGAAAAAGAGGCATCCCGGGTATTCTCTCTCTTCCGCCCACGTGGGATCGATGGGCGGGCTGATCGCCCTGAAAAAGGGAGAGGCGCATATCGCCGGCACACATCTTCTCGATGAGGAGACAGGGCAGTACAATGTCCCTTTTATTCAAAGGCTCCTCGGTGACAGGAAGATCGTCCTTATGAACCTTGTCTACCGGCAGCAGGGACTGATGGTTCGAAAGGGCAACCCGAAGAACATCCGGGGTTTCCGGGACCTTGCAAGAAATGACGTTGTCTTTATCAACCGGCAGAACGGGGCGGGCACAAGGCTGCTCACGGACAAGCATCTAAGAGAACTCGGGATCTCCACGGCCTTGGTAAACGGTTACGGCCGCGAGGAATACACGCACATGGGCGTTGCCTCAGCGGTGTTGACGGGCGTTGCAGATGCGGGCCTTGGCATCCTCGCCGCCGCAAGGGCGCTGGAGCTTGATTTTATACCTGTGGCAAAAGAGCGGTACGACCTCGCCGTTCCGGTGGAACACATGGCGCCGGGGCCTGTGGCGGCGCTGCTCGAAATCATAAAGAGCGACCGGGAGTTCAGGAGCGAAGTGGAGGCCCTCGGCGGCTACGACATTTCGGACATGGGAAAGATACTGTATGAATCCTGAAGGCCCCCTTGCCGCTTTCCTTAGAGTCAAACTGGAGCCACCTTCTCCCTCTGACAAGACCGCTGACGCGGACAGGATTGCGGGCAGACTCCTGGAGATGGGAATGCCGGATATGACTATGCCTGTGGATGTGCTCAGAAAGCTGCCGGCGGAACTGAGAAAAAATGAGTTCGAGGCAAGGCTTGTGACAGGCGTGGGTTCGTCGGATGCGGGTGGCGCCGCGCATTCCCTGAAAGTTCTGGATATCGGCAGGGAAGCGGTCTACGGCCTTGCCCTCGACCTGGGATCGACGACTGTAGAGTGTTCCCTCTTCGATCTCGTCAGGGGGGACAGGATAGATGCATCAGCCATAGAGAACCCGCAGGTTAGGTTCGGGCCGGATGTGCTCACCAGGGTGCAGCGCTCGATGACCGGTGAATTCGAGGCTCTCACCGGTGCGCTCAGGGACGGCGTGAATGAGATTATAGAAAAGATAGGCGCGCGAAACCATATCCGGACGGACGAAATCTTTGCGGTGGCGGTTGCGGGAAATACGATTATGTGCCACTTCTTTCTCGGCCTCGATGTGAACAACATTCCTCTGAGCCCTTATATTCCGGTGATCAACAGGTCCCTTTTCCTGAGCGCCGGGGAACTCGGACTTTCGGTAAACAGCAACGCGGTCGTTTATGTGTTCCCGAATTCCGGAAGCTATGTGGGAGGCGATATTGTCAGCGGGATGCTCTTTACGGGTATTCACAGGGCGGAGGAGCCCGTGCTCTTCATCGACGTGGGCACGAACGTCGAGATTACCCTCGGCTGCAGGGACTGGATCATGACAGGGGCCGGGGCAGCCGGTCCGGCGCTCGAAGGGGGCGTCGCAGGCATAGGCAAAAAAGCCGAAAGCGGAACGATCTCCAGGGTGAGCATCGACCCCCTGACAAAAAGGGTCGATCTTGAAGTGATATCGGGTTCTGAACCCGCAGGTATTTGCGGCTCCGGTCTTATAGACCTCGTCGCCGGGATGTTTTCGGCCGGCATCATAGATCAGTCCGGAAGATTTACCGGCGCAGGCGAAGGCCTCGCCGAGAGGGACGGAAAGAGGGCTTATGTTATTTACAAATCCGGAGAAAAAGAACTCTTTCTCACCGAACCGGAGATACAGAACTTCCTTCTTTCGAAGGCGGCCATGTTTTCGTTCCTTTATGTATTTGTGAAGTCCGTCGGGCTCGGCTTCAGGGATATCGGGAAGGTCTATATAGCAGGGGCGCTGGGATGCGGCATAAACCCGGAGAGCGCCATCAGTATCGGGATGCTCCCTGACATGCCGAGGGACCGGTTCATCCCTGTCGGCAATTCGTCTCTCGGCGGTGCTGAAAAGGTGCTTCTCGACAGGCGGCTGCTTCGGGAGGTAGACGAAATTGCGGGGAAGATCACCTACCGGGAAATGAACGAGGACACGGAGCTGATGAACATCCTTCAGGGCGGGCTCTTTATTCCGCATACAGAACCTGGGATGCTTAAGGGATGAATATGAATATCAAGGAAAATAATGGGACCGGCGTGGTCCTGCTGAACCTCGGGGGACCCGACTCCCTGAAGGCGGTCAAGCCCTTTCTGTTCAACCTTTTTTCGGACCGGGAGATCATAAGGCTCGGTCCTTCTTTTCTTCAGAAGCCCCTTGCGTGTCTCATCGCCGCAAGGAGGGGAGGCAAGACGGAGGACGCCTATCGCCTGATCGGCGGAAAGTCCCCGATCCTTGAAATAACGGCCGCCCAGAGACAGGCCCTCGAGGCCGAGCTAAATCGGGAGATGGCCGACGGGGAGGGGCGGCTCAATGTGTATATCGCCATGAGATACTGGTATCCCCTGATCGAAGATGTTGTTCCCCGTATCGCCGCCGACGGGATCGGCAGGCTTATAGTCATCGGTCTATACCCGCAGTATTCGATAGCGACCACCGGCTCCTCGGTAGCGAAGCTGATGGCGGCAGTTTCACGCTATTCCATGGAGACATTCACCATACCTTCCTGGTTTGACGATCCCCTGTACATAGACGCAGTCGTCGAAAAGATAAGGACGGGAATGTCGGCTATGCCCGGGGATACCAGGATACTCTTCAGTGCTCATAGTCTTCCCGTCAAATTCATCGAAGAGGGTGACCCATACCTGGAACATATCCGGTCCACGATAGGGAAGATCACGAAAAAGATCGATATCCCCTGGGACCTCTCCTTCCAGTCGAAAAGCGGACCGGTGAAGTGGCTGGAGCCCTCAACAGAGCAGATGCTCCATGAATTCTCCAGGAGGGGCGTCAAGAATGTCCTGGCCGTCCCGATCAGCTTCGTGTCGGACCATATCGAAACTCTTTACGAGATTGATATATTATATAGGACGATGGCAGCCTCCCTTGGTATCAGACTGGAAAGAACGGCTTCGCTCAACACCTCGCCGCTGTTTATATCGGCCCTGAAGGGGATCGTGCTGAGAGGTTTGAAGGAGGCCGGATGGGTCTGAAAAGATATGACCTAACAGTAATAGGCGGAGGCATAAGCGGTCTGAGTCTCGCCCATTATGCTTCAAGGGCAGGCATGAAGACTCTTCTTCTCGAAAGGTCGGCCGAGGCGGGCGGGTGCCTCAGGACGATGCGGCAGCCGGGCGGCTTCTGGCTCGAACTCGGCGCCCACACCTGCTATAATTCATACGCAAACCTCATCGGGGTTATCGAAGAATGCGGAGCGAAGGGAAAGCTCCTTCCCCGCAAGAAGGTGCCCTTTATGATGTTTGTCGACGGCAGGGTGAAATCCATACCCTCGGAACTGGATTTTTTTGAACTCGCCTGCTCTGCGCCGCGCATACTCACCCTCTCGAAGTCCGGCGAGACGGTGGGATCATACTATTCGAAGATCGTCGGAAAGAAAAATTATGAAAGGGTCATAGGCCCCGCGTTGAGCGCTGTGCCGTCTCAGCGTGCAGACGACTTTCCGGCCGACATGCTTTTCAAGAAGAGAAAGAGGAGGAAAGACGTCATCAAGAAGTTCACTCTCGAAGGGGGGTTGCAAACGATCGCCGACGCCGTGATATCACAACCCGGTATCGAGGTGCTTACCGGGACGGAGGTCGCCGCAGTCCGCGCTGAAAATGCCTTCTATAAAGTCTCCACGACAAACGGGGAGGAATTTACGGCAGAAAACCTCGCATCTGCCGTGCCGCCTCCGGTTGCTTCCGGGCTTCTCAGTAATATCCTCCCCGATGCCGCGGCACGGCTTGCGCAGATAAAAGCGGCCCGCGTGGAATCGCTTGGAGTGACGGTCAGGAAAGAGGCCGTGGTGCTGCCGCCCTTTGCAGGCCTGATACCGGCGGACGATGTTTTTTTCTCTGCCGTCTCGCGTGATATGGTCACGGACCCCTCATACAGGGGTTTTACGTTTCATTTCAAGCGGGGCCCGGACCGTGCGGGGAAAATGAGGAGGATCGCGGAGGTCTTGGGGACGGACAGGTTCGAGGACGTTTCGGAGAATACGGCGGTGCTGCCTTCGCCGGTTATGGGCCATGAGAAAATCGTATCCGACATAGACAGGCTTATAGAGGGCAAAAGGGTATACATCACGGGTAATTACTTCTCCGGACTTGCTATCGAGGACTGTGTTTCGAGGTCCCGGGCGGAGTTCGGCAGACTCACGGCAAAGTCCTGACAGGAGGAAAATCATGAAGTGGAAATTCTTTTGGGTGCTCATCGCGGTCGTATTGCTGACTTCTTCTGCTTCGGCGGAAGTCAAATCGAGAAAATTCACCAAGGAGGAGATAAAAAAGATGGCGGAGACGAGGGCAGTGATAGAAACGAAATTCGGCAGCATAGAATTGAGGTTTTTCCCTGATGTGGCGCCGAACCACGTGAATAACTTCATCGAGCTTGCAAAGAAGGGTTTTTATGACGGCACGACCTTTCACCGGGTCATTCCGGGCTTCATGATACAGGGAGGCGATCCCAATTCAAAAGACCCCGATAACCCGAGGCTGGGCATGGGAGGGCCCGGATATACCCTCAAGGCTGAATTTAACAACAGGCCTCACAAGCGGGGGACCCTTTCCATGGCGCGTTCCGCGGACCCCGACAGCGCCGGTTCGCAGTTTTTTATATGTGTGGCGGACGCCCCTTTCCTCGACAGGCAGTACACTGTTTTCGGCGAGGTGGTCTCCGGCATGGACGTTGTCGACAAGATCGTGGGCCAGCCGCGGGATGCGAGGGATAACCCGATTGAAAGAATAGAGATGAAGGTCAGGATCGAGGAGAAGCCCCAGGGGAAATGAGTTATACCGGATTGATAATTTTACCTGAAAGTTTTATCCTATAAGCAGAAACGGCATGCAGAGAAAGACGAGATATTTCCCTATTACATGGTCGTCGCCGAATAAAAGCTCGATTCTTTTCTTTTTTCCACATCCCTCTAACAGCCGGCAGTCGGGTACTGCATCCCCCTGATTTTATTATTTTTTTCCTGGAAGGAGGAAAAATTGGAAGATCAAGAGGTAATCGAAAGCTTAGCAAAGGTGAATGAAGAATTCAGGAAGCTGGCCGAAGAACATCACAGCCTCGAGGGGCTGCTTGCAGAGATAGACAAGAAGGTCTATCTCACTCCGGAAGAAGAGGTCGAAAGAAAGAAAATACAGAAACAGAAGCTGTTGAAGAAAGACAGGATGGCGGAACTTATCAGGGATTTCAAAAAGGGCCATTCATCTAATTAAGACAGACCGCCTGCAGCTGTAACTGAGCCGAAAACGTCAGAAGAGACGTGCGTTCCTTGCGTCTCTTCCGGAGTGAGAAGTTTTCAAATCCATCGTCCGTTATTGAGGGGGTAACTGTTTATGAGAAGCAAAACGATCAAGGAGGGGCTTGAACGCCTTCCGCACAGGGCGCTGCTCTACGCCACCGGTCTTCCCCGGACGGAAATAGAGAAGCCTTTCATCGGTGTTGCCACGAGTTTTACCGATCTGATACCCGGTCACATAGGGATGAGGGACCTTGAGCGGTTTATAGAAAAGGGCGTACATACGGGGGGCGGCTATCCCTTCTTTTTCGGGGTCCCCGGCATATGTGACGGCATAGCGATGGGACACAGCGGCATGCATTATTCGCTCGCCTCGAGGGAACTCATAGCCGACATGATCGAGACCGTTGCCGAGGCCCACAAGCTCGACGGTCTCGTGCTTCTAACCAATTGCGACAAGATTACGCCCGGGATGCTCATGGCCGCCGGCAGACTGAACATCCCGTCGATAGTCGTTACCGCCGGACCCATGCTCTCGGGCCGGTACAAGGGCAGGAGGCTGAACCTCACCAGCGACACTTTCGAGGCGGTCGGCAAATACAAAAGGGGGCTCATAACGAATGAAGAGCTCGATTCTCTGGAGATGTGCGCCTGCCCGGGTGCGGGCTCGTGCCAGGGGATGTACACCGCCAATACCATGGCCTGCGTTACCGAGGCGCTCGGCATGAGCATGGAGGGATGCGCGACGGCGCTTGCGGTATCCTCCAAAAAAAGGAGGATCGCCTTCGAAAGCGGCCGTCTCATCGTCGGGCTTGTAAAGAGGAACGTAACGCCGAGGAAGATTATGAATATAAAGGCATTCGAAAACGCTATCATGGCGGACCTCGCCCTCGGCGGCTCGACGAACACCGTCCTTCACATCCCCGCGATCGCAAACGACGCGGGCATCAAGCTTCCGCTCGAACTCTTCGACCGGCTTGCCCTGAAGACCCCTCATCTTACCGATATGCTTCCGGGCGGTAAGAATTATCTCGAAGATCTCGACAACGCAGGGGGGATACCGGCACTGCTGAAGAGGCTTCGCGGCCGCATCAACGACAATATTACTGTGAGCGGCAGGAGCGTGCATGCCATAGCCGATTCTGCAGAGATCTTCGACGAGGAGGTGATTCGCCCTCTGAAAAAGGCTCACCACAGTCAGGGGGGGATCGCGATATTGAAGGGATCGCTGGCGCCGGGCGGGGCTGTCGTGAAGCAGTCGGCGGTATCCGCCAACATGATGAAGTTCGAGGGGACGGCGGTTGTGTTCGATTCGGAAGAAGGCGCGATGAAGGCGATACTCGCCGGCAAGGTGAAGGCGGGACACGTGGTCGTGATCAGGTATGAAGGGCCGAAGGGCGGCCCGGGCATGCGCGAGATGCTGTCCCCCACTTCTGCTATCGCCGGCATGGGGCTGAGTGAGTCCGTGGCCCTTGTCACCGACGGGAGATTTTCGGGAGGAACGAGAGGTCCATGCATCGGACATATCTCGCCGGAGGCGATGGAGGGCGGTCCTTTAGCAATCGTACGGGACGGTGATATAATAAAAATAGATATCCCGAAGCGGAGCCTCGATCTCGTTGTCGCCCTTGATGAAGTGGACAGGCGGCTTGAGCGGTGGAAGAAACCATCCCCCAAGATAACGAAGGGATATCTGGCCCGGTATGCGCGGTTCGTGAGTTCCGCCGATGAAGGGGCGATAATGAAATAGTGATGAGGCCTGTCCCGGGCAGGGCGTATGGAACGGGCCGAAAATGTTTACAGAACAAGCGCCTGTGTGTTAATCTTAACGTCATCATGAATTGAGTAGCGAAAGGTGGTGATTCAATGGGAATCGAAAAGAACAAAACGGAAATTATAACGAACTACCGACTGCACGATAAAGATACCGGTTCGCCCGAGGTCCAGATAGCGATCCTGAGCGAAAGGATAGGATATCTTACGGAACATTTCAGGATTCATACCAAAGACCATCATTCGAGGAGAGGTCTGCTGAAGCTCGTCGGCCAGCGAAGAAAATTACTCGACTATCTAAAAAAATCTAACAGAGAGCGATATGAAACTATCATCAGTCGGCTTGGAATCAGGAAATAAAGAATGGTAAATAGCGTTGCAACCGAAATTCGCGGAAAAGAACTGAGTTTAAAGACCGGCAGGATGGCAAGACAGGCGGACGGTTCCGTCGTGGCCCAGTATGGAGACACCGTGGTGCTTGCCACGGCGGTAAGCAGCAGGACGGCAAAGGAAGGCATCGATTTTTTCCCCCTGACGATCGATTATCAGGAGAAGGCTTACTCGGCAGGGAAGATCCCGGGAGGGTTCTTCAAGCGCGAAGGCAGACCGACGGAAAAGGAGGTCCTTACTTCACGTCTTATCGACCGGCCGATCCGGCCCCTTTTCCCGAAGGGCTTTAACTGTGAAACCCAGGGTATTGTGAGTGTTCTTTCCTATGGCGACGAGAATATCGCCGATATCCTCGGGATCATAACGATATCCGCCGCCCTCCATATTTCGACTATTCCTTTTAAGGGGCCTGTCGCCGCAGTGAGAATCGGCAGGATTTCGGGTTCCTTCGTGATCAACCCGGACCTCAGGGAAGCGGAAGAATGCGACATCAATCTCGTTGTCGCGGGGACTGAAGATGCCGTTGCGATGGTGGAAGGCAGCGCCCAGGAGATGAGCGAGGCGGACCTTCTTGAAGCGATCGGCCTTGCGCATGCCGAGATAAGGAAATTGTGCGCGGCCCAGAACGAATTCAGAGACATCGCAGGGAAAGAAAAGAGGGTGGTCGTCGCACCCGTCGTCGATGAAGGCCTGAAAAATGCCGTGATCGGGATGGCCCTTGAAAAGATAAAAGAGGCCATTGTCATCCCTGACAAGCTTCTGAGGCAGAGTGCCCTCGATGCAATACTTCACGGGATACTCGAAAAATTGAACACCGGTGAAACCGACTTGTCGCGGGAGATCGCTTCGATCTTCAACGACATCGAGAAGAATCTCGTGAGAAATATGATTCTGAACAACAATAGCAGGGCCGACGGCAGAACGCCCGACGAGATCAGGCAGATCAGCTCCGACGTGGGGCTTCTCCCGAGAACGCACGGCTCCGCGCTTTTCATACGTGGAGAAACACAGTGTCTTGCGGTGGTTACCCTTGGAACGTCGGAGGACGAGCAGAGGATCGATGCGCTCGAGGGAGAAACATCTAAGACCTTCATGCTCCACTACAATTTCCCGCCTTTCAGCGTGGGTGAGGTAAAGCCGCTGCGGTCGCCGGGCAGGAGGGAAATAGGACACGGTATATTGGCCGAAAGGTCGCTGAAGGCGGTGATGCCTTCGAAGACGGACTTCCCCTATACCGTGAGGATCGTCTCTGACATCCTCGAATCGAACGGCTCGTCTTCCATGGCGACGGTCTGCGGCGGGACCCTGGCCCTGATGGACGCGGGAGTTCCGATCAAGGCGCCCGTGGCCGGGATCGCGATGGGTCTGATCAAGGAAGGGGAGAGGGTCGTAGTCCTCACCGACATCCTTGGCCTCGAAGACCATCTCGGCGATATGGATTTCAAGGTTACGGGAACGGCCAACGGCATATGCGCATTCCAGATGGACACGAAGATAGGCGGCATATCGCGTGAGGTCATGGAGAAGGCGCTTGAGCAGGCGAGACAGGGCAGACTTTTCATTCTCGGCAAGATGAAAGAGACCCTTGCGGAGCCGAGAGCGTCGCTGTCCATGCACGCGCCGAGGATATATACGATGCGCATCACACAGGTCATGATACGCGATGTCATCGGAACCGGAGGCAAGGTGATCCGGGGCATCATAGAACAGACGGGCGTAAAAATAGACATCGACGACAGCGGCCTCATCAACATCGCCGCATCCGACGGAACGGCTGCCCAGAAGGCGATCGACATCATCAACAATATCACCGCCGAGGCCGAGGTGGGGAAGATTTATCTCGGAAAAGTGAAGAGGATCATGGATTTCGGCGCCTTTGTAGAGATCCTGCCGGGGACCGAGGGGCTACTTCATATCTCCCAGTTGTCTGAAAAGAGGGTGGCGAAGGTGACCGACGAGGTAAATGAAGGAGAAGAGGTCCTTGTGAAGGTCATAGAGATCGACAAGATGGGAAGGATTCGCCTTAGCAGAAAAGAGGCGATGAAAGAGCAGGGCGCAAAGGCCGTATAGGGGCTGTTTCCGACCGTATCACCAAAGGGGATGTCAGGATCCCCTTTTTAGTTTTTCCCGTTTTAGCGCAAAAGAATTTCTTCCGAAAGAGAGCTTATGTTTTTAAAAGAATATCTCGATAACGGCATCCCTGTGGTCATGGAGCCCTTCAACAACGTCCGTTCGGTGGCGATCGGCATCTGGGTAAAAGTGGGTTCAAGATACGAGACAGCGGAGCAAAACGGCATCTCCCATTTTCTGGAACACATGTTTTTCAAGGGCACGAAGCGGAGGACCGCCAAGGATATCGCGGTGGAGATCGATTCCGTGGGCGGCGACCTGAACGCCTTTACCTCCCGCGAGAATACCGCCTTCTATGTGAAGGTCCTCGATGAATACCTGGAAAAGGGCGTGGACCTGCTCTCCGATATTTTTCTGAATTCGACCTTTCCCGAAGACGAGATAGAGAAGGAGAAAAAGATCGTCAGGGAGGAGATAAAAATGGTGGAGGATACGCCTGACGATTATATCCACGACCTCTTTATCCATGCCGTCTGGGGACACGAAGGACTTGGACAGTCGATACTCGGCCGGCGGGAAACCGTGGCCTCATTTACGCGGGACGACGTTCTTTCGCACATCAGGAGGTATTACGGAACGAAGGACATAATCATCTCCTGTGCGGGGAACTTCGACGCGGGCAGCCTTGTAAGTATGCTCAATAAACGCTTCGGCGGGTTGCGGCACGGTACCGAACCGAAGAAGGGGAGTGCCCCCGAGTTCCAGCGCAGTGTCAAGGTGTATATGAAGGACCTGTCCGAGGCCCACATCTGCATCGGCGTGCCGTCGCTTTCCCAGACGAGCGACGAGAGATACGCGCTGTATGTCCTGAACACCATCCTCGGGGCCGGTGTGAGTTCGCGTCTTTTCCAGGAAATAAGGGAGAAGAGGGGCCTCGCATATTCCGTTTATTCCTTCACCTCTTCATATGATGACACCGGACTGTGGGGAGTTTACGCGGGCGTCAGCAGAAAGAAGATCAGGGAAGTTGCAGGGCTGATAGTTGAAGAGATGGTCGGCCTCCCCGAGACCCTCACCGAAGTCGAGCTGGACCGTGCAAAGAAGCACCTGAAGGGAAACCTGATCCTCGGTCTCGAATCGACAAGCAGCAGAATGAACAACATCGCCAGACAGGAAATTTACTTCCGCCGGTATATATCGCCTGACGAAATCATAAGGTCGGTTGACGAGGTGAGCATCACGCAGATCATGGAACTCGCCGGAAGGCTGATCAGTAAGAACCGCTTCTCCGCCACCGCTTACGGCCCGCTTCAGAAGGACATCCTCGACGGACTCCTGGATTAACCTGTTGTTGCATAAAGTATCCTCGAATCCTTTAAAGGCGATATGATTTGACAGGCATGGTGTAGGGTCTCCGAGACTTCATTTGGTGTTCCCTCCGGATTTCATCATCTTTACGTGGCTTCCGATGCGTGAGGAGTCGCGGCAAAAGGCTTTCCGGATTGCTCTCCCCGGCTGTTGAGGGTGATTCATGCAAGTGTAAGACGGATCCGGTTTTCTGCAGATCGAAGTGAAGCATGCGTGTTATTATAAACAAATGCGGTTGATTACGACCGACGTTTGCGGGAAAAGAGGGGGCAGCATTGTTCGAGATAGCGGAAAAGATTCAGCTTTCACGTAGCGTCTCGCTTTTCAGGATATCGGCGCCGAAGATCGCCCGGAAGCGAAGGGCGGGACAGTTCATCATGATCCGCCTGAACAGCCGGGGAGAGAGGATACCCCTGACGATCGTCGATTCCGATCCCGGTGAAGGGACCATTACCATCATCGCCCAGGAAGTGGGAAAGACGACCGGCATGCTGGCGGAGCTTCAGAAGGGCGACCGTATTCCGGACGTGGCAGGTCCCCTCGGCAAACCCTGCCACATCGAGAACTTCGGCCATGCGGTCTGCGTCGGGGGCGGTATCGGAGTGGCCCCGGTCTATCCCATAGCAAGGGCGTTGAAAGAGGCCGGAAACAGCGTCACATCGATCATCGGCGCGAGGACGAAAGAACTTATTATTCTCGAAGAGGAGATGAGAAGGACAAGCGACAGACTCTTCATCGCGACCGATGACGGCAGTTGCGGTCATCACGGCTTTGTGACGCAGATACTTTCGCGCCTGATCGGAGAGGGAACGAAGATCGATATCGTCTTCGCAATCGGACCGCTTCCGATGATGAACGCTGTCTGCGCTGTGACCCGGCCTCAACGGACCAGGACGATGGTGAGCCTGAACCCGATCATGGTCGACGGCACGGGAATGTGCGGCGGCTGCAGGGTGTCGATAGGGGGGAAGATACGCTTCGTGTGTGTCGATGGGCCCGAATTCGACGGCCATGAAGTGGATTTCGAGGAGCTCTCGCGGAGGAACCGCAGTTATCTCAGGGAAGAAAAAACTGCGACAGAGGAGTTTACCCATCACGAGGGTCCCAGGTGTTACGAGAGGAACGGTTGATGGACCAGAAATCCGCGAAGGAAAAGAGGAACATACCGAGGCAGGCAGCGGGGGAACAGGCGCCGGCCGAGAGAATCGCCAACTTCCGTGAGGTCCCTTACGGGTTTACCGGGTACCAGGCGGTGCGCGAGGCGATGCGCTGCCTGCAGTGCAAGGACCCGGGGTGTGTCGGCGGATGTCCAGTCAATGTGCAAATCCCTTCGGTTATGAAACTTGCCGCAGAAGGGAAATTCGTCGAGGCCGCGAGAAAGATAAAAGAGAACAACCCCTTGCCCGCGGTCTGCGGCAGGGTATGCCGACAGGAAGAGCAGTGCGAAAAGTTCTGCCTGAAGGGCAGGAAGGGACAGGCGGTAGCCATCGGGGCGATGGAGCGCTTTGCGGCGGATTATGAAAGGGAGAATGGCGAAGTCTCGGTCCCGGAGATCCCGAAGTGGACGGGGAAAAGGGTTGCGGTCGCGGGGTCGGGGCCTGCAGGTCTTGCCGTTGCCGGGGATCTCATAAGGCTGGGACACAAGGTTACGATTTTCGAGGCGCTCCATGTGCCCGGCGGAGTGTTGATGTACGGTATCCCGGAGTTCAGGCTTCCCAAGAAGATCGTCGAGGCTGAAATAGATTATCTCAGGAGGATGGGCGTCGAGATCGTGCTGAATTCCGTCATCGGAAGGATCGATACGATCGACGATCTTCTGACAGACGGTTATGACGCCGTTTTTGTGGGAAGCGGCGCGGGTCTTCCCGTTTTCATGGACCTCGCCGGCGAAAACTTCGTGGGCGTATATTCGGCGAACGAATATCTCACGCGGGTGAACCTGATGCGGGCGTATACGTTTCCCGAATGCGACACTCCGGTGCTGAGCGGCAGAAGGATCGTTGTGATAGGAGGGGGCAACACCGCCCTGGATTCGGCAAGGACCGCACTGAGATTGGACCCCGAAGAGGTGACCGTGGTGTACCGCCGCTCTGAACAGGAGATGCCTGCGCGGCAGGAGGAAATCCGTCACGGCCGCGAAGAGGGAGTGAAGTTCATTTTTCTGACCGCACCGGCGAGGTTCATAGGCGACCGTGAGGGAAGACTGCGCGAGGTTGAGCTCGTGAAGATGGAACTCAGCGAGCCCGATGAGTCCGGAAGGAGAAGGCCTGTTGTAGTTGCCGGCTCGGAGTTCCGGGTGGATGCCGATATCGCGGTTGTGGCGATAGGTAACGGCGTGAACCCCCTGATACAACGTACGGCCCCTGACATCGGCGTGAGCGGACGGGGGAACATTGTCGTGGACGCCGGGACGGGGATGACGAGCAAAAAAGGCGTTTTCGCCGGCGGAGACGTGGTGAGGGGCGGGGCCACCGTCATCCTCGCCATGGGTGACGGGAAAAGGGCGGCAGGAGCTATCCACCGGCACCTGATGGGTTAGGCCGGCCGAACAACGGGCGTTGTCAGGGCCGCTGCTTCATAAGTGATCCTCCCTGCCGGGGGAGGTTGCCGCCGGAAGGCTCCCGGTTGTATTCATCGAGTTTCTCTCCGATCTTTTTTACCCATTCTCGGCCGATCTTGTCCGTTTCGTCCCCCAGGAAAACTTTTACCGAATGTTCGACCTCGTCTTCGTCAATATAATCGAAGGAGAGTCCCTTGATGTCCTTGACGGCGTCTTCGATCTCTTTCCGCGTATTCTCATCCCGTATAATCGCGGCTTTGCCGTCCTCACGCTCCAGAAGCCTCCGGAAATAGTTTTTCCAGAGGCGCTTTTCCACCGGATTCAGCGCAGAGTCATCGAGCAGGGCAGGCAGGGTAATGGTTATGTTGTACTTGACGGAGACGTCCGAAATATCGATGACCGCACGAACGGTCCGGAGCTCCTCATCGACGTCATAGGTGTAATCGTACTGATACGAGATGCCGAGGCCCCAGTCGGTCCGGGCAGGAGATCGCACATTCCTGCCCTTGATAAAGGGCCCGTTATCCGCGGCAGAGTTCACGATCGAGGAATAGGACCTGCCGAATACGGGGTAATACTCGTAGGTAATATCTTTGCGAAGCTCGATGCCCTCGGGTACGGCATAGCGCGAGATGGCCCTGGAAGATGCGCTGCCGCTTCCTGAAAGAGGGAATACGGTCGGGTTGCCGCCGCTGTCGAAGAAACGGGACATTGTGAGCGGGTAGGCGCTGCCTGCGAAGAGGCAGACGAAAAGGACTGCGAACAGTAAGGCGTGTCTCCTGCGCATGATTTAGGATACAATGCCTGTGATGTTAAATCAATCACTCTTCATTCTCCGGCTGCATGCCGCTATAAACCGTAAGGGGGTTAATTTTCGGGTAATCTGGTACAATAATCCTATCCTAATCGCCGAGACCGAGATGGAAGAAATCTACAATATAAAACTCCCGGTTTTCGAGGGCCCCCTCGACCTGCTCCTGCACCTCATCAGGGACAACAAAGTCGACATCTACGATATCCCCATATCGTTCATCACGAGCCGCTATCTCGAATATATCGAAATGATGAAGGAGCTGAATCTGGAAGTTGCTGGCGAATTCCTGGTCATGGCGGCAACACTGATCCAGATCAAATCGAGGATGCTGCTGCCTCCCGACGAGGACGTTGAGCCCGAACAGATGGAGGACCCCCGGCTCGAACTCGTCCAGAGGCTGCTGGAGTATCAGACGTACAAGGACGCGGCGTCCATACTGAAGGAAAGGGAGGATGAGGCGCTCAAGCTTTTTTCTCGAAGCCCTCAGGAAGATGAGGAAGAAGAAGGGGTGGCCCCGGAGCTCTACCTCTTCGATGTCAATATCTTTGACCTGATGGGCGCTTTCAAAAAAATGCTCGATGCTGCGCCCGCGGAGATCCGGACTATTACGAGAGAGGCACTTACCGTCAAAGACAGGATGGTCACGATCGTCGAGATGATAGAGGACCTCGAAAGCATCCGGTTCGAGGAGGTCTTCAGGGACAGTGTCAGCAGGACGCAGATGATAGTTACTTTTCTCGCCCTGCTCGAACTGCTGAGACTCGGCCTGGCGCGGGCATACCAGGAGAGGGAGTTCGGGAGTATCTGGATAATCAATCCCGGCAAAGGCGTTTCTAAAGAAGAAATCGAAAGTGTGAAGAGCGACTGACCCTCCCTTTGGTTGTACGGCTTTTTCTTCCTCCCCGCATGTCGTATGAAACGGCACTTTTCTTGACAACGAAACATCCCTAATGGTAATTTTTACGTTATGGCTAAAGACTACAAAGACACCCTCAACCTTCCCCAAACTGACTTCCCGATGAAGGCGAACCTTTCCCGGCGGGAACCGGATATGCTCAGGAACTGGGACGAAAAGCGGATCTACGAAAAGATACAGGAACATCGGGGAAAGCAGTCTGCAGGCAAATACGTCCTGCACGACGGCCCGCCCTACGCAAACGGCCATATACACATGGGTCATGCCCTCAATAAAATACTCAAGGACATCATAGTCAAATACAAGACGATGAAGGGCTTTTATGCTCCATATATCCCCGGCTGGGACTGCCACGGACTTCCGATAGAGCTGCAGGTGGACAAGAATCTCGGAGAAAAGAAGGACGGGATCGCCATTACGGATAAGCGGCGGATGTGCAGGGAATATGCCGCAGGTTTCGTGGACATCCAGAGGGAGGAATTCAAGAGGCTCGGCGTCTTCGGCGACTGGTCGAGACCCTATCTCACCATGGCGTACGATTACGAGGCGACAATAGTAAGGGAATTCTTCAGGTTCGTGAAGGCCGGCTACGTCTATAAGGGCAAGAAACCGGTGCACTGGTGCCCGTCGTGCGTGACGGCGCTGGCAGAGGCGGAGGTGGAATACGCCGACAAGGAGTCGCCGTCGGTTTATGTTAAGTTTCGGATAGTCGATGAAGATACAAGCCGGCTGGGGCTTGAAGGCAGGGAAGTCTTCATGGTTATCTGGACTACAACACCATGGACTTTGCCGGCAAACCTCGCTCTTGCTGTGAACCCTGAGATTGAATATTCGCTTATGGAAATAGGCAGTAGTGTTTATATAATTGCGAGAAACTTAGCTAAAAATTTGCCGACGTTTTTATGGGCTGACCTATTAACTGATGCAAGCGGGATCTCGGTGAAAAATGAGCCGGCGACGCTTTCAACAGTAAAGGGAGAAAAACTTGTTGGCATGCGTACGGAACACCCTTTTATTGATCGACAGTCGAAAGTGGTAGCGGCAGATTTTGTTTCTGTGGAAGAAGGCACCGGCATCGTCCATATAGCCCCGGGCCACGGGGAAGAAGACTATGAGGTAGGTCTGAAATACGGTCTCGATATCTATGCCCCGGTCGACGACAGGGGAAAATTTACAAGACAGGCTGGCGAACTTGAAGGGCAGTTCGTGTTCAAGGCGAACCAGGTGATCATCGAGATGCTGAAGGAGAAAAATGCCCTTATTAAAGAAGTGAAGATCACGCACTCCTACCCCCACTGCTGGAGATGCAAGAAACCGGTGATCTTCCGGGCGACGGAGCAGTGGTTCATCTCGGTGGAGCACAACGACCTTCGGGAAAAATGTCTTGAAGAGATCGACAGGGTGGACTGGGTGCCGAAGTGGGGCCGCGACAGGATCTCAGGGATGGTATCGAACAGGCCCGACTGGTGCATATCGAGACAGAGAAGCTGGGGCGTTCCGATCGCGATGATACGGTGCACCGAGTGCGGGACATTCGTCGAGGACGAAAAAGTCCTTGACGGGATCACTGATCTCGTTATGAATCACGGGGCCGACATATGGTTCATGAAAGAAGCCGCGGAGTTTCTTCCCGCCGGCTACAAGTGCAGGAAATGCGGCCGGTCGGCGTTCAGCAGGGAGATGGATATCCTCGATGTCTGGTTCGACTCTGGCGTTAGCCACGCCGCCGTCGTCGAAAACGACAAAAGGCTTTCCTGGCCTGCCGACATGTACCTCGAAGGAAGCGATCAGCACAGGGGATGGTTCCAGAGTTCCATGCTCACCTCCGTGGGTACCCGGGGAAGCGCGCCATACAAAACCGTCCTGACGCACGGCTTTGTGGTCGACGGGTCCGGAAAGAAGATGTCGAAATCTCTCGGCAACGTCATCGCGCCGCAGGAAATCATCAAGGGATTCGGCGCCGAGATACTACGCATATGGGTTGCGGCGGAGGATTACAGGGACGACATCAGAATTTCCAGGGAGATCCTGAACAGGCTCACCGAGGCATACCGGAAGATCAGGAATACCTGCCGGTTCCTCATAGGGAACCTCCATGACTTCGACGGCTCCGATTACAGCGGCGGGCTCGACGAGATCGACCGGTGGGCGATGCACCGTCTGCAGATGCTGGTAAAAAGGGCGACGAAGGCGTACGAAAAATTTGATTTCCATGAGGCGTTCCATTCTATTCATAACTTCTGCATTGTCGACATGAGCTCCATCTATCTGGATATCCTGAAGGACAGGCTCTACACTGCGAAGGCGGATTCGGTAGCGCGTCGCGCGAGCCAGTGGACGCTGTCGGAGATACTTTCAGCGTTGACGAGACTGATGGCGCCGATCCTGTCTTTTACCGCCGAAGAGGTATGGGGATATGTGAAGGAAACGTCAGGGGACAGGCCGGATGAATCGGTTTTCTTAGCTGCCTTTCCCGAGGTGCGGGAGGAGTTCATCGATAACGGACTGGAGGAGAAATGGAAGGGACTCCTCGAACTGAGAGACGAGGTGAACAAGGCACTCGAAATAAAAAGGGCGGAGAAGTTTGTCGGGAACTCCCTCGAAGCGTGGGTGAGGCTTTTCCTGCCCGAAAAACTGCGGCTGCTCGTCGAATCCTACAGCGGATTCCTGCCTGCCTTCTTCCTGGTTTCGTCTGTTGAGATTAGCGGCGAGCGGTTCAGCGGCGCTTACGAAAGCGCAAACATTGAGGGCTTGCTGGTAGCGGTCGAGAAGGCGCCGGGAAATAAATGCCAGAGGTGCTGGAACTGGAGCGAAAAGGTCGGGACGTATGCCGACGAGCCGGAGCTCTGCGAGAGATGTTATCCGGTCATTAAAGAATCCGCATAAGCGCTTATCCTTCATCTTCGCTGAGCCCGTAAGACGGGAAAACGAAAAAGGCATCTTCCCCGCGCAAGCCGCGGAGTCTGCCTTTCGATCTCCTTTGGAATTGAATCTGTCTCACCTCATTGACAGCGGCGCTTTGCACGATATACTACTATTAGTGCCGGCGGTCGGCGGCGCTTGTCAGTGAAAAAGATGATGGAGCAGTAAACAAACTGGAGCCGGACGGCACGTTCCGGAAAGGAGATCGAGAAGATGGCTCAAGAGAAGCCCGGGAAGGCGGGTCAGAGGGAAGGGGAAAGGGCGTTTTCCTTCCTCCCAGTCAACGAGCGTGAGGCAAAACCCCGCAAGCACGGCGTGACCGAGATACGAGGTCCCTACTACACGCCGATGGGAAAACGGTATCTCTCCGACGTTCTTGAAACAATGGGGAATTATGTCGACATACTGAAGTTTGCCGGCGGCTCTTTCAGCCTCATGCCCGAAAAGGCCGTGAAGGAGCTTATCGACCTCTGCCACAGCTATAGCGTGATGGTCGATACCGGCGGCTTTATCGAGCACGTGCTCACTCAGGGAAGCGCCGCCGTTGGCCGGTATATTGAAGAATGCCGCCGTCTGGAATTCGATATTATCGAGATTTCGAGCGGGTTCATAAGCGTCCCCGCGGATGATCTGATCAGGCTGACGGAGCGGGTGCAGAAGGCCGGGCTCAAGGTGAAGGCCGAGGTAGGGATACAGTTCGGCGCCGGGGGTGCGAGCGCGGTGGAGGAATTGGAGGCCGAAGGGACAAGCGATCCGGAATGGGCGATCATGAGGGCCAAGAGGCACATCGATGCAGGAGCATACATGATCATGATAGAGTCGGAAGGTATTACCGAAAGCGTCCGCACGTGGCGCACGGATGTAATAAGCAGGATCATCCGGGAACTCGGCCTTGAAAAAACCATGTTCGAGGCGGCAGAGCCCGATGTCTTCGGATGGTATATAAAAAACTATGGCCCTGAGGTGAACCTGTTCGTCGACCACAGCCAGATAGTTCAACTGGAATGCCTGCGTTCAGGGCTCTGGGGGACCAAGGACGTCTGGGGTCGCGTTCTCACCCATAAGGGGTGATCTGAAAAGAGCAAAAAGAACGTTGCCGGGGGCGTAACCCTTTTGGCGGCAACGTTCGTCAAGCGCTTCGCATCTGGTTCTTACCCATCAGGCGTGTTTGCGCACGAGACTCGCCATCCTTGAGGTGACCGCCGTACCGGTGACAAACCCGCTAAGACCGATTGCAAGAAGCGCAATCAGGCTCAGGACGGTGGTATATACCCCGGTAAGGGCAATTATCCCGAGTACCACAGTAGCAAGGCCAAGCAGAAAATCGACCCCGGCCGCAGCCGTCATCGCCTCGTGGGCGATTCTTCTGAACCGTGTCGTCTCGCCGGCGCCTTCAAGTTCCAGCGCGTTAAGACGTACCGTCATCCCGCTGCTCAGGATGAGGGTGCTGCCGTACACGATTACGGCCACGGGCACCAGAATCATCGGGGTAAGCTTCAGAAGTGAAAGGACCCCGAGGACTATTCCGGCCACACCGCCGAGGAACTCGGAAGTCACCCCAACGCCAAGCTCTGCCTCGTCAAACCGGCTTGAGCTCGTTTCGGAAAGAAGTTTCGAAAACCGCATCGAAATTGCCCCGCCTTCAAGCAGGAATGCGGCGCCCATTACGATGACCGCGACAGACATCAACATGCCGGGCGATATCCCGGAAAGGGCGACAAGCGCCAGCACTATCGCAGCACCGGAGGCGATACCTTCCGCCAACGAACCACCAAGAACGGTCTTCTCAGACTTCTTTACCTCATCGAGAGGCTGTGTCGTTAAGGTGCTGTTCATTTTTCATACCTCCTTTCTGTAAGCGTCAAAAGTCATTAGCAAACCAATCGGTTCGCCGATCCCTTTCTCCGCTAATTTCAGCATATAGCAAGTTGGTAATATAAGCAAAGGTGAAACAAAGGGGAAAGCCGCAAATATATAATGATTTCCGCAGCTTAGACAGGAAGTTCTCTATTTTCTCCGCATATTGGGCGTATACTACGCCATACAACGGCATGCTAACCCGCTTTTCCGTCTCACTTTTCAGGAACGCACGGTCCGCAACGTCCGAAGCCGGGCAATCTCTTCCTGGTAGCCGTATATGTGCGCGCCGGCGCTGTATGCAAACATGGGGCCGCTCCTGAGACCGGCTTCGCCGGCAACATACCTCTTGAGCAGTTCAATGCCCCCGAGATTTGTGGGAAATCCCGCCCACAGGTCCCAGGAACGGAAATAACAGGTCACGGTGAGGGCAAGGCCCTCATTGTCCGGTATCGCCTTGAAATCGAGGAGACGAAGGCAGGGAGGGTCGAGCTTTCCGTCGTTTCCTATGCATACGTCGTGGTCCTCGGGAGAGCCGATCTCGATGATCGCCTGATTGGTCATGGGCGTTTCCGCCAGCATGGCGATGACTCTTTCGAGCTGGGTGCCGCCCTTCGGCATGGGATGATGGATCCTGCTTGCATATTTGTACGTTTCGTTCTCGGATAGCTCGGGATCCATGAGATAATTCGCGAAGTAGTCCTCGATATATTCAAATGTAGTAGGCGCCGGAATTGCCGACCCGGGCGGCATCACCGGCACGATGTCCTCGCCGGGATGCTCGATATAGACGGCAATACCGGGATACTGAAGACGATACTGCTCCTTTTCGAACGAACCCTTCTGTATCTTCTGGGTATAGGAATGATCGAAAATATTGTAGATCAGCTGAAACCAGGCATCGGATATCGTCTTGGCGTTCAAATAAAATGGAAACATCGTCCTCCCCCCTTGCTACGGTTTTCCGTATTGTACCATCGCGGCCCGCATCTTTAAAAGGACGCGAATTGCGGCACTGTGCAATAGAACTTTGTTATAGTAAGTAGTAAAGTTGCGTGCGGCTCCCGCAACAGAACGCTTGTGAAAGAGAGGTCCGCAATGGCATTCGTGATAGCGCTGGCAGGGAAGGGCGGTACGGGAAAGACCAGCATAGCCGCCCTGACGGTAAAGTACCTTATGGAAAAGAAGAACAGGGCGGTGCTCGCCGTGGACGCCGACAGCAATTCCTGTCTGAACGAGGCCCTCGGAGTGGATGTTCATGCTACGATCGGCCATCTGAGGGAGGAGTCCCTCCAGACCATACGTAGCGGGGCCGAGCGGCCGGGCGGCATGTCAATGGAGCAGCTCTTCGATTATCAGGTGCAACAGTCCATCATCGAGTCGAAGGGGTTCGATCTCATGGTAATGGGAAGACCGGAGGGACCTGGATGCTACTGCGCGGCAAACAACATCATAAGAAAGTACACGGACAAGCTGTCCGAGGCGTATTCCTATGTCGTTATCGACAACGAGGCCGGCATGGAGCATCTCAGCAGGAGAACGACACACAAGGTCGACCTCCTGCTGATCGTGAGCGATCCGACGGTGAGGGGGATAAGGACCGCGCGACGCATCGATGACCTCGTGAAAGAGCTCAGCCTCGATGTCGGAAGACATGTGGTTGTCATCAACCGAGTGTCCGGCGGGGAAGGCGGGGAGTTGAAGAAGTTTGCGGAGGAACTCGGCCTCGTCGTGGCGGGACTGGTTCCGCAGGACCGCAACATCTTCGATTATGATCTCCAGGGGAAAGCTATCATCGATCTCCCCGTGGATTCCTCTGCGGTCGGGTCAGTTTTCGGGATACTCGATTCGTGCGGGATCGGTTGACGGTCAGCGGGAGCGGAGCTTTTCGAAGTTGTTTTTTTTCAGCATCTTTTCGACCTCCCGCCTTATCTCGATCCATACGGGGTGAATTGCGCAGGAACCGCTGAACCCGCACATCTTTTCGTCGAGGGCGCAGACGTTCATCGCTACCGGCCCCTGAACCGCCTCTATGACGTCGAGAAGAGTCACTTCCTTTGGCGGCCTGGTAAGTTCGAAGCCGCCTTTTACCCCCCTGTGAGATCTGACGATGCCCGCCTTCGTGAGCTTCTGAAGGATCTTGGCGAGGAAGCTCCTGGGAACGCATTTTTCCCGTGATATCTCATCGACCATGGTTACCGAGCCCCACTTACCCGAGAGATAGTCGACACATCTTATTGCGTAGTCCGTTTCTCTTGTGATCTGCATGCGGGCCGTCCCTTCCGGCGTCGGGGCGCTTCAGCGCCCCCGCCAAAGATAACTCACCCGGTCAATATGCACCTTTTCCGGCCGATACGTCAAGTTCGGTGGTCTTGTGTCTGAATATCCTGTATATCCATATCTGGTAGCCGATAACGATGGGAACGAATACGAGTGCCACGACGGTCATGATCTTCAGCGTATACATACTTGAGGAGGAATTGAATGCCGTGAGGCTGTAATTCGGATCGAGACTTGAAGGGATGAGGTTCGGATAGAGCCCTGTGACACCGGTGAATGTCACGAGGACGATCGTCAGGCACGAAGAGAAAAATGCCTTCAGGTAAGCGCCCTGCATAGTAAAGACGCCGGTTCCGAGAAGCGCCAGAACAGCAAAGAGCGGTATGGCCAGAAGGATATAATGCTCAAAGTAGTTGGAATACAGGTTCGTTGCGAAATACGTATAGACAAGAAAAGCGACCGCCGCGACCAGCAGAACCACCCAGAGTTTCTTTGCAAGTGCGGCGGCTTTTTCGCTGATGGAATCGGCTGTTTTCAGAGTGATCCAGAGAGACCCGTGCACGAGGAACAGCAGCACGAACAGGACGCCGGTGAGCAGGCCGTAAGGGTTCAAAAGGGAAAGGAGCGATCCGTGATAGCCGGCGGCGTCTATGGGAAGCCCCTCGAAGATATTCCCGAAGGCGACGCCGAAGAGAAGGGCGGGCAGAAAACTGCCGAGAACAATCCCGGCGTCCCAGCTTGCCGTCCATGCCGGGCTGTCCGACTTGCCCCTGAATTCAAGGGAGACACCCCTTATAATCAGCGAGAAGAGTACGAGCAGGAGCGCGGAGTAGAGATAACTGAACATATAGGCATAGGTGGTCGGAAATGCGGCGAAGGTGGCCCCTCCGGCCGTCAGCAGCCATACCTCGTTTCCGTCC
Organism: Thermodesulfovibrionales bacterium; assembly: GCA_046704045.1. GTDB lineage: Bacteria > Nitrospirota > Thermodesulfovibrionia > Thermodesulfovibrionales > UBA6898 > JAWOKY01. The sequence goes on along the minus strand of JBJKSM010000121.1, from coordinate 7,808 downwards.
CATACCGGGCCTATGGTGTCGAGCATGACCCTTTTTTGCGCTTCGTCCTTCGCGATGAATTTGTAAAGCATTCCGGCGCCGAAGTCGAAGCCGTCGAGCATGAAATAAACCGCCCAGAGAACCCCCCAGAGAATAAACCAGATCACCTGAAAAGCCATGTCACACCTCCTGAACTCTTGAACGTTTTAGGATAGCGGAGAGATCTTCGTCGGGTCCTTTCTTCGCGGTAGCAGTCAGCAGATAGATGTCCACGACCGCCAGGAAGCCATAGAGGAGTGTGAAGCCCAGCAGGGAAGCCCACACCTGCAGCGGGCTCACCGACTTCGAGACCGCGTCGGATGTCTTGAGCACTCCGTAGACGATCCAGGGCTGTCGTCCCACCTCGGCGACTATCCAGCCGAGCTGGGCCGCAATGTAGGGCAAGGGCAGCGCATAGAGCATGATCTTCAGGAATGTCGAACGCGATTCAAGTCCGTCTCTCCGGGAATAGATGAATGCCGCCAGGCTCAACAATATGAAGAGTACGCCGAGAGCGATCATGGTCCTGAAGCTTGCGAAGGTCGGCATTACGGGCGGCCTGTCGTCTTTGGAGAATGCCTTCAGCCCCTTTACCTGCGCCTGTCCTTCACCAAAGGCCAGAAAGCTGAGCAGCCTCGGTATTCCTACCGCTTCGACCGAGTTGCGTTCGTTTGAGGTATCGGGAAAAACGAGAAGATAATAGGGCGCTGCTGTTTTGGTATTCCACAGGGATTCCATTGCTGCGAATTTCGTCGGCTGGGTTTTTGCAACTTCCCTGGCATGGAAGTCGCCGACGATAAAGATCAGCAGCGAGGCAGCGAGACCGAAAGACGCGGCGATGCGGAAGGATTTCTTGAAAAAGTCAGGACTGGTTCTCTTGATGAGGTGGTACGCGGAGATGCCCATAACGAAGAAGGCGGCGATCACATAGCCGGAGAGCACCGCATGGAAAAATTTGAGCCAGCCGTACGGGTTTGTGACAACGGCTGAAAAGTCCGTCATCTCCGCCCTGTTGTTCCTCAGGACGTATCCGACGGGATGCTGCATCCAGCCGTTGGCGAGGAGTATCCAGAGAGCGGAGAGATTGGTCGCGACGGCAACGAGCCAGATGGACAGGGAATGGACTCCCTTAGAGACCCTGTTCCAGCCGAAGACCCAGAGCCCTATGAAAGTCGATTCGAGGAAGAAGGCCACTGTGGCCTCTATCGCCAGGGGTGCGCCGAAGATGTCGCCGACATACTTCGAATATTCCGCCCAGTTCATGCCGAACTGGAATTCCATGGTGATTCCCGTGACGACACCGAGTGCGAAATTGATGAGAAAGAGCTTTCCCCAGAATTTCGCCATCCCGAGGTACGTATCGTCTCCGGTGCGAACGTAACGGGTTTCCATATAGGCCACGAGAATCGAGAGACCGAGGGTGAGCGGTACGAAGATAAAGTGGAACATGCTCGTTACCGCAAACTGCAGTCTGCTCAATGTTAAAGTGTCCATACCCTTCCTCCTTTTCCGGTAAGGCGGTTACTGAAACGACCTTGCACGAAGGTCTGATTAAACAGGACTAATTTAATCCTTTTTTACCACAAAAGACAGCCGTTGTCAAGCTGCAATTTTAGAGTGTGTATGAGACGGGCCGGAAAAAGGAAATAATCAGGTTCTGTACTCTGCGTTTATGCGGACATATTCTTCCGAGAAATCACAGGTCAGGACCTTTGCCGCAGCACCTCCCGCGTGCAGATCCACAGTGATCGTGATTTCATCGGACCTCAACACCTTTGCGGCCTCGGCGTCCTTGCCGTTTGTAAGCCCGCCCTTTACTACCCTGACGGGCCCGAAAAACAGGTCGGTCTTTTCCTCTTTAAATTTTACTCCCGAATATCCGAGGGCGCACATGATCCTTCCCCAGTTGGCGTCGTTGCCGTAGAGAGCGGTCTTCACGAGGCTGGAATTGGCCACGGCGAAGGCCGCTCTCTCTGCGTCGCTACGGCTTTTCGCACCTTTTACAATAACCTCCACCAGTTTTGTGGCCCCCTCGCCGTCTTTTACCACAAGCCGGGAAAGTTCATACGCAACTTCCCCGACAGCCCCGCGCAATCGTTCGAAGTGCTCCGATCTCCTGTTGACGGGACTGTTGCCGATGAGGCCGTTCGATAACATAAGGAGCGTATCGTTCGTCGACATGTCCCCGTCTACCGTTATCCTGTTAAAGGATTTCCCGACAGCATCCCTTACGAGCAGTGCCAGCGTCTTTCTTTCGACGGCGACGTCGGTGATGATAAAACACAGCATCGTAGCCATGTTCGGCGAGATCATTCCTGCGCCCTTGCATATGCCGGAGATGGTTCCGGTATGCGCGCCTATCCTTATCGTTTTATGGAAGATCTTCGGAAAAGTATCGGTAGTCATGATCGCACTTGCGACATCTTCGAGTGAGGAATGCCCGAGACCTTTCGCAAGAACGGCGAGGGCGGGTCGTATCCTTCCCATCGGCATGGGGGTCCCGATGACGCCGGTCGAACAGGGGTACAAAAGCGAAGCACTTATGCCGATGTGCTTTGCCAGGGCAGAAACGATATCACTTGCATCCCTCATCCCCTGCTTCCCGGTGCAGGCATTGGCATTGCCGCTGTTAACGACGATAGCCTGTCCCCTTCCCGATGCTGCCTTGCGCCTGCAGAGCCGCACCGGAGCCGCCTTAACGGCATTTGTCGTGAAAGCGCCCGCGATATTAGCCTCGACTTCGGAAAAAATGACCGCGATATCTTTGCGGCCGGGCTTCTTGATCGCGGCCCCGGCGGTCGAAAAAATAAATCCCAGGGGCAAGCTTTTCTTCATTCTCGCACGCATGATATAAGATAATGCGGCTGCGTAAAAATTTTCAATCGAATTATGCCTTTTTGCCGGACAAAATAAAGGTTATCGCTGAACGCAGGTACGTAAACATGCACGGGTCTCCTCCGCCTGCGATGCGGGTTCATGCCAAAAAAAGAGGTGTGCGAAGCAGCGCACACCTCTTTGCCGGTCGGGTATTCTACCTGTGCGGCACTACCATTTACCAGGCACCGGTACCGCTCCGGTCAGTCCTGCTCCGAAGACACCGTACTGGTCTGCGGGCTCCCCGTCCCACTGGCCGTTTCCGTTCATATCGAGGTACCAGACGCCGTTGCTATAGATGCCTATCTTTGCTGTGCCGTTCCCGTTCCAGTCTCCCACTACAGGTATGGCGTTTGGAAGACCCGCTCCGAACGTATATATCCTGTCTGTGGGCTCTCCGTCCCACTGCCAGTTTCCGTTCATGTCGAGATACCATGTTCCATTCACGAACACTCCTATCTTTGTGGCGCCGTCTCCGTTCCAGTCCCCTACGACAGGAACAGCGCCGGTGAGTCCTGTGCCGAATATGCCGAGTGTATCCGGAGGATCGCCGTCCCATGCCCAGCTCATGTTCGAATCGAGATACCAGTCGCCGTTATAGAAGACGCCGATCTTGGTGGGTGAAATTCCAACCCCGGTGTGCAGGATGTCATGATGGAACATGGGCCATGGGGTGACTGCAAGTGCGGCGGTTCCGGTGACGGCAACAAGGCTGCCGGAGGGCGATGCCCCGTTGTTCCAGGCCCCGCCTTCGGTGCCCACATAGACCGTGCCGTCCGGAGCTATTGCGGGCGAAGATTCGCCTCCTGACGGAGGGGAAGACGACGTCGGGTAAGTCCATAAGATGTTTCCTGCGGGATCAACCGCAAAGAGGAGACCATTTGTGTTGGTCTGTACGTATACAGTTCCGTCAGCCGCAACTGCAGGCGTGGATACCACAGCTTCTGCCGTCAGATTGAAATCCGTTGTCAGGGGCTGATGCCATTTCTCCGATCCGTCCTCCGGATTAATTGCGTAAAGTGTGCCGTAGATCTCGTAATACCCACCTACGTAAATGGTGCCGTCAGGGCCTATGGCCGGCGAAGAAAGCAGACTGAGAAGCGAATTTGAGGTGAGCCCGGTCACGGGAAAGCCATTTCCATCATTTGTAATTTGAGCACTCCACTTCAGGGTGGCTCCTGTCGTGCCGGGTGTAATAGCATAAAGATAGCCGTTATCGACCGAGACATATACTGTTCCGCGAGAATCGATCGCCGGCGAGGAGTTTACCGCATACCCGCCGTTGTTGGTGAGAAACTTCCATTTCAGCGACCCATCGGCGGTGTCGATGGCGTAGAGATTGCCGTCGATCCCTCCCACGAACAATGTAGCGCCGTTTTCACCGATCGCGGGAGACGAAACAAACCAGAGGCTGCTTGACCCGATGCTGGTGGTGTAGTTCCAGAGTATCTGTCCGGTTACAGGGTTTATCGCATGCAGGCTTCCGTCGACGCATCCTGCATATACGGTTCCGTCGGGCCCGACGGCGGGCGTCGATACGATCTGCGCCGGCAAAGGCGTGGACCATTTATCCGGACAGGTCGTTGACGAGCACTTCGACGGATCGATCGCATACAGGGTGCCGGAATTCAGATCGTCATTTTCAGATCCCACATATATGGTCAGAGCCGGATATGAGCCGATTGCCGGAGAAGAACTGACGAATCCGTCAGTAAGAAATTTCCATTTGAGTGTGCCGCTGGAATCTATCGCGTAAAGATTGTGATCATCCGCCCCCACGTATACAGTCCCGTCCGGCCCGATGGCAGGAGAAGACAGGATCATATAATAAGTACTTCCGGACTTGGGAATCGCATAAGACCATTTGAGACCGCCCGCGGCGCCGTAAACTGCAGGCGCAATCATAGTCACTAAAAAAAATACCGCCGACGTCATAAAAAATATTCTCTTCAACATGATTCTTCCACCTCTCCAAGGTTCTGCATGTCCGGTTATGACCGGAATTTTCACTCCTTAATGCCGTAACATAAACAACCGGCATTTAATATCACTTTATGATTGTTTGTGAAAACAGTCTATGGACGGAATTGCCATTATTAAGTGACTTATTGCCGTCGAAGAAGGACGTCTTTTCCGTTTTTTGTTATTACGGCAGGCAAAGACCTTTTAGTAAATTTCCGCAGTAAAATAAATCAATGAGTAGAGGAATTCTCCAAAAAGTTTCCGCTCTGCCTTGCAGAATTCCCCGATGCTGCTAAACTGGAAGAAGAAGACGCGGCGGGGTTCTCGTCAAAAAGTCTTTGCAGAACAGAAAGGAGATGTCATGTTCGGTCCCGGTTTACCGGAATTGAGCATAGTGTTGTTGATCGCGCTTCTGCTCTTCGGTCCAGGCAGGCTTCCCCCGGTCGGCAAGAGCATGGGGAGGCCATAAAGGGATTTAAGGGCGGGCTCGATGACGGTCCGCAGGAAGAGAAGAAAAAAGTGGAGAACCGGGAATACGAGGAGAACCGATGAAGAAGATGTCACTGAATGTGCAGAAGGAGTTTTGTGCGGAGTGTTCTCTTGCGCTGAGGAGGTTTATCGGGAAGATGAAGGGGGTGGAATCGATCGACGTGGGCGACGGCGGGATCGAGATAAGCTTCGACGAGACAAAGGTAACAGAGGAAGACCTCCGCAAGATATCCAGGGACAGCGTGGAAAAGCTGGGCTACAAGGTTTTCGATTAGAGCCTACGGAAAGAGGGCGGGTGCTGTAAGACCGGTCGTCTCATCCAGGCCTGTCATGATATTCATGTTCTGGACCGCCTGTCCCGAGGCGCCCTTCACGAGGTTGTCAATAACCGACACGATGATCAGCGTATTTGTCCGTTCATTCAGCTTCAGCCCGATCTCGCAAAAATTCGTGCCCCTCACGTTCTTGAGATTCGGATAGGAGCCGGAGTCGTGGACTCTTACAAAGGGCTCCCCGGCATAGGCCTTCTTATAGATTCCAACTATGTCCTCCTGGGACATCCTGCTGCTCATGCGCGCGTAGACAGTTGTCAGTATCCCCCTGTCGAGCGGGAGCAGATGAGGGGTGAAATTGACGGCGATCTTTTTCCCGGCCAGAGCGGAGAGCTCCTGCTCCATCTCCGGGGTATGTCTGTGTGTTCCGATTCCGTATGCCTTGAATCCCTCATTTACCTCGCAAAAAGAGACGGCAACATCGGCCTTTCTGCCGGCGCCACTCGTGCCGGATTTTGAATCGATGACAAGGGATGAGGCATCCACGAGTTTCTTCTTCATCGCGGGCATCAGCCCCAGTATGGCGCTCGTCGGGTAGCAGCCCGGGTTGGCGATCAGATTCGCCTTACCGATCTTTTTTCTGTTTATCTCCGGCAGGCCGTAGACCGCCTTTTTAAGCGTCGCCGTGAAATCATGGGGCAGACCGTACCACCTCTCATAGGTTTCAGGTTCGACGAGCCGATAATCGGCCGAGAGATCGATCACCTTCCTGCCGCTCCGGTAAAAGAAGTTGACCGCTTCCTGGGACGCTCCGTGTGGAAGGGCAAGAAAGAAGATTTCGGCCTTGTCGAGCAGCTTTTCCTTGTTCAGAGATTCATAGCCCAGATCGGCATAACGGTGCAGATGGGGGAATAAGTCGGTGATTTTCCTGCCGGCCGACTTTTCGGAGGTGACCGCAGTCACGTCCGCTCCAGGATGGTTCGAGAGTATCCGGAGCAATTCGATCCCCGTGTATCCGCTTCCGCCGCATATCGCAATCCTCAGCATTCTTTTCCGTCCTCTTTTCGAAAAATAGAGATGTTCCAAACCAAAATAAAAAGCCCGTCCAAAGGACGGGCATATCTTTCATTATTGGAGCTGCCGCCCCCGAATTACCTCTTGGAGAACTGGAAGCGTTTTCTTGCCCCCTTGAGCCCGTATTTCTTTCTTTCCTTCTCCCTCGGATCCCTCGTGAGAAAACCCTCTTTCTTGAGCTTTGTCCTGAGGTCTGCATCCATTTTCGTCAACGCCCTCGATATTCCGTGTCTGATCGCTCCGGCCTGACCGGTAGGCCCGCCGCCTACCACCCTCACGCTGATGTCATGTTTGCCGGTGGCGCCCACGAGCTCTATCGGCTGCCTGATGATCATACGAAGTGTCTCCCGCGGGAAATAGGTGTCTACAGGCTTCTGGTTTACCACGATCTTTCCGGTGCCCGGCATAAGCTTCACCTGTGCGATCGATGATTTCCTTCTCCCCGTTGCGGTATATTTTATTTCAGCCATTTAAACTCCTTTATTGCAGGATTTCAGGGGCCTGTGCCTTATGAGGATGTTCGGCGCCCTTGTATACTTTCAGTTTCTTTATCATCGTTCTGCCGAGCCTGTTCTTCGGAAGCATGCCCCATACCGCCTTTTCAACAATCTCTTTAGGTTTCTTTTCCAGCAGTTCCTTCGCCGATGCGGCCTTGATGCCCCCTACATACCCCGAATGGTGGTAATAAAACTTATCGGTCGTTTTCTTCCCCGTCAGTCTTACCTTGTCGGCGTTGATCACGATCACGAAATCTCCTGTATCGACATTCGGGGTAAAGACCGGCTTGTTCTTTCCCCGCAGACACGTGGCCACTTTTACCGCGAGTCTCCCGAGAACCGCGTCTTTCGCATCGATTACGTACCACCTGCGGTCGATTTCACCTTTTTTTGCGAACTGGGTCTTCATTTATCGACTGCCACCCCTTCCTTTAAAAAATTGAGATTTAATAAGATACTGGAAAGCGGGGAAAAATGTCAATATTTCCCGAAGAAGACTCTACCCGGCCGCAGCGCCGGCCGCGAACTGTTTGCCGGGCATCGCCGTGCCGTGAAAATGCGCACCGACGCGGTACCTTTCCGATATCGCCTGAACCCATTTTACTACGGCAACGCAAGGCGG
>JBJKSM010000120.1:0-3149 GCA_046704045.1 Thermodesulfovibrionales bacterium | reverse complement strand
TCTGGCCTATTCCCCCGGTGAACATGATCGGCTTGAGCCACTCTCTCCGCTCGCCGTCCGGAAGTCGCAGACCGAAAGACCTCGTGAATCCCTGGATGACCGGCTCGCCGAACTTATTGCCGTAATCGGAGGCGCCGTTGCTCGCCTCGACCTCTATTGTCAGCGGGCTTGCGAGGTTCGGCGGATAGGCGAAGGTCTCATCCTCCCAGGGCAGGGGATAGCCGGGGACATGCAGATTGCCCACACAGTAGGCGGCCGTGCCCGCGACGACAAGAGAGCCTCGGCCGGTGGCCTGGACATCCCTTATCCTTCCTCCGGTTCCGGTCTCAGCACCGGGGAAAGGAGCTACGCCGCTGGGGAAGTTGTGCGTCTCGGCGGTAAAGATGATGTGATAATCGACCCGCGCCTTTTCAAACCGTGAAGGCCTGCCGGGATTCGCCGGCATGATCGTCTCTATCTCATATCCTTTGATCGCGCTCGAATTATCTTTGAAGGCGATGACCGAGTTGTTCGGGTTTGCATCGAGCGTACGCCTGATGATCGCCATGAGGTTGTCGGGCATTTCCCGGCCGTCAATGATCAGCCTGCCCTTGAAGAACCAGTGGCGGGAATGCTCGCTGTTTGACTGGCTGAGGTCGAAACACTCGACGTTCGTCGGGTTCCTGCCGATATCCTTTACAAAGAGGTCGTAGTAGTAGCCGATATCCCAGTCGTCAAGGCCGAGCCCCATCTCTCCGTTGATCTTTTCGAGAGCGGCCTTTCCCTCTTCGATCAGCCTGACCTCGTACACCGGCTCCGGCTTCAGCCCGGTATCGAAGGTAGTCAGTTGCTCCGGGTAAACGCATTCGGTCATACGGTCATGGAGAAGCCCGATGAAAGCATCAAGCCTGCCAGCCTGCCAGCCTGCAAGCTTGTTAGCAGGGGGCGACTCATCTGTCGCTTGTGCGCTTCCGACTATTTTGTACCTTCTCGAACGCTCTATCCGCGTGATCTTCGAAAGCCCGCAGGCCCTGCAGACAGACACCGCGTTTGTCGACCAGGCGGTAGTGAAGTTCATGCGGGGACCGACCTCGATAATAGAAGGGTGAAGGGTGAAGGGTAAAGGGTGAAGAAGGAAACTGTTCTCCGAGAAGTTCTCCGGCTCGAAGGTCTCGCTCAGAAGCCAGCGCAGAAGATCCAACTCAGCGGAGGCAAGAGGCTCTTTCGCCTCGATATAAAAACAGTACTCGGTGAGGATGTCCCCTGCGTCGATTCCTGCCTGCGCAAGGAAAGAGAGGAGATCTTTTTTCCTCGCCGTCGTGACCGCCGGTCTTTTGTACCTGTACGTCAGTGACAATTCAGCTCCCGGAAGTTTATTTATTTTTTCCTGCCGAAGACCCTCTCGAACAGGTATTCCACGCTTCCGAAATAATGTGCGAGGTCAAAGATGCCTTCGAGTTCTTCCTGTGTGAGGTACTTCCTGACCGCCTTGTCCTTCATCAGGAGGCCCTTGAAATCCTTCCTGCTTTTCCAGCTCTGCATCGCGTTTTTCTGGACGATCGCATAGGCGTCTTCCCTCGTCATGCCTTTTTCGGTGAGCGCGATCAGCACGTTCTGAGAGTTATAAAGGCCGAAGCTCCGCGCCATATTCTCCTTCATTTTTTCCGGGTATACCTGGAGCCCCGAAAGGATGCCGGTCAGCCTGTGGAGCATGTAATCAACGAGGATCGTGCTGTCGGGGATGATCACCCTTTCGACCGATGAATGGGAGATGTCCCTTTCATGCCAGAGCGCAACGTTTTCGAGGGCGGCAATCGAATTGGACCGCACCACTCTCGCAAGGCCCGAGAGATTCTCGCTGCCCACCGGGTTGCGCTTGTGCGGCATAGCCGAGGAGCCCTTCTGGCCTTTCGAAAACGGTTCTTCCGCCTCCAGGACCTCAGTCCTCTGGAGGTGCCGTATCTCTACAGCTATTTTTTCGACCGATGCCGCGATGTTCGCGAGGGTCGTGAGGTATTCGGCATGCCTGTCGCGCTGGATCACCTGGGTCGCAATCGGAGCCGGCTTGAGGCCGAGTTTCCTGCAGGCCTTCTCCTCTATCTCGACAGGGATGTTCGAGAAGGTCCCGACCGCGCCCGAGAACTTTCCTACGCTGATCGCCTTTTTCGCCCTCTCCATCCTTTCGAGGTTGCGTCCCGCCTCGGCATACCAGAGCGCGAATTTCAGGCCGAAGGTCATCGGCTCCGCGTGCACGCCATGGCTTCTTCCGATGCAGACCGTGTCCTTGTAACGGAATGCCTGTTCCTTCAAAACAGCCAGCATGCCCTTGATATCCTTTATGATGATCTCCGCCGCCTCTTTCATAAGAAGGGACTGTGCCGTATCGACAATGTCGGAGGATGTGAGTCCTTTGTGGACAAACCGGGAATCGGGTCCGACCTTCTCCGCAACGCACGTGAGAAAGGCGATCACGTCATGTTTAACAACCGCCTCGATCTCGTCAATCCTGCTCACCTCGAAGCCGGCCTTCTTCCTGATCACATCGAGTGCGCTCTTCGGCACCTTGCCGAGTTCCGCCCACGCCTCGCAGGCGGCAACCTCTACGTCAAGCCACTTCTGAAACCTGTTTTCAGGCTCCCAGAGCCTTCCCATCTCTTTCCGCGTATAACGTGCAATCATTGTTCTCCTCGAATAAAAGATTCTATGCAGCTTGAGAATTCTCAGGAAATATGCAGCTTCTTATTATAGAAGAATTTATTTACTTTTTTCCGCCCCGGCCAAAACTGCGCCCTATCCATTATCGCAAACACGGCGCCGGAACGGTTCACAACGATGCCTTATGACACCGGAAGTCCTGCAGACATCTCAGCCGGCATTTTCAAACACCGGCAGCGTCCCTTCCCGCTGGAAGCTGTAAATCTGATCGCCTGCCACAATGATGTGATCGACGACCTGTATCTGGATTGCGCCGAGGGCCTGGACCAGGCGTTTGGTGATGGCATGATCGTGGCTGGACGGACGGACAGTGCCCGCCGGATGGTTGTGTAATGTGAAGCTGCCAGTAATGTGAAGTACATCAGCAGTTGATATCAGCAAGCCAATTTGAGTGGGCATCTGGAAGGGCCGGGAGATATTGGCCCTTCCAGGCTCTTCACATAACTACAGGGTTG
>JBJKSM010000119.1:0-6914 GCA_046704045.1 Thermodesulfovibrionales bacterium | reverse complement strand
CGTTCGCGTTTCCGTATGTTCTGGCAGATTTCCTCCGTCACATAGGGCATGAACGGATGGTGGAGCCTCAGGGTCCTTTCGAGTACAAAGAGGAGACACTTTCTGACCGGCTCTCTGTCCGCCGTCTCGTCGTAGAGGACGGGTTTTACCATCTCGATATACCAGTCACACAGTTCGTGCCAGACGAACCGGTAGACGGCGTTTGCCGCATCGTTGAAGCGGTAATCGGCAAGCGACCGCTCTATCTCCCCGGCCGTCTCCGACAGCCTGCTCACTATCCACCTGCCGCCAAGGTCAAGATGCTCCGTTTCGATCTCCTCCGGCAAAACTGTTCCCTGCGAATTGAGGAGTATAAACCTCGACGCATTCCAGAGCTTGTTCACGAAATGCCTGTACCCTTCCACCCTTTCCTCGGAGAACCTCACATCCCTCCCCTGCGCGGCAAAGGCGGCAAGGGTAAACCGGAAGGCATCGGTGCCGTATTTTTCCATCATGATAAGAGGATCAACGACATTCCCCTTTGACTTGGACATCTTCTGGCCCGAGGCGTCCCTGACAAGGGCATGGATGTAAACATCGCCGAAAGGTATGTCCTCCATGAACTTCATTCCCATCATGATCATGCGGGCGACCCAGAAGAATATGATATCGAAGCCGGTTACGAGGACCGATGTCGGGTAATACTTTTCCAGCTCAGGCGTTTTCTCCGGCCAGCCGAGGGTCGAAAAGGGCCACAGCGCCGAGGAAAACCATGTATCGAGGACGTCTTCATCCTGTCGCAGGACATCATTTTCACACTTCGCGCACCCGCCCGGGGTCTGCCTCGACACAATCACTTCGCCGCAGGAATCGCAATACCATGCCGGGATGCGATGGCCCCACCATATCTGCCTCGAAATGCACCAGTCGTTGATGTTTTCCATCCACGAAAAGTAGGTGTTCTCCCATGACTTCGGGATGATCCTTATCCTTCCGCTTCTCACCGCCCCGATCGCCTGCTCGGCAAGGGGTTTCACCTTCACATACCACTGGAGCGTCGAAAGCGGCTCTATGACCGTTTTGCAGCGATAGCACTGGCCTATGGAGTGGACGTATTTTTCCTGCTTTGCGAGCAGGCCAAGCTCCTGCAGTTCCTTCAGCACCGCCTTTCTGCATTCGTACCTGTCCATGCCGGCGTACCCGGCTCCGGCATCGCCGGTCATCCTTCCGTCGGGACCGATGACGGTAATAAAGTCCAGCGCGGGCCGCTGCCTCTTTGCGATAGCCTCGTCGTTAAAGTCATGGGCAGGCGTCACCTTTACTGCGCCGGTGCCGAATTCCGGGTCGACCGCATCGTCGGCAATAACCGGGATCATCCTGTTGGTGAGAGGAAGCGAGAGATATTTGCCTATGAATTTCCCGTAACGTTCGTCATCGGGATTTACCGCGACCGCCGTGTCGCCAAGCATCGTCTCCGGGCGCGTCGTTGCGACTACGATATGACCGCTTCCATCCGAAAGCGGGTACTTTATAAAGGTCAGCTTCCCCTCGAACTCTTCATGCTCGACCTCGATATCTGACAGGGCGGTATGACAGCGGGGGCACCAGTTGATCAGCCTGTTGTCCCGGTAGATCAGCCCCTGCTCGTAAAGGGTAACAAAAACTTCATTCACCGCACGGGACAGCCCCGCATCGAGGGTGAACCTCTCCCTCGACCAGTCGCAGGACGCGCCGAGCCTCTTCAACTGGTGGATAATGCGGCCGCCGTATTCCGCCTTCCACTTCCAGACACGTTCCATGAACGCCTCACGCCCGAGCCTGTGCCTGTCTATTCCCTCCGATGCGAGCTGCCTCTCTACCACGTTCTGCGTGGCGATGCCCGCGTGGTCCATGCCCGGCACCCAGAGCGCATCATATCCCGACATCCTTTTCCAGCGCACGAGGATGTCCTGCAGGGTCGTGTTCAGCGCATGGCCCATATGAAGGGAGCCGGTCACATTCGGCGGCGGGATTACGATCGAAAACGACTGCCCGCCGGACGCCGGGTCCGAGGCGAAATAATTTTCCGCCAGCCAGACGCCGTACCACTTCTCTTCAACACCTTTTGGATTATAACTCTTGTCTAATTCCGTCATGACAAACAAAAACGGGGAATCGGTCCTGCCTTTTCCCCGCCCGTATAATAAACAATAAAGTTTTAAACTTCTGTCTTTATCTTCTCGATCTCCCGGGAGATCAGCGTCCCCGCAAGGTCGGGAACGGTTTCCCACAATACTTTTTCCACTTCGCCCTTCAGGGAAGACATCGATTCCTGCATGACCTCACTCAACATCCTGGCGACGAGCTCCGGCGCGATTTCCCTGACGATCCTTTCGACCGACTCTCTCAATGCGGGGGTGATCGCAGAGGCGACAATGTCCCTCATGTCCAGAGATTCCATAACCGCCGGCACCCTCGCATTAACAGACCTTTCGAAAACAGAGAGGAATTCCTCTCTGGTCGGTATCGATGCCTCCGGAACCGCAACCTCAGCCGTTATGTGCCGCCTCTCCGTAAACGCTGCCGCAGCTGCGGCTGGTTCTGCGATTTCCTCCGGAAGCGCAAACGCGGTATCGAGCCCCGCCTCTTCCAGCACCTCTTCTTCGGCGGTCGCCTCGACAGACTCCACGTCCTCCATGGCCCACAGATCCTCATCGACGCCGGACACCTCTACCGCCTCCGACTCTTCGCCAACCGTTTCCCCGGCAGGATTAAATGCCTCAGCTTCAGCAAAGATTTCTTCGCCTTCAGCTGCAGCGGAAGCCATCGTGAGGGCAGCGTTTATCTTACTGATAAGCTCCTGGGACTCGAAGGGTTTTACAATGGAATCGTCGGCGCCGACGCTTCTCGAAAGTTCTTCATCGATGGGCTCGAAGGCTCCGGCAAGAAGAACAACGGGGATGCAGGCCGTCCGGGGGTCCTGCTTTACCCGCTCGCAAAGCTGATAGCCGTTCATCTTGGGCATCTCTATATCTGCGAGTATGATTTCGGGTTTGAAGGTCCCGACCGCAGCGTGTGCATCTTCGCCGTTGCTCACCGCCTTGATTTCGAAGTCTTCTTCGGCGAGGACCAACTCTACGACTTTCTGGATCGTGATGCTGTCATCTGCGAGCAAGAGCCTATGAGCCATTATGCACCCCTTTACGCTATTTCGGAAATTTTATGGTCAAGCCCTGAAAAAGTCAAGACTTTTATCCGAAATGCAGTCAGTTGCCGAACTCACGGTTCAGCACGAAGAAGCCCCTCAACCGCCGCCGAACCCGCCGGACGGCATCGCAGGAGAAGAAACCCCGGAACCGGAGGAACAGCAAAAAGCGGACATCACCTTCTTCACATCCATGGAACCGCACTTCGGACACCGGGCGTCGTCCCTCGCATTCACTCCGCGAAGGAGTGAAAATCTCTCACCGCATTTTCCGCAAATATACTCATAAATAGGCATTGTATAACCTCCACTAAGTGTTTCGATACTCTTTCAATCCCACTTTAGTCTAACGCGTGCAGCCTGATTAGTCAATAATTATCGGGGTTTACACCATGCCGATTCCTGATATAATGTAAACATGAAGGAAGCGATGTTTTATGAAAAACTGACCGCCTCCGATGTCAAATGCGGGCTCTGCGCCCACAATTGCCTTATCCATAACGGCCACAGGGGTATATGCGCGGTGCGGGAGAACAAGGACGGCATCCTTTACAGTCTGGTGTACGGAAAGGTCATCTCGACGAACATCGACCCGATCGAAAAAAAACCGCTCTTTCACTTTCTTCCGGCATCGACATCCTTTTCGATAGCGACCGTGGGGTGCAACTTCCGCTGCAAGCACTGTCAGAACTATGAAATCTCGCAATTCCCGAGGGAAAGAAAGTTCCGGATACCCGGCAGTGACATGACGCCCGAAGAAATCGTCGACAATGCCGCACATAACAATTGCTACAGTATCTCCTACACCTACACCGAGCCGACGATCTTCTTAGAGTTCGCCTATGACTGTGCACGGCTTGCGCACGAAAAGGGGATCAGGAACGTCTTTGTGAGCAACGGGTATACGGGACCGGATGCGGCACGTCTCATCGGACCCTGGCTCGACGGCAACAATATCGACCTCAAGGGCAGCGACAGGTTCTACCGCGATATATGCGGGGCGAGGCTCGAGCCGGTAAAAGAGACGATCAGGCTTATGAAGGAACTCGGGGTCTGGCTGGAGGTAACCACCCTGATCATTCCTGACCTTAACGATTCCGAGAAGGACCTCACCGACATCGCCGAGTTCATCTGTTCCGTCGACTCCGGGATACCCTGGCATGTGAGCCAGTTTTACCCGACCTACAAGCTTCTCGACAAACCGAGGACGCCCGTTGAAAAGCTCCGCCAGGCCCGGGAAATCGGGTTCAGGGCAGGGCTCAAATATGTCTATGAAGGCAACGTCCCGGGTGAAGGAGGAGAAAACACCTATTGTCCCTCCTGCAGGGAAACGCTCATGGGAAGGGTCGGCTACCGGATACTCGAAAACAGGATCAAAGACGGCAAATGCCCGAAATGCGGGACTGAGATCGAAGGGGTCTGGACGCCGGAAAGGTAGTGTAATATCCCTTCACGTCCGCCGGCCGATACCGGCATGCAATCAGTCGCCGAATTTCAGCGCCATCACGACCGCATCTTCGACAGGGGCCAAATAATAGTTCTTCCTTACCCCGAGTTCCCGGAACCCGAACTTTGCGTATATCTTTCTCGCCTCGCTGTTAGAGACCCTCACTTCGAGGAAAACGAACCGGCACCCCTCCGCCTTAAGATATTCGAGCATGTCTCCGATGAGCGCGGAAGCTATGCCGAGTCTTCGGAATTCCGGATGCACCGCAAAGGTAAGGATATGGCCCTCGTCGATTATCCGGCTTGCGCACAGGTATCCGGCGATCCTTCCGCCCACTCTGGCGACCTTCGATATGGACCGGGGGTTTTTGATCTCGTTAAAGAAAGAGGTCTCCGACCACGGTGTCGTGAACGAAGAGCGCTCGATTTCAAGCACCTCCTCCAGGTCATCGACAGTCATGACGCTGAGCGTGGGTTCCTTCAGTTTTTCAGAGACCATTTCACTTCCGCCTCCGATTTCCGGATATAAAGGGGCGTCGCCGATGAAAGATCGGTGTATTCCTTCCTCAGCGCCTTTGCAAGCCCGATCGCGGCGACGTTCGCGGGAGAGGGAACCATCTTCTCCGGAGGTGCGATAACCGCCCTCTTCCCCATCATCCCGGAGATGAGAGCCCGGTAGAGATTCACGCCCTCCCCGGCAAACAATACCGTGCCGCGCAGCTCCCTCAGAAGTTCCTCCGGCCGTATCGATCTTTCCCGGAAGGTCTTTTCGAACCCATCCTCCCTCCATGCGAACACGGCGGCATAGACCTCTGATTTTCTCGCATCGAGCATCAGGCATACGGGATATGCGCTGCATGAAAAATTCAGCGCAAAAGCCTCAAGGGTCGGCACTGTAACGATCGGTTTCCCGGTCGCATAGGAAAGGCCTTTCACCGTGCTCAGCCCGATCCTCAGACCGGTAAAGGAGCCCGGGCCTGTCGCAACAGAAAAGGCATCGATCGCATCGAGGGAGAGGTCCGACTGTCGGAGGATCGCATCGACAGCGGACATCAGCCTCTCGGAGTGGGTTGTCTTGACGTTGAGCCTTATTTCGGCGACAAGACCGACAGTCTCATCAAAAACAGCCGCGCCGCCGAGCATCGTAGATGTCTCCACCGAGAGCACTTTCACAGGATTATTATATCCTCTTCGCCTCTCAAAAAGCCTGAAAGCGGAAGGTTGCCCCTCACTCGCGCACCGCAGCCTCCTTTTTGCCGTATCTCCTTGCAAAAAATGCCGCAGCCGCGATGCAGACAACGCTTCCGACCGTCACGGCATGTGTTGTGCCTATCTTCTCCGCCACGACGCCCATAATCGCATTGCCGATAGGCACCGTTCCGAGAAAGACAAAAGAATACACACTCATCACCCTGCCCCTCAGCTCATCGGGAACGCCCATCTGTATGAAGCTGTTAGCAAGCGCAAGATAGCTCACCATTCCCCATCCGCCGGCCATTATTATCACGAGAGACACCCAGAATATCCTGGAGACGGAGAAGGCCAGCAGGGCCGCCGAAAAACAGAGTACGGCAAGGGACATCATCCTTAGCGGGTTCCGTATTCTCCTCTTCGCTGCAATCCCCACCGCGGCGGTAAGCGCCCCGATCCCGGAGGCCCCCATGAGAAAGCCGTAACCCGCGGCGCCTCTCTGAAAGACCTTTCCGGCGAAGACCGGCAGCAGGCTGATATAGGGAAGTCCGGCAAGGCTGAAAACACCGATCAGGGCGATGACAGCCACTATTTCCCTGTTGCCCTTCACAAAACCCAGGCCCTTTCGGAAATCCCTGATCATTCCTTCCGACTTTACCCTTGCCTCGCCCATGGTTTTCATCTTTGAAAGGGCGAGGATAACCGCCCCGAAGCTGAGGGCGTTCAGAAAAAAACAGGCCGGGATTCCCAAACGGGCTATAACAAGCCCCGCTATCATGGGGCCTATGATCCTTGCCCCGTTAAAGGCGGCAGAATTCAGGGCAATCGCATTGGCCACCTGCCCGCGTCCCACCATCTCCGCCAGAAAGGACTGCCGTGTGGGAATATCAATCGCATTTATCGTGCCGAGCAGCGCAGCCAGCACAGCAACCTGCCAGACAGCTATCACCTTGAGGCTTGTGAGTATGCCGAGCAAAAGAGCCGGTACAACAGAAAACCCCTGCGTATAGAGCAGCAGGTCTCTCTTTGGAAATCTGTCGGCGAGCACGCCTGCCGGAAGAGTGAACAGCAGTATCGGCAGGGTGGAGGCGGCAGCAACCATGCCGAGATAAAA
>JBJKSM010000118.1:0-7245 GCA_046704045.1 Thermodesulfovibrionales bacterium | reverse complement strand
GCCCAAGGTAAAGCTCCGAAAATTTCACCATAGGCACCCGCCTCGGGTCCGCCACGATGATCTTCGCTCCCCTGCGATAAGCCTTGATCATCCTGTTGGCGATAACAGGGTGAGACTCCTTTGTGTTCGATCCGATTATGAAGATCACCTCCATGTCCTCGATCTCGCGGACGGAGTTGGTCATCGCGCCGGAACCGAATATTGTGGCCAGACCGGCCACCGTTGGGGAGTGTCAAAGACGGGCGCAGTGGTCGACGTTGTTCGTCCCGACTGCGGCCCTCATGAATTTCTGAAAGGCATAGTTCTCTTCGTTCGTGCACCGCGCCGAAGAAAGTCCGGCAAGGGCGTCTGCGCCGTGTTTCGCCCTGATCTCCGAAAACCTCGATGCGATAAGGTCGAGCGCCTCATCCCAGGACGCCTCTCTGAAAAATGAAGAGTAAGGGGTGAGGGGTGAGGAGTTTTCTGTTGCCTGCTCTTCCGGCGTCTTCCTTATGAGCGGCTTTTTCAGCCGGTCGGGACTGTTTACAAACCGGTACCCGAACCTGCCCTTTACGCAGAGCCACCCCTCGTTCCAGGTGTCCTCCCTCGAAGTGACCCTCGCGATCTCGTTTCCCTTAATGTGAAGCGTTATATTGCAGCCTGTGCCGCAGTAACCGCAGACGGTGTCGACCTCCCTGACGCCCTTCTGGCGCCCCATCTTGAGCCACTGTTTTCCGGTCAATGCTCCGGTGGGACAGACCGCCACGCACTGGCCGCAGAACTCGCAATCGAGGTCGGCCTCGTAGGGGGTGCATATCTTGGCGGAGAAGCCCCTGTAACCGAAGTCGATCGCCTCCACCCCCTGGACCTCGTCGCAGACCTTCACGCACCTTCCGCACATGATGCACTTTTCGAGGTCCCTCTCGATGAAGGGGTTGCCGTCTCTCTTTTCGTACGTTCTTCTTTCGCCCGCGAAGGGATTCTCGCGTATGCCGTAATCGTAGGCAAGTTCCTGCAGCGCACAGTCTCCGGCCTTCTCGCAGACCATGCAGTCGTTGGGATGGTCGGAAAGGATCAGCTCGAGGACCGTCTTTCTCAGGTCCTCGATCAGGGGCGTGGAAGTGGTCACCTCCATGCCGTCTCCGACCGGGGTCGTGCAGGACGTGACCGGCCGCGGGATCCCCTTCACCTCTACGATGCAGAGCCTGCAGCCGCCGAATGGAGTTAGTTTGGGATGATGGCAGAGGGTCGGTATCGCCACACCCGCGATTTTCGCAGCATCCAGGATCGTCGCATCCGCCGGGACTTCGACCGGCCGGCCGTCTATCGTTACCTTCGCCATCTTTCCTACTCCCTCTCCACGGACTTGAATTTGCACGCATCGAAACACGCGCCGCATTTGATGCAGACGTCAGGATCTATCACGTGGGGTCGTTTCTTTTCTCCGGTTATCGCTCCTGCAGGGCATGCCCTCAGGCAGGCGCCGCAGCCCTTGCATTTCTCGGCGATGATCGAATATACGAGAAGGTCCCTGCAGACCCTGGCTGGGCATTTCTTGTCCCTGATATGGGCCTCGTATTCGTCCCTGAAGTATTTCAGCGTGCTCAGGACGGGGTTCGGAGCTGTCTGGCCGAGACCGCAGAGGGAAGTGGACTTTATGCCGCTGCTTAATTTTTCGAGGAGCTCGATGTCCCCTTCCCTGCCATCCCCTTCGGTAATGCGGGTCAGGATTTCGAGGAGCCTCTTGGTGCCGATCCTGCATGGTACGCATTTTCCGCAGGACTCGGCCTGCGTGAATTCGAGGAAGAACTTCGCGATGTTCACCATGCAGTCGGTTTCATCGAGGACGACCATCCCGCCGGAGCCCACGATCGAGCCCACCTTCGCAAGGGATTCGAAATCGACCGGCGTATCCAGAAGGCTCGCCGGGATGCAGCCGCCGGACGGTCCGCCTGTCTGCACCGCCTTGAACTGCTTGTTGCCGATAATGCCGCCGCCGATGTCGTAGATGATCTCGCCCAGGCGTATGCCCATCGGCACTTCGATCAGGCCGGTATTTTTGACCTTGCCGGTCAGGGCGAAGACCTTCGTACCCTTGCTCTTTTCCGTTCCTATCGATGCATACCAGGCGGAGCCGTTTCGTATGATGTTGGGGATGTTCGCGAGCGTTTCGACGTTGTTGATCACGGTCGGCCTGCCCCACAGACCGCGATGCACCGGAAAGGGCGGCTTTGCCCTCGGCATCCCTCTCTGTCCTTCTATCGACGCGATGAGGGCGGTCTCTTCGCCGCAGACAAAAGCGCCTGCGCCGAGCTTGATGCGCAGATCGAAACCGAAGTCCGAGCCGAAAAGGTTTCTCCCGAGGTATCCGGCATCATGTGCCTGGGAAATGGCGAGCTTCAGCCGCTCGACAGCGGCCGGGTATTCCGCCCTGATGTATACATACCCGAGGGTCGAGCCGATCGCGTAAGCGGCGATCATCATCCCTTCGATCACCGCATGGGGGTTGCCCTCGATGACCGACCTGTCCATGAACGCGCCGGGGTCGCCTTCGTCGGCATTGCAGACGATGTACTTCACGTCGCCCGACGCCTTGCGGCAGGCATCCCATTTCACCCCGGTCGGAAAACCTGCGCCTCCCCTTCCGCGGATGCCGGAGGCCCTGATCTCGTCGATCACCTCCTCCGGCGTCATCGACGAGAGGATCTTCTTTATCCCCTCGTATCCTCCGACATTTATGTATGCCTGGATGTCTTCGGGGTCAATGGTACCGCAATCCTTGAGGAGGATCTTGTGCTGCTTGTCATGAAAGGCGTAATAGGTGTCGTCGATGAGCCATTCGGTGACCGGCTTTCCTTCGATAAGGTGTTCTTCTACGATCCTCCTGGCGTTGTCCGGTTTGATCCGCTGGTACGTTACACTCTTGCCGCCGTCGACAACGTCTACGAGCACGTCCCTCGCACAGAAGCCGCGGCAGCCCACCTTCTGATAATGACAGGTGAAGTCGAGGTCGAGATCGACGCAGAAATCGGCGATCGCCTTTTTGAAAGCGGCGATGACCTCCTTGCCGCCGGCGGCAAGGCCGCCTGTCCCGATACAGACCCTGACGATTACCTTTTTCTTGTTATCTTCACTTTGCTGCAACGGATTCCTCTTTCCTGAGCTGTTTGATCAGCCTCGACGTGCCGTCGGCCGTCATCTCAGCGTGGGCCCTGTTATTCACCAGCACCACCGGAGCAATACTGCACGCCCCGACGCACCGGACGATTTCGAAGGTGAATTTACGGTCTTCCGTCGTCTCCCCGTCGGATGCGAGACCTAACTCCCTCTGGACCCTCTCGGCGATCTTTGTGCCTCCCTTGACGTGGCAGGCGGTGCCGCAGCAGACTGAGATGATGTTTTCTCCCCTGGGTTTGAGATGAAACTGGGAGTAAAAGGTGAGCACTCCGTAGAAGCGGCTCGGGGCGATGCCGAGCTCCTCCGAAAAATAATTGACCGCTTCGCGGGGGACGTAGCCGAACTCTTCCTGCGTGTCCTGCATGAGAGAGATGACGTTTCCGTCCTTTTCCCTGTGTTTCTTTACAATATTTTCGAGGGCATCAATCATAAGCTCTCTCTCCTCATAGGACAAATACTATAATTAATCCGCAGGATTTTTTTCAAATTCTTGCCTGCCGGGCCGGCGAAAATATAGCGAAATGAATACAATCCGAACCGACCGAAATCCCTGTTTCGCCCTATCGCCCTCTCCTGCGGCGGCACGGACGGCATCGAAGCCCGTTTTTTAATTTAACACACGGAATTTGGTCTGATCAATAAATGGTGCAACTGGGATACGCGGCGAAGCGGTTCCGCTAACAGATGTCATCCGCCATGTAGATGACTTCGGGCAGCAGACATGAAACCACGTAACGGTAGGAGACCACGCCGATGAGCTTCCCGTCTTCCATGACCGGAAGATGCCGTATCTTTCTTTCCGACATCACCTTGATCGCAACCGCGAGGTCTTCGGAAGATTCGAGCGTTGTCGGATTGGGACTCATGACATTTGCAATCGGCTCTTCACGAAGAGGAATATTTTTCGCAAAGCAGTGCATGATATCCCTCTCGGTGAAGATACCCGCCAGCCTGCCGGCCTGATCCAGGATAAGTATGGAGCCCACGTTGTGGCCGTCCATGACTGTAACCGCGTCGGAGACGAGACAGGTCGTCCTGCAGGTGATCATCTTCGAGGGTTTCGACTGTAACAGTTCCTTTAATGTCATCTTTTGCTCACCTTTGCTTCTTTGCTACGGAGTATTATGAAAGTCTATCATACCGGCACAGCTATGGCAACGCGGCCATAAACGTATTAAAATTTTTAATCGAAAGACGAAGATTTTATCACTTGCCGTCACCGCCTTCGCTCCGGGAACTCCCGGAGAGGTGGACCACTCAGGCGGCCCGCGCTGAACCGACTTTTACAAGGACGGGATGAAGGATCTTGACCGCGTCGTACGGATCCATGCCGACAAGGCAGCCTTTCTTTCCTGCGTTGATATAGACCTTGCGGAGATTGAGGATAGTCTCTTCCATATATACCGGAACCTTCATGTAGGTGCCGAAGGGGGAAATTCCCCCCGCCTCATATCCCGTATATCCCCTCGCTTTCCCGGGCGAGCACGGGATGATCATCTTCACCCCGGCGACCTTTGCAAGCTCCTTTACGGACGCCCTCATATCGCCGTGCATCAGCACCATCAGGGGCTCGCCGTCGCCTTCGAGGACGATCGTCTTCACGATAGAATGCTCGTCGACGCCGAGCGCCTTTGCGCAGGCTTCCGTGCCCCCGCTTTCTTCACACTCATAGCAGTGGACTGTAAATTCGACCCCTTCCCTTCGCAAAAAATGAACGACGGGAGCATCGTGTTGCGCGGTCTTGCTCATAAGACTTTCGGCCTCATATTCACTTTTTTTATTCTATCACTTTGAGTGCAAAAAGGGAGGGACAAAAATAGCGCCGGCGACCTCCGCAGTCCCGGAATCTATTTCCGTGTCGCTGTCAGGAATGGATAGTAACCCTATTGTTGCATACAGCCGGAGAGAGCATCCATCAAATCCTTATTAAGGCGATGGGATGTGACCGGGGCAGCGTCACGCCGCTGCTTCGCCGCTTTCACCGGTCCTTATTCTGATAATGTCTTCCATCGAGTGGACGTATATCTCACCGTCTCCCATCTCCCCGGTAAACGCCGCCTCTCTGATGGTCTTTACGATCCTGTCTGCGTCCGTGTCTTTTACGATCACCTCAACTCTCGCCCTGCTCACCAGGTCCGCCCTGTATGTCCTTCCCCGCAATTGATACTTTTCACCTCCCTGTTTTCCGCGGCTCTCGATCAGGGAAAACGTGAGGCCGGGGTGGCCTGCATTTTCCAAAGCTATGCATAACTTGCCGATCTTTGTCGGACGTATAATGGCTTCTATCCTTTTCATAAGCGTCTCCTTTTTTTTGCCGGACCACTTTGCCCGGGATTCCTGCTTCTTAAAGATCCCGTTTCCTCAGCTCTGCCTTACGTGATAGCCAAAATCGTGCCAGGGCTGTTTTCCTTGTTTTTTAAGGAAAAGAGAGAATTGATCTGCCCCAACTTTGTTACGTCGGAACAATTATGTCTTGTCAGATGAGAGAAATCGTGATATTGCCGGGAACTACGATAAGTAACTTGAAGCGGTATCAGAGTACAAAAAGAATAACGTAGTATGCCCCCATGAGCAGAAGACCCAGCGGAAGCCCTATGACCGCCCAGGACCGGCTCGAAATCCTGAGCTTCGAGCCGGCGATGATATTCGGGATGTTTCCGGGGATCAACATGCCTCCGGCGATCACCACGCCCATTAGGATCCCCTTGATCTGCGGCATCGTCATGTGCGGACCGAGTTCGGCCGCGGCGAGCGTGGCGTTGTCGAGGATCGCAGATGAGATATTGATCCAGTAGAGCACTCCCGCGGGCAGCGGGGTGATGTAGGCGTCGATCACCGGCTTGAACCCGTTTCCGAGGAGGATCAGCGCCATCACAAAGACATACACCTTCCAGGCCCTCCAGAGTATGGTATTGAGCGATTCGGCATAATCCTCCGTCAGGCTTTCGCGGGCAGAGACCTGAACGCCCCTGAGAAGCGCGCCTGATGCCGATATGAGGAGCACCCCGGGGATGATGTAGATGCCCACCGTCTTAAGGAGAAAGAAAAACCCGGCGCCGTGCGCGACCCCGCGCAGTTTTGCGACCGCAATGGTTGACAGGGGCTCGCCGATGGGGGTGAGGGCCGCTCCCATGCCAATGGAAAAGCATGCGAGCACCGTAAAGATTGTCTCGTATTTCCTGTCGAGATTCAGGGCGCTGATTATTTCGCAGAGTATCAGGGCCGCAATGATCGCCGTTATGATGCTCGAAATAATTCCAAGCATGAAGATGATTAAGGCCGCAAAGAGCCTGGGCCCGATCGCCTCCTCCCAGCCGGCGATTTTCCTTGTAAGGGTCGGCCGAAGCGCCCTGAAGACGAGGCCGAAGATGAGCGTGGCCAGAGTCAGCTTGATCGGCTCCGTAAGCGCCGATTCGATCAACGAGGGCGTCCAGACCGCCTCGCTGCCCATGATTTGGGAGGCGGTGACAGCTGTCACCGCCATGACCAGGAGAAAGATCTCGAGGTTGTGCTCCACCTTTCTTACTGCCATGGGAAGAAGCAGTATGCATGCGAATATGAATCCGAGTGTGACGGCAAGCATGTCTTTTACGTTACACCATAAATGGATTTTCTGCGATAGAAAGGGGACGGGCAAAGCCCGCCCCCATGGAATGTGACGATGAACTGTTCAGATCGCTGCGTCGCCCGTTTCGCCGGTCCTGATCCTGATCACCTCATCGAGGCCGGAAACGAATATCTTGCCGTCTCCGATCTTGCCGGTCTTTGCCTTGAATTCGATGGTCTCGATCACCTTGGCGGCGGACTCGTCCGGCACGACAACCTCGAGCTTGACCTTAGGGATAAAGGAGATATCATACTCGGCGCCACGGTAGAGCTCGACATGGCCCTTCTGCCTGCCGAACCCCTTTACCTCGGTCACGGTCATGCCCTGGACCCCCATTTCACTGAGCGCGTCCTTCACCTCGTCGAGCTTGAAAGGCTTGATTATGGCTTCTATCTTTTTCATTATAAACTCCTTTTTTATCTGTGCGTTTGATGTATGCTGAAGTCCGGATAGGCCGTTACGGCAACTTCACTCTGGTCGAG
>JBJKSM010000117.1:0-19858 GCA_046704045.1 Thermodesulfovibrionales bacterium | reverse complement strand
CGCCGGCTTCCTTCAGATTCCATCTCGCGATGGACACCCTTGCCTTTGGCTAACGGTCGGCGCTATCAACCTCCGTAGCGGACTTCCACCGCCAAGCATGCGCCCGTGCCGGGCGCACAAAAAAGGCCGGGACTTGCGTCCCGGCCCTGAGCCTGACCCTTATGACAGGAATTTCATCGGATCCCTGTACTCGTGACATTTCACGCAGGTTTTCCTGGCCTGCTGCGGCGTGACCCGCCATATGTGAGGTATGTGACACTGCTTGCACTTCAGGTTCATATCCTGGATGTGAAGCTTGTGCTTTCCGATATCCAGTATGTTCGTATGGCAGGTCTGGCAGTTACCCCAGTCGGCCCGCGCATTGATATGCGGCTTGTGGCAGGTATAGCAGTAGAACTGCATGGGCGCGTCCTTCGTCAGCTTTATCTTTATCGCCTTCTTGATCGTCTTTTCGTCCGGCTGGTAATGCCTCACGTCGATTGTCCCGTCGGCGATCAGCTCCTTTCTGACGTCTTCGCCGCCGTGGCAGAAGAGGCATTTATTTCTTCCGGGCTTAAGATCCGGTGTCCTGTCGGTATGACAGTTGAGACAGGCGAGACCTTCCATCCCGGTGCCGTGAACTTCCCTTCCCTTGTGGCATCTGACGCAGAACCTCGGCTCGGCGGTAAACTGATGCACCTTGTATCCGTGGCATTTCACGCACTGGATCTTCTCCATGAATACGTGCTCGGCGTGGAATCTCGAGTGGCTCACGTTCTTGGCCTCGGGATATTTGCTGTTTTGTTCCCAGTGGCACGAGTAGCAGACATTCCAGGCCACGAGGACATTACCGTGCCTCGGCGACACCTTTCTCACTCCGAGGAAGACAAACCTGTAGATCTGGATCATCTGTTCTTCCTTGGTGGCGTGATGGCATTGATGGCAACCAACGTCCTTGTGTACGCTCACGGCCCACTTCCGGTTGGCCGCGTCGTGCACATGACAGGTCAGGCAGGCCTTCGGGTTGTTCTCGAAATAGTCGTTGATCTTGTATCCGACGACCCCCATCCCCACGAAGAAGAGAAAAATACCACTGACGATAATTACCCGGGCCTTGAAGGAAATCCCTTCATTGAACCAGGTGACTATCCTTCTGAACAAATTAAACGGATTAAGCATCTCTCATCACCCCTGAACAGTTATTTATTTTCCTAAACTTCCCTGAATGCTTCGTATGCAGCACTCACCGTGCGCTCGATGTCCCTTTCAGTGTGGGCGAGCGACATAAAACCCGCCTCGAACTGAGACGGCGCGATATTTATGCCCCGCCGCAGCATGCCGGCAAAGAACCTTGAAAATTTTGCGGTATCCGAAGTTTTTGCTGTCTTATAGTCATAAACCTCCCTATCCGTGAAATAGGTGCAAAACATGCTCCCTGCGCGGTAGAAACGCGTCCCGGCTCCGGCGCGCTTCGCGCTGTCGGCGAGTCCCTCTTCGAGCATCGCCGATTTCCTTTCAATCTCCTTGTACACGCCCTTCTTCGCCAGTTCCCTAAGAGTCTCGATCCCTGCGGTCATGGCGAGCGGGTTGCCCGACAGCGTGCCCGCCTGATAGACAGGACCCTCGGGAGAGACCATCGACATTATCTCTTTTCTTCCTCCGTATGCCCCGACCGGAAGTCCTCCGCCGATCACCTTGCCGAGGCAGGTCATATCCGGCCTGATCCCATAGCGCGCCTGGGCACCGCCGAAGGAGACCCTGAAACCGGTCATTACCTCGTCGAAGATAAGGACAATGCCGAATTTCGCGGTAATCTTTCTGACCGCTTCAAGAAAACCGGGGTTGGGAAGTACGCACCCGACATTGCCGACGACCGGTTCGAGTATTACGCAGGCGACGGACTTGGCTTCCTTTTCGATCGTTTTCTTCAGCGCGGCAGCATCATTAAATGGAAGCGTAATGGTGTTCCTCGCGCAGGATTCCGGCACCCCCGGGCTGTCGGGAACACCAAACGTCATAGCACCCGAGCCGGCCTTTACGAGAAGGCCGTCGGCATGGCCGTGGTAACAGCCTTCGAACTTGATTATCCTGTCCCTTCCGGTATAGCCCCGGGCCACCCTGATTGCGCTCATCGTGGCCTCGGTGCCGGAATTCACCATCCGCACCATGTCCATCGACGGGCAGGCCTTGAGCACGAGTTCCGCAAGCTCGACCTCGCGAGCGGTCGGAGCGCCGTAGCTTGTGCCGGCTTCAACCGCCTTCCTGAGCGCCTTTACGACCGCCGGGTGTGCATGGCCGAGGATCATAGGTCCCCATGACAGGACGTAGTCGATATAGGAATTCCCGTCGGCGTCGTATATCTTAGATCCCTTCGCCCTCTCTATGAAGAGCGGGTTGCCGCCGACGGCTTTGAAGGCCCTTACAGGACTGTTTACACCACCTGGAATTACAGCACTTGCTTTCCTGAAAAGCCTCTTTGATCTGTCGAACTTTTTCATCTGCCGTGTTTCTCCGGTCAAACCTATTTAATCTATCACAAAAAAAGTTTCATTGTCAAAAAACTACACATAAAAAACGGCATGTTGTAGTATAAAACATATCTAAAACCCGGAGGAAACCCAATGAAGAAACTGATAGCAGTCGTCATCCTGACTATGGCCCTTTTCGCCTGCCAGAAAAAGGAGGCCGGACAGACCGCACAGACGGGTCCCTTTCTTGCCAAGGTGGGGAGCGTGGCCATTACCCAGGCAGATTACGACAGGGAATTTGCAGCCCTGCCCGATTACGCGCAACAGATGTTCAAAGGCGAGGAAGGCAAGGAGAATTTCCTGAACGAAATCGTCAAGAAGGAGATCCTGTACCAGGAGGCTCTCAAGAAGGGCCTCGACAAGAGCCCGGAGTTCAAGCAGAAAGTAAAGGAATTCAAGAAGCTTACGCTTATCTCGGAACTGATCGGCCAGGAGGTCATGTCCAAGGCTAAGGTCTCCGACCAGGAAGTCAGGGATTTTTACGACAAGCACAAAGAGGCTTTCGCCACAACGAGCCAGATACGGGCGAGCCATATCCTCGTAAAAACCGAGGCCGAGGCGAACAATGTCCTTGAGAGGCTGAAGAAAGGCGAAAAATTCGAGACGCTCGCGAGGGAGCTTTCACTCGACAAGGGATCCGCAAAGCACGGTGGCGACCTCGGCTTTTTCGGACGCGGGCAGATGCCGCCTGAAATCGAAAGGGCGGCAGTCGGTCTCAATGTCGGACAGGTAAGCGGACCGGTAAAAACCCAATACGGCTATGATATCGTAAAGGTCACAGCTAAAAAGACGGGACCTGTCCTTGAGTTCGACAGGGTTAAAGAGGTCATCGCCCAGAAGCTTGCAGGCGAAAAACAGAAAGAGGCATTCGACAAGTACATCAATGAGATCAGGAAGAACTACAATGTTACGATAAACAAGAACGCCCTTCAGGCGATGCAGCCGGAAGCTGCACCGGTAAAACCGGCTGAAAAGAAATAGAGAACGGCCAGCCCGGTCGCATAAGCAAAAAGGCGGGAAAATTTCCCGCCTTTTTGCTTGAGATCAGCTTAAGACCTCATAACCCTCCCAACCTTCCCTTACGTCTCCGGGTAAGGAATCAGCCCCGGGTAAAGAGAGGGAAAATGGAATTACCTCTATGCGTTCACTGCTGTTGATCCGGCCCGGCCTGCCTCATGAAATCAAGCCAAATCGGAAGGGCCGCCCGCGCGCCGGTCTCCCTTCTGCCGATGGATGTATGATTGTCTCTGCCGACCCACACGCCCACCGCAAGCCTGTCATCGAAGCCGACGAACCATGCGTCGGTATAATCGTTTGTCGTTCCCGTCTTTCCATAGACCGGCCTCCCCAGGTCCCTGGCCGCCGCTCCGGTCCCCTCCTTGACGACATCGCCCAGGAGCACCTTCATCCCGGCAACGATACCGTCGCTTATGACATCGGTTACCGTCGGGTACACTTCTTCGATCACGACGCCGTCCCTGTTTTCGATCCTTTCATAAGGGACAGCAGTGATCCTTTTCCCTGTCGCAAATGCGGCATACGCTCCGACCATCTCGCTCAGTGTAACATCGGACGCACCGAGGGCTATGGAGAGGTATGGCTGCAATGGAGTATTTATGCCGAGCAGCTTCGCGTTGTCTATGATGCCGTGTACTCCTACGATCGATGCGAGCCTCACAGTCGCCGCGTTCAGGGACCTTGCGATGGCCGTCTTCAGCGTGACCGTTCCGTAATACTTGCCTTCATAGTTTCGAGGCGCCCATCGCTGCCCTGGCCTTGCACCCCTGAAGGATACCGGTGAGTCGTCGACTGTGTCGTCAGGGACCATGCCGTCTTCAAGTGCCGTCAGATAAACAAAAGGCTTAAAGGCCGACCCCGGCTGCCGGAGGGCGCTCGTGGCCCTGTTGAACTGATTTTCCCAGAAATCGAACCCTCCTACCATCGCCTTTATCTCCCCCGTATGGAGGTCGACCGCGACGAGGGCGGCCTGAACGCCCGGTTTCTCCCTCTTCTCGATATTCTTCACCCCTTTTTCCAGGGCAACCTCGGCTATGTGCTGAAGACGTGAATCTATGGTCGACCTGATCTTATATCCCGCAGTATAGATCGAGTTTCCGTATTTGCGTTCGAGATGCTGCCGCAGCAGCTCCACAAAATAAGGCGCCCTGTACTTTCTGTAATGGGGCGATGACGGTATCGGCTCCCTCAGCGCCTGGCGATACTGAACGGGGTTGATGAACCCGTTCTTCAGCATCGCCTTGAGCACCACGGCCCGGCGCTCCCTCGATTTTTCCGGGTTCTTGAACGGAGAATACGCTGAGGGAGCCTTCGGGAGCGACGCAAGCAGGGCTGCCTCCCCTATAGTGAGATCCGATACGGACTTTCCGAAATAAGTCTGGGACGCCGCCTCTATACCGAAGGCCCTGGTGCCGAAGTAGGTCTGGTTGAGATACAGTCCGAGGATCTCGTCCTTGGTATAGTGCCTTTCGATCTGGAGCGAGATAACCGCTTCCCTCACCTTTCGAATGAGAGACTTCTCCGGCTTCAGGAAAAGCATTTTCGCCAGTTGCTGGGTGATAGTGCTCCCGCCCTGTCCCATACTCCTCGTTCCGATGTCATGGACGAGCGCCCTAAGCGTACCGATAAAATCGATTCCCGGGTGACTGTAGAAACGGGCATCCTCGATCGCGACAAAGGCGTTCTTCACATAACGCGGGATCTTGTAACAGGGCACGAAGGTACGGCGTTCGTAATAGAATTCAGCCAGGATCTTGCCGTCGGAAGAGTAGACCTTTGAGGACTCCATCGGGACGTATTCCTCTATCGCATTCACCGCCGGCAGATCGGAGAAGGTCCAGTAGAGAACCCCCCCGGCGATGCCCGAAAGAGCACAGAAGAGGAAAAACAGGATCAGCAGATTCTTCGATCGTGACGTTCTTTCGGCCCTTTCGATGTCCTGCTGAAGTGTAGACATGCTCAGTTCTTATTATACATCTTATACATAAAGACGCGAGAGTGCGCTCTGAGGATTCCTTCCTGCCTTACTCCGCGACAGCGTCCTCACGACCGGCGGTACTCACATACCGTCCCAGATGTTCTTTCCCTCCTGCGGACTCCGGGCGCGTAACGGCGGGACACAGCCTATGCGCTCAAGTTCCTGCATAACAGCGTCGATGAGCTTCCCGATATTCTTCCCGACCTCTTCCGAAATATCCAGTCCCAGCTCCACCCGTTTCGGTTCAATACCGAAAAGAACCATCTTTGCAGGCAGTTTCCCGGCAATCGTGGCGGCGGCGAGGACGTCGGAAAGTCCCAGCTGATGGGGCGATATCTTTGTCATGAAACGGGCCGGAACATCCTCCCCTTCGATTCTCACCACCGTCCCCGGGGGCAGCCCGCTCCTCACCGCATCGACGATGATAACGTTTTCCCTTCCGCTGAAATAAGAGAGGAGTTCCAGGCCGGAAGTGCCGCCGTCGAGCACCTCTACACCCTCCGGAAGACGGAACCTGTTATCGATCTCATGGACGACCCTCACGCCGATACCGTCATCGCCCATCAGAATATTGCCTATCCCGACCAAGAGAACATTCATAAAGCCTCCCCGTCACAGACCGTTAAAGGCTCTGTACGGCCCGACCGTATTTCGTTTCTCCCATAGCAGAGGCCCCAGCCGCGATCTTCGCGTTTTGGGGTGCGTTGCCCCGCTCGCCGGCGGGTTTCTTAACTATAGCACACCCATTCCGTCTTGAGAATGTCATGCCAATTAATGACCGCAGCGGCAAAAGAAAATATACAATTTGGCGACAATTTAGTAATATAGAAGAGAAAAAAATCGACAATAATGCAAAAGATATTCTGTAAGCCTCATAGCCTCAAATCCGCTCCCTTCAGGTACTGTCCGGGCTGCGGCCATAGTCTGATCCACAGGCTGGTCGCCGAGTGCGTGGATGCCCTGCAGATATGCGACAGCGCA
The DNA here is from genome assembly GCA_046704045.1 of Thermodesulfovibrionales bacterium. Classification (GTDB taxonomy): domain Bacteria; phylum Nitrospirota; class Thermodesulfovibrionia; order Thermodesulfovibrionales; family UBA6898; genus JAWOKY01. The sequence goes on along the minus strand of JBJKSM010000117.1, from coordinate 13,375 downwards.
GTCGGCATCGCGCCGGTGGGGTGCGCCGTCTTCGCCTACGATTATTTCAACTTCGACATCCTCGAAGCCGCCCATGGGAGACCGCCGGCGGTCGCTACCGCGCTGAAGAGGGTGATGCCGGACAGGATTATTTTTTCCTATCAGGGCGACGGCGACCTGGCGGCTATCGGCACATCGGAAATCATTCACGCGGCGAACAGGGGTGAAAACATCTCTGTCTTCTTTGTAAACAACGCGACATACGGCATGACGGGAGGGCAGATGGCCCCGACGACCATCCCAAGGCAGCGCACAACTACCACGCCCGGGGGCAGGAATATCAGGACCGAGGGCTACCCTCTCCGTGTATCCGAGCTTCTGGCGACCATAGAGGGGGTTTCCTTCATCCAGCGGGTCTCGCTCGATTCATACAGGAACCTGGCGGTGGCGAAGCAGGCTATCGAAAAGGCATTCCGCTACCAGATCGAGGAGAAAGGTTTCAGCTTCGTGGAGATCCTCTCTCCCTGCCCCACCGACTGGGGACTTACGCCGAAGGCATCGCTCGAATGGATAAGGACTGCGATGATTCCCGTGTATCCGCTCGGCGTATTCAAAGACCGTTTCAGGGAGAAGGCGTAACTGGAGAAGAAGATAATCATAGCGGGTTCCGGCGGCCAGGGGATACTGTTCCTCGGAAAGATACTCGCCTTCGCGGGCATGCTGGAAAAGAAGGCCGTTACCTGGTTTCCTTCTTACGGCGCAGAGATGAGGGGCGGGACTGCGAACTGCACGGTGATCATAGCCGACGATATGATAGGGTCCCCCGTAGTCCTTCATCCCGATATCCTTGTGGCGATGAACAGGGCCTCCCTCGAAAAGTTCCAGCCGAGGCTGAAGCAGCAGGGGCTTCTCTTTTACGATTCCTCCCTCGTCAAGAGATTCGAATTCAGAGAGGATATCGAAGTGGTACCTGTGCCGGCCACAAAGATGGCCAGTTCCATGGGGAATACCAAGTCGGCCAATATGGTGATGCTCGGCGCGCTCGCCGCCAGAACGTGCATCATGAAAAAATCTTCGATCGTAAAGATATTCGAGAACCCTTCAGGCTCCATGGGAAATACCGGATCAAAGATTAATACCAACTCCATTCTTGAAGGAATAAAGTATATTGAGAATACGTAAGGCCGATATCAACGACGTCAGGGACGTCCAGAAACTCGTCAACGAATTCGCCCGCAAAGAGGAGATGATCCCCAGGTCGATCAACGAACTCTATGAGAACATCAGGGACTTCTTCGTGTGCGACGACGGGGGGAAGATCTGCGGAGCATGCGCCCTCCACGTTCTGTGGGAAGACCTCGCCGAAGTACGTTCGCTGGCGGTCAGGAAGGAATACCAGAGGATGGGAATAGGCAGGAAGCTTGTAAGACGCTGCCTCGCCGATGCAAGGGGCCTGGGGATAGGGAGGGTGTTCGTCCTCACCTATCGGCCCGACTTCTTCAGGAAACTCGGGTTCTCGGACATCGACAAATCGACTCTGCCCCAGAAGATCTGGGGGGACTGCATTCGCTGTCCCAAGTTCCCGGAGTGCGACGAGCACGCCCTGATCATTGCACTATAGGGGACGCTGAATGAAGAGAGGATACGGCCCTTTTTTCCTTGTCTCGCTCATCGTCTTCGCTGCCGACCAGGCGACGAAATATCTCATCATAAGTCACTTCAGCCTCTTTGAAGCGGTAAACGTACTCCCTTTTTTCAGCATCGTCTATGTGCGCAACACCGGCTCCGCCTTCGGCATGTTCAGGAGTCTGGGGAACGCATTTTTCATCGTTACGGCGGTTGTGGCCATTGTTGTCGTCGCTTTTCTTATTGTGAGGGACCGGGAAAACAGGCCCGGGCTCTCGCTGATCCTCGGCGGCGCGGCAGGAAACATGACCGACCGTCTGGTTCACGGCTATGTCGTCGATTTCCTCGACTTCTACGCCGGCAGCCGCCACTGGCCTGCCTTCAATATAGCTGACGCAGCGCTAACGGCCGGAATCTTCCTGCTTCTCGTCGGGTCTTTTTTCCCCGGACGCCGGGAGCGGGGCTGAAAGAGCTTCGCGCCGTTTCGTCTCCCTTATTTGGTATACTAAAGAGCTATGCGGCGCTACACGATCATCCATCCGCTCTATATGTCGTTTTTTTCAAAGTCCCTTTACAGGGATGTTGCGAAAAACTGGCGGGGACTCGGGCTCCGGTATCTCCTTTCTTTGCTGGCACTGTGCCTGATCCCGCAGGTAATGACGGTCCAGTCGGACCTGACGGCTTATCTCAACAGCGAGGCCCCGAAGATCGTGCGACAGTTTCCCACCGTCACGGTCAGAAACGGCGCGGCGTCGATCAATAAGCCGCAGCCGTATTTCATCCGCGATGAAAAAACGGGCAAACCCCTCATGATTATCGACACCACCGGCAGCATCTCCAGCCTGAAGGGGACGACAGCTATAGTATTGCTTACAAAAAAAATGCTCATAGTCAGAAAAGACGCGGATGAAACGAGGAACTTCGACCTTTCCACTGTCGACAACTTCACTGTCGACAAGGTCGATCTCTACAACCTCATGGACACACTTGAAGACTGGTTCGCTGTCATGCTCTTTCCCTTTGCCCTCCTTGTTTCCTTCGTCTTTCATTCGGCTGAGGTTCTGATCTACGCTTCAGCCGCCGCCTTTTTCCTGAGACATTCCGCGATGTCGCTGCCTTTTCGGACCCTCTTTCGTCTCGCGGCGATTTCGATCACACCCTCGATGGTAGCGGGCACGGTCCTTTTCATCGCCGGACTGCGGGTTCCATACTGGTGGCTGTTCAGCCTTTTTCTCACAATGTCATACCTCTTTTATGCAGTCAGGGCGTCTTCGGAAAAAGAGGGTCCTGCCGCTGCATAGGCGGATGTCTTCCTCGCCGGATATCGTTTTTTTTGATGAGTATTCTCCGTTTCTTGACAAACGGGCTCGATTTTAAGTATAAAATTGAGCCAATGAAAAAAATATTGATCGTCGACGACCTCGTCACATTCATAGAAAAGGAAAAGAGCATTCTGAACAGGTCCGACTTTCAGATTTTCACTGCTACCTCGGGCAGGGAAGCCCTCGCCCTCCACAGGTCAAACGGGATGGACCTCATCATCACCGATCTCGACATGCCTGACTTCGGCGGCGACAGGATGTGTACCGCGATCAGGAAGGACGCATCCCTCAAAAAGGCCTTGATCGTAGTCGTCTGCAACGGCGGGAAAGCGGACTTGGAGCGGGTGGAGCGCTGCGGTGCGAACTCATATGTAACAAAGCCGATCAAACCGCTGCAGCTTCTCGAAAAGGTAAGCCGGCTTCTCGATGTCCCCGAGAGAAAAAACTACCGCGTCATCCTGAAGATGACTGTACACGGGAAAGACCACAGCGAGTCCTTCTTCTGTTCTTCCCGGGACATAAGCTCCACGGGCATGCTGATCGAAACTGACAAGAACCTGGCGAAAGGAGACCGGATATCGTGCTCCTTTTTCCTGCCGAATTCCGACCGTATAACCTGCGGCGGGGAAATCGTGCGCATCGTCCGGGAGGGGACCGCATGCCATTACGGCATTCGATATGTCGACCTCCTTCCGGAATGCAGATCCGCAATAGAAGGTTTCGTAGCAAGCAGATCAAGGAAAGACTGACCGCGATTCCGCCTTTTCCCTCTTTCCCGTCAGCCGGGAAATATGATCCGCCCTTCGCAGAGGTTGAGGAATGCGGTATCCCGAAGAACATCCCAGAACTATGCTCGTCGAGGTGTCGACGTCGATCAGATGACCCGGCGACACAAAAACCGGTTTTACCCCGGTCCTTGTCCTGACCGCGGCTCCTATCGGCGTCCGTTCCCCCGGCAGGTAAAGATGCGACCATTCGCCCTTTGTCCGCCCCGGCTCCTCGTATTCCCCGGTAAGGAGCGACTTTGCGCACCCGATCGCGGGCACGCCGAGAATTACCCCGATATAAGATGCGATTCCGGCTCTTCTCGGATGGGCTATCCCATGTCCGTCGACAAGAATAACGTCCGGCCCGGTCCTGAGCCCCATCAGCGCCCCGACAACAGCAGGACCCTCACGAAAAGAAAAAAAGCCGGGAATATATGGAAACTGCGCCCGCCCGCGATATACCGAATCCTCAACGTGATGCATGTCAGGGTAAGTAAAAAGTGATGCGGCAGCCGCGACTTCACCGCTGAAGAACGCGGCATCCACACCCGCCACAGTGGCCGGTCTCCTTTCAAGAGGAACTACCCTGACCCGCATTGCTATCGAATTCTGGATCTCCACAGCTTCCGGGATATTTTTCGGAATCAGGTGCCAGATGTCATGATGGATGCGCACTTCTTTACCCCCCGCCTCCGCTCCCAGCGTCGCCCGCACCGTTATCCTGCGCCCGGAACCGCTGTGAGTATGCTCCGTGTCCCGAAATCATTATAGGCCGGGCACTGCACCCGGTCAATGGGAAGGGGCCGACGAAGAGGAACCCGGCGTAGCCGTATTCAGGAAACTTGCTATAATGGAAAGGATCGGCAACCGCGGTTTACGCCGCTAACGAAAGGAGACAAGTCCATATGCGTTGGATCCGGTTTTTTATCGGCTTAACAGTCCTTCTCCTTGTTATTGTTTTTTCACGGACCGCCTATTCGGGGAATACCGATCTGCTGCTCGCGCGACTGCATCTCTACGATCCGGATCTCAGCATGGAAAAACTTGAAAAACCGTCCGGGACCGGAGACAGAGAGTTTGTCAGGGCGCTTGGCAGCGTCGCGACAAATCTTAACGAGGACTGGCATATCCGGATCGCGGCGATCAGGGTGCTCGGAACCACCGAAAACCCCGGGGCCACCGACGCGCTGATGACGGAACTGCTCGACTTCTGTCCCGCGATCAGGTGGAATGCGGCGAACGCCCTCGCCGGATTCGTCGACGACCCGAGGGTCGTCGACGCGCTCATTGCATCGCTTCATTCCGATACGCTTTATATACGGGAAGCAGCGATACGCTCGCTCGGCAGGATCGGCGATCGCAGGGCGGTTCCGCATCTGATCGAGGAGCTCGGCTCGCGGAGCTTCGCGCTGAAATCAAGCGCCATCGTCTCCCTCGGAGAAATCGGGGACGCCTCGGCCATCCCCTCACTGAAGTGGATCGCTTCCGGGGAGCCCGATGCGCTCCTGAGGAGCGAAGCCGTTTCGGCGCTTGAACAACTGGAACGGAAAAAGAAAGGGTCTTAGATCCTGACCGCTTCGACGGTCCTGTTCAGGCTTTCAAGATCTTCGACATTGAAAAGCCGCGCCGCCGGCTCTATCCTCTTGATCAGCCCCGACAGGACCCGGCCCGGCCCGACCTCGACGAACGTGTCTATGCCGCCGGCAACGATCTTCCGGACGGAATCTTCCCACAGAAGCGGCCTGCTCAGCTGTTTGATGAGAGACGACTTGATCCTCTCGGCGTTCGTAAGGAATATCGCATCGGCATTGTTTACGATCGGCACGCCGGGGTCGCTCAATTCCACCGTTTCGAGGAGCGCAGCAAGCCTGTTCGACGCCTCGGCCATGAGAGTACAATGCGAAGGCGCGCTCACCGCAAGCGGAATGACCCTTTTCGCCCCTGCTTCTTTTGCGAGCCGCATCGCATCCTCCACCGCCCTTTTTTCTCCGGCGATCACGATCTGGCCCGGGCAGTTGTAATTCGCGGGAGACACATATCCCGATTCAACCGAGAGACAGAGGTCGTCGACGTCGTTTCTGCCCAGACCGATGACCGCCGCCATCAGGCCTTCCCCCTCGGGAACCGCCTCCTGCATGAATACGCCCCTTTTTTCCGTCAGCACCACCGCCTTTTTAAAGGAGACCACCCCCGCCGCAACGATCGCCGAATACTCTCCGAGACTGTGACCTGCCACGACGTACGGTCTTATTCCGCGCCCGGACAATACCCGATACGCCGCGAGGCTGGCCGTAAGCAGTAAAGGCTGTGTATGATAGGTTTTATTCAGCTCCTCCTTCGGACCGTTGAAGCTCAGGTCCGCCACGTCATATCCGAGCGCCGAGGAGGCCTCCGCATACAGCGACTTCACCTCATCGAAATGCTCCCAGAGGTCCTTTCCCATCCCGACATGCTGGGACCCCTGGCCGGGGAAGACAAAGGCTATCTTCACAGTCCCTTCGCCTCCCTGATCTTCTTCGTGAGCATCGGCACGATCTCGAAGAGGTCCCCTATGATCCCGTATGAGGCAACATTGAAGATCGGCGCCTCCGGGTTCCTGTTGATCGCAACGATAATGTCCGACGACTGCATGCCCACAAGATGCTGCACCGCCCCCGATATACCGCAGGCGATATACAGCTTGGGGCTCACCGTCTTTCCCGTCTGGCCGACCTGGTGGCGGTATGCGATCCAACCCTCGTCCACGGCGGCCCTGGATGCGGCGACACACCCATCCAGTGCAGCGGCGAGTTCGTAGAGGATCTGGAAGCCCTTTTCGCCTCCGACCCCCCTTCCGCCGGCGACGATGATATTAGCCTCCTGCAGGTTGATCGCCACTTCGGAGATCTCCTTGACAGTTTCGATAACGCGCGTTTTCGATCGTATATCGCCGGCATCCACCCTGACGATCCCGCCTTTCCGCCCGGCATCGTAATCTACCCGCTTCATGACGCGGGGCCTCACCGTCGCCATCTGGGGTCTCGCATTCGGGCAAAGGATCGCTGCCATGATATTTCCGCCGAACGCGGGTCTGACCTGAATGAGGTTTTTCGTTTCAATATCGATTTCGAGGGAAGTGCAGTCGGCGGTAAGGCCGGTCTTCAACCGCGCCGCCACCCTCGGAAGAAACGACCTCCCGATAGGCGTTGCGCCTGCGAGGACGACCTCCGGCTTATGCTCGGCGATGAGATCGGAGAGCAGCCTCGACCAGGGTTCGTCGTTGAAACTCCGGAACATATCATCGTCACAGTGATATACCTTGTCCGCCCCCCATCCGATGAGCTCTCCGGCATCGGCAGCCGTGCAGCCGAAGAGCACCGCCGAAAGCTCGACGCCCAGCATATCAGCAAGTCTCCGGCCGGCGCCGAGGAGCTCGAATGAGACGCCTGCGATAACGCCCTCCCTCTGTTCGGCAAAGACCCAGACCCCCCTGCCCTGCCCCTTTTCCTTCCTGTCCGACGCCTCTTCAATCTCCATAATGGCGCCTTCGGGGCAGATGCTGAGGCAGGACCTGCACACCTGGCAAAACTCTGTGATCTCGGCCTTGCCGTCCTTCACGACGATAGCATCAAATGGACACGATGAGATGCAAGTCTCGCACCCCGTACATTTATCCCTGTTTACTCTTATAAACATTTGCGTGAAACCAGCTCCTTTACCAGTATCTCGATATTCTCATCGGCCGTCCCGGAAAGCATCTTCCGGTCCTTCTTCACCCCGGGGGCGAAGATATTCTTCACCTGGGTGGGTGAGCCGTTCAGCCCCAGGCACCCCGCATCGGCCCCGATATCCGCAGCGGCGAGCTTCTTTATCTCCGCCTTCTTTGCGGCCATCTTTCCCTTCAGGGAAGGCAGTCTCGGCACGTTCAGCTCCCTCACGACCGTGAGGAGCACCGGCAAAGACGACTCTATGACATCGAACCCGTCGTCCATCAGCCTCTGGGCGACAATGCCGTCCTCTGTCACGCTGTCTATTTTGCGGACATAAGCGATATGAGGAATCCCTATGAATTCCGCGATCTCCGGTCCCACCTGCGCCGTGTCGCCGTCTATCGCCTGCTTTCCGCAGATGATGATGTCCGCGCCGAGGAGCTCGATCGCCTTCGAAAGGGTATAGGCGGTCGCCCACGTGTCCGACCCTGCAAAGGCCCTGTCGCTTATGAGTGCAGCGTCGTCAACGCCCATTGAAATCGCATCACGCAGAGACGCCTCGGCCTGCGGAGGGCCCATCGTGATCGCGGTCACGGAACCTCCGGCCTTTTCCCTTATCTGAAGACCCGCCTCGATAGCATGCATATCGTAGGGGTTGATGATGCTCGGGACGCCGTCCCGGATAAGGGTATTGGTCTCAGGGTTGATCCGCACCTCGGCGGTGTCGGGAACCTGCTTGATGCAAACCACTATCTTCACTGTTTCGTATCCTCCGATGACCTCATCGAGAAAATCACACTATTATCGTCACCTGTCGAACCCGGATTAGCGTCGAACCGCTTAAGCAATGTCAGGGATGAAAATAACTGCGGCACCTTCTGTTGTCGCCGTTTTGGATCTTCAAGCCTTGTTTCGCGCCGCTTCCTTGACAAGCGCCTGCCCGATGACGTTCCTCTGGATCTGGTTGGTACCTTCGTAGATCTGCAGAATCTTGGCGTCCCTCATCATCTTTTCGACCGGGTATTCCTTCATGTAACCCGACCCGCCCATCACCTGCACCGCGTCGGTCGTCACCTTCATCGCGATATCGGTGGCAAAGACCTTGGACATCGCCGATTCCTTCGAGACGTCCTTTGCGCCGCCGTCGATGAACCGCGCAACAGCGTAAATGAGCGCCCGAGCCGCCTCGATCGAGGTCGCCATATCGGCCAGCATATGCTGGACGGCCTGAAAGGTGATGACCGGATGACCGAACTGCACCCTCTGTCGCGCGAACTTTACCGCCTCTTCGAAAGCCCCCTGGGCAACGCCGACTCCCTGGGCGCCGACGCCCGTCCGCGAATTGTCGAGTGTCTTCATAGCCACCAGGAAGCCCATGCCCTCCTTGGCTATAAGGTTTTCCTTCGGGACGCGGCAGTTGTCGAAGATCAGCTCGGTCGTGGCCGAGGCCCTGATCCCCATTTTGTTCTCTTTCTTCCCGAATGAAAAGCCCGGTGTCCCCTTTTCCACGATGAATGCCGATGCGCCGCGGGGCCCCTTGGACCTGTCGGTGATGGCGATGATTGTGTATATCCCGGCCTCGCCGCCGTTGGTGATCCACTGTTTAGTCCCGTTTATCACGTATTCATTTCCATCGGGCCTCGCGGTCGTCTGGGTGCCGCCGGCGTCGCTGCCCGCGTTCGCCTCGGTCAGGCCGAAGGCCACCAGTCTCTTGCCCGCAGCGATATCGGGGAGATATTTCTTCTTCTGTTCGTCGGTGCCGAATAGCAGGATGGGATATGTGCCGAGCGCGTTGGCGGCATAGGTCGTCGAAACTCCGAGGCAGGCCCTCGAAAGCTCTTCGACGGCGATACAGAGTTCGAGACAGCCCTTTCCCAGTCCGCCGTATTCCTCGGGGATGAAGAGTCCGAAAAGGTCGGACTGGGCCAATGTATTCATGATATCCCATGGAAACTTTCCTGTCTCGTCAAGCTCGGCCCTCACCGGCACGATCTTCTCTTCCGCAATCTGCCTTGCGAGGTCCCGGATCATAATCTGTTCTTCGGTCAAAAAGTAATCCATTAATCCTCCAGTTCAAAAGCCCGACCAAATTGGATGCACTGCACGGGTACTCATTTTACCAGAATCAGGCAAGATTTGGAAAGACATGGAATACTAATGCCTGTTCAATTCTGCCCTGCTCGCGGTAACGCCCTTTGCCTTCGTTTTTCTTGCGGTCCCGGCCTTCTTGAGACTGTTGAAAAGATCATAGGCGTCTTTCGGCCGGGCGTTGTCGTGTACGACCGCCCGCACCGCCTGGATCATCGCCACGGGCGATTCGGACTGGAAGATGTTCCTTCCCATGTCGACGCCTGAAGCCCCCCGCTTTATCGCGTTCCAGGTAAGTTCGAGCGCCTCCGGCTCCGGCAGCTTCTTGCCTCCCGCCATGACGACCGGCACCGGGCAGGCCTTTACGACCTTTTCGAAGCCTTCGCAGTAGTAGGTCTTCACGCAATGCGCGCCGAGCTCCGCGGCGATGCGGCAGGCCAGAGCAAGGTATCGCGCGTCCCTTCCCATGTTCTTTCCTACTGCGGTGACTGCGAGAACCGGGATGCCGTACCGTTGGCCTTCGTCGACGAGTTTGGCAAGGTTCAGGAGCGTTTCCTTCTGGTTGGCGGACCCGACATAGATCGAAAGGGCCACTGCGGAGACATTCAATCTCATCGCGTCTTCCATCGAAACCGTTATTCCCTCGTGGGAAAGGTCCTCGTCGAGGATGCTGTTTCCTCCGGACACCCGCAGCACGATCGGCGTATCCGTCGCAGGGTCTACGCAGGTGCGGAGGACGCCCCTTGCGGGCATGAGCGCATCGGCATAAGAAAGTATCGGCCTGATCGTCTTGGCCGCGTCTTCGAGCCCCGTTGTGGGCCCGAGAAAGTATCCGTGGTCGACGGCGAGCATCACCGTTTTTCCATCCGGTCTGATAATCCTCGAAAGCCTGTTTTTAAGTCCCCAGTCCATAATATTTCCTCCCGATTATATTTCGCTTATATATCTTTCTAAGGCTCAATAATGACCTTCAGCGATTCCTTCGCCTCTTCGACGAGACGAAATCCATTCTGCGTTTCCTCAAGTGGCAGCCTGTGGGTTATCATATCGCGGACGTTCACCCTCTTTTGCCTGATAAATTCCATTGCGGTAACATGCTCGTGGTAGTTCGCCGCATAGGAGGAAGTCAGTGTGATCTCGTTGCGCCAGAAAAGATCATTTACCGGAAGCGGGACGGTCGCCCCTGCGTTCGCCGGAGCGAAAAATAGCACCGTGCCACCCCTGTCGACCGAACGGAACGCCTGGTCAATCGCCTTTTCCGCGCCGGCGGTCAGGATCACTATATCAGCCCCGCGGCCCCTGTTCAGTTTTCTGAACGTTGCCGGAACGTCCTCCCGGCCGTCGATCGTTTCGTGGGCCCCGAACCGTCTCGCCCCGTCAAGGCGGTATGGCGCAATGTCGGTCGCCACCACGAGCGAAGCGCCGAATGCTTTCGCAAGCTGAAGATGGAGAACGCCGGAAATCCCGCTTCCGATAACAAGCACGCTCAGCCCCGTCTTCATCCCGGCGGTGCGCTGGCCGCGGTATACACAGGCAAGGGGCTCGATGAAGGTCGCCTCTTCAAAGCTCATCTCTTCCGGAAGCAGATACATCCCCCTGTCGACGTTGATCGGAGGGAGCTTCACGTATTCCGCAAAGCCTCCGGGATAAAAATTCGTTCGTCTCAGTGTGTCGCAGACGGTGTGATGGCCGTTCAGACAGTAATGGCAGGTATTGCAGGGGACGTGATGAGAGGCCGAAACCCTGTCGCCCTCTTTATACTGTGAAACACCTCGCCCGACAGCGGCAACTTCGCCAGCTATCTCATGGCCGAGGACAAGCGCCCCTCTCCCGGCCCTGTACCAGTGCATAACGTCGCTTCCGCATATACCGCTCGCCTTTATCCGGACGAGCAGTTCTCCCGGCCCGACTTCGGGTACAGGCATCTCTTCGAGACGGATATCGTCCTTACCGTAATATTTCGCGACTTTCATATCCATAGTTCTTAGTTTGTGAGCAGAGAAATGCCTGCTGCTGCACTAAATAATTTACGATAAGAGAGGAGGAATTGGCAAACTTGGCGGACGAAGAAAGTCGTCATACCCGCTAAGGCGGGTATCCTATACATGCCGGCTCGATTTTTTTGAGTACTCCTCCCCGGTCTATTTGTCGCCCCTTACGCGTGCAGACGGCTTTGGCTCGCTGAACATAACGGACCAAAGTTGTTTGTTCCAAAAGATTTCTCCCACTCGTTCCGGAGCAAACTTATCACAGCCGGCGGCAGAGTCATCGGCTTCGCCCCGAAAAATGGAAGGGAGGTCCTGCTTCCTATTTCAGTGCGCTTAGTGGTTGTTTGTCCTTCTTCTCTTTTAGATCTTTTGTTCGTTTCATTGTTTTTTGCTTCCGGTTTTTGTCTTTGTCCTTTTTGCCGCCTTTGTCTCCCATTGTGTGCCTCCTTTGGTGTCGCGGTCATATTCCTGCGTTACGGGAACCCGTGTCCCCCATGATGAATGCTAACAGAAGTATGAGCGGAAGACAAGGGCGAAAGCGGCGATGTTGACGTCAACGGTCCGGGGCAAGACAGAGAATGTATGCAAATGACTTCAGAGTTCGACGACGTGCTTCAAATCAGCGGGCAAGCCGAAGGCAAATGCGGAAGTAAGCCGAAAGCAGGCAGGGATAGAACAAAACTTTGGCTTCCTTCCTTGTAATAGCCACTTCCCGGATATGATTGGCTGTCGAACACTGTTTAGCGATATTGTTTGTGCAACGAATCTTGCTAACCTGGCCTTGCTGCCCGGATAACGCAACAGACTGCGAGTTACACTCTGCATTTGATTGTTCCCTCACGAGTCAGATAATGTTTCCTGAATCCGTTCTTGTCACTTAGCATCACTTCTTTCTGTCAAACCCCGCACTCTTGTCATAGGTTAAACTATGATAGCAAAAAAGTGTCTTCATTCGGCATGTATATACTTCTTCTTAATCCCATCCTTCTCCATCCTCTTCTCAACAACATCCGGCGACACCAGAAAAGCCTTCGACACATGCTCGGTGATCAGCTCCCACGCAAAATCCCAGTTCTTCTCCATCGAAATCCCTTTGTCTCTGATAGTATCACACTATGATAGTATCGTTCGGGGACGATGGAACGGAACTGATATGACGTGGCAGCTTCTCGAAAAAGATAAGCTGCCTGCAAGTCTCCATAACCTGGCGAGACGAAAGTTGAGGATGATTGCAGCCGCTGCTGCGCTGGAAACCCTGAGAATCCCGCCTAATAACAGGCTTGAGCGTTTAAGAGGCGGCAGAGAAGGGCAGTGGAGCATCCGCATCAACGACCAGTGGCGTATCTGCTTTCGATGGCAAAATGGCGGCGCCCATGACGTGGAAATAACCGACTACCATTAAGAAGAGGTGATAACCCAATGAAACGCTTAAAAAACATTCATCCCGGTGAAGTGCTTCAGGAAGAGTTTCTTGCTCCGATGGGGATATCGGCGTACCGGCTTGCCAAAGAGACAGGGCTCTCCCAGACGCGCCTCGGACAGATCGTCAGGGGCGAACGCGGCATCACGGCTGAAACTGCTATCAAGATTGGTCGCTTTTTGAATACCGGCCCCGAGTTTTGGATAAACCTTCAGACACTTTATGATATCGAGGAGGCTCAAAGACGACATAGCAAAGAGGTTGAAGCAATCCACCCATATTCTTCGGCAGGTGCAGCGTCCCGTTAATTCTCTCCGGAGAGGCGGTCAACTTTTTGTTCTTATTTAATGTTGAGCTCAACATTAATTATGTAATGTGAAGCTGCCAGTAATGTGAAGTACATCAGCAGTTGATATCAGCAAGCCAATTTGAGTGGGCATCTGGAAGGGCCGGGAGATATTGGCCCTTCCAGGCTCTTCACATAACTACAGGGTTG
>JBJKSM010000116.1:0-32799 GCA_046704045.1 Thermodesulfovibrionales bacterium | reverse complement strand
CCTGTGAAGCGGGATGAAATGTACGCTGGCCTGTACGCCGCGCGCACTGAGTTCGTCGATAAAGCGGGCTCGGTCGATGGCAAGCGTCTCCAGGCCGAGCCTTATAACGTAGAGGTGCCAGGCCGATTCCCTGCCGGGCCTGCTGCAGGGCGTCCCGACGGCATCCGCCTGCCGGAATGCCGCAGTATACGTCTCGGCGATCTCTCTTCTGCGCCGTTGCATCCACTCTACTTTTTTAAGCTGCGCGATCCCCATCCCCGCCGCCATGTCAGTCATGTTGTATTTGTAACCCGCTTCGACCACATCATAATGCCACGAACCCTCCCTTGAATATCTTCTCCATGCATCTTTCGAGATGCCGTGCAGACGAAGGGTCCTCGTCCGCTCGGCCCATTCGTCGTTTTCGGTCGTAATCATGCCTCCTTCACCGGTCGCGAGCGTCTTCGTTGCGTAGAAGCTGAAGCAGGTAATATCGCCGATCGTCCCTATCATTTTTTCCCCCGGTTGTCTCCCCGTGACCGCCGGCCTGTCGGCCGTTGTCCCGCTTTCATACCGCGCCGGCAATGCATGGGCAGCATCTTCGATTACGCGAAGCCCCTTTTGCCCGGCCAGGGTCATGATCTCTTCCATGTCACAGGGCTGCCCGCCGAAGTGGACGGGGATTATCGCCTTCGTCTTCGGCGTGACGGCCCTCTCGATCGCCTGCACGTCGATATTGTGCGTATCCCTTTCCACATCGACTATGACCGGCTTCGCGTTCAGATAGCAGACGACCTCCCCGGTTGCGGTAAAGGTCATCGACGGGACGATCACCTCGTCCCCGGGCTGCAGACCGATCGCCCTCAGGGAAAGATGGAGGGCCGCGGTGCAGGAATTCACGGCGACCGCATGCCGCGCTCCCACGTACCGGCCGAAGGCATCTTCGAACCGCACCGTCTTCGGCCCCATTGTGAGCCATCCGGATTTGAGGGAATCGACAACCTCGTTAATCTCCTCGTCCGTGATATGGGGCTTATGGAAGGGTATTTCCATCATATCCTCATCCCCCCGGCGGACATCCGGCCCGCATACGAAGAAAAGGCCGTGATAATCACGACACCCATGCCTCTATGACATCGACGATCCTCGAGGCCGCCCTGCCGTCCCACAGATGCGGGACAACGCATTTCCGCCACCTTCCGGAGAGGACTTCTTCCACGCCCTCTCTGATCATGCCGCCGTCGGTTCCGACAATGCGGTTGGTCCCGCTTGTCACCGTTACGGGTCGCTCGGTATTACGCCGCAGGGTGAGGCAGGGCACGTTTAACGCGGTCGTCTCTTCCTGGATGCCGCCCGAATCCGTCAGGACCAGCTTCGCCTTCGCCAGTATTCCAATAAACGACAGATAGGGCATCGGCCCGCAGACCTTCAAACGATGAGGCACCTGTAAATCCATTTCGGCGATCCTCGCCTGCGTGCGCGGATGCACGGGAAAAAGCAGCGGTATGTGTTCGGAGATTTCGCCGACGATGCCCAGGAGCGACCTTAAGGTCCCGGGGTCATCTACGTTCGAGGGACGGTGAAGGGTGAGCACCGCATATCCTTCCGGCTCAAGACCGAAGGGACGCCACGGGGACCCGCCAACCGCCGCCTCCGCATGCTTCAGCAGACTGTCGATCATGCAGTTGCCCGTAAAGTGTATACGCTCCTTCCCGTTCCCTTCCCTCACCAGGTTTTTGCCGGCGCTCTCTTCGGTAGTAAAGAGCAGCTCCGAGAGATGGTCCGTCACGACCCTGTTTATCTCCTCCGGCATCGTCCTGTCGAACGAGCGGAGGCCTGCCTCGACATGGGCGACGGCGATACCGAGCTTGGCTGCGACCATGGCGCATGCGGCGGTGGAATTGACGTCCCCGCCGACCACTACGAGCCCGAACGCCTTCTCCATGCATATCTTCTCGAACGCCGTCATTACACGCGCGGTCTGCTCCGCGTGCGTGCCCGAGCCGACGCCCAGAAATGCGTCGGGCCTCGGCATGCCCAGCTCGTCAAAAAAGACATCGGACATGTGTCTGTCATAGTGCTGGCCGGTATGAAGCAGGAGCTGTCTCATGCCCCGGGCCTTCATCTCGAGGACCACGGGGGCGATCTTAATGAAATTCGGTCTCGCCCCGACGACGTTGCATATCAGCATGCCCTCATGCCCTCCTCACTTTAAATCGAGGCTTATCCTCATGACGCTGTCCGGATGCTCCGAAGTGCCGACCGGCGTGCAGAACAGGCCGGAGCCGCTTCCGGCGCCTTCAGGCAGGATGACGGCGCTGTAGCCCGCGATTTCGCGCCAGAATGCGGTCATCTTACGCGACGCAAAAGTCGCGACGGGCCTGAACGAATTTTCGTCGCCCGCCCATATGCTTACCTCGTGATCTCTCTTTTCAACCATCGTGGAAAAAACTGCGTGCGCGCCCGCGCGGCATCCGTACAGCACCGGTCCTGGCAGCTTCTGCACCTCACGCACGCCACCGCTTTCCCGGTCCAGGCGCATGACATGGTTTTCACCGGACGGATTGTCCGTCCCGTAGAGTATACAACTTCTGACGGGTATCAGCGCAGTAGTGCGGAACCGCTGCTCTCCGCGGACCAGTGGGATGAGCGTCCCGAAACCGTCGTCCGTTCTCAGTATCGAGACCTCCCGGTTGCGGTCCCCGGTGCATACCAGGACGGAATCGTCGTAGGGATCGTATGCCACCCTGTGCACGTGGCAGATGCTCCCCCTGTCGAATGTATGCGCGACATTCCAATTTTTCCCCCCGTCTTCGGAGCAGAATACGCGCACCGGCTCGCTCCTTCTCAGGTTCAGGAAATATTCCCCCCAATAGATCCTCCCGTCGGGCATGCAGCAGAGGTTCAGGGGTCTTGAGCCCTTCCGGAAACGAAAGACGCACTCATATGAGGAAGAGTCTTTTTCGGCGCGCATGATCATGCCGGGCACTACGCATATCCGCGAGCCGTCGGGCTGCCGGACAAGGTGATGAACACCCCCGCGGCTGATCCGCCTTAACAGGGAAGGCCGCATCGCCTTTCGCCAGGAAGGGACCGCCGCCCGGCCGTCTTCCTGCCATCTTCCTCCTCCGTCTTCGGAGCGGTATATGCGATATCCCCTGCTGGCAAAGAGGGTTTCTCCTTCAACCCGATGGATCGTCATGTCGGCGGCGATCTCGGTCATTCCGGATTCAAAGCAGCGCGTTCTCGAATCTCTTCGCAATCTCCCTCCGGTCATAGAGACCGAGCGCGGAGCTTCTGCCGGACCTTCCCATCCGCCGCCGCCGCTCGCCGTCGGAGACAAACCCGCGCACGGCCCGGACTATCCCGTCGATGTCTCCGGTATCCACGACAACGCCGGCATCCGCCCTCTTTACTATATCTTTTGCCTCCCCTTCGGCGACAAGCAAGACGGGGATCCCGGAGGCCATCGCCTCGTATATCTTGGAAGGAACCGCTCCCCTGATCGGCGATTTGAGCGTGATCATGGCAACGTCCATCGAGGCCAGCACCGCCGGTATCTTTTCATGGGGAAGAGGCGGATAAAAATCCACGTTCCCGAGACCGAGGTCCGAGGCCATTCTCACAAGAGATCCCTTCTCCGCCCCCTCGCCTATCAGGATGAAACGGACAGGCAAATCCCCGAGCCTGCCGGCGGCCGCCATGACCTGGTCCAGCCCCTGGAAAAAACCGTGAAGGCCAGCGTAAATAAAACCGGTCTCGCCGTCCTTGAGATACCGCCTCCTGATATCCTCGCTGCGCAGAGAGGGGTCGAAGCGCTCCGCGTCCACACCGTTGGAAAGATGGTAGACGCCGGCTGCGTCCTCCTGCCTTTTTATCTCCTCTATGATCTCCCTCGACTGGCCTGTCACAAGCCATGCGTTTCGATAAAGAAACAGCGCCAGCCTTTTCATCATCCTGTATATGAGACGCTCTTCACTGAGCATGCCGATATATTTGGCCGAATCGGGCCAGAGGTCCGAGACGTTCATTATCCATCTCGCGCCTTTAATGCGCGCAAGAAGCAGCCCGCTGACCGCAAGAAAAAGGGGGGGGCTTTCGGTGATGATCACATCGGCCTTCCCTGTGCCTATCAGGCCGGCCAGAAATGAACTCACGCTGAACGAGATATAGCTCACCAGGCGGTGGGCCATGCTCTTTTTGTTCGACGGTATTATCCATGAGCGGCAGACCCGTATTCCGTCCATGACCTCGGTGCGATGGAAACCGCGATATCCATCGAATATCCTGCCGGCCGGGTAGTTCGGCATCGCTGTCAGCACCTCGACTTCATGCCCGAGCTCCTTCAGCCTGCGGCCGAGATCGGAAAGCCGGGCCTGGGGCGCCCCCATCTCCGGAGGATAGAACTGCGTATGTATCAGAATGCGCATCGTGAAATCCTGCCCGCTTTCCCGTTCACAATATCCTGAGCAATATCCTGTTTTCCAGCGGCACCCTGCCGCGCCACTTCAGCGAAAACCGCGGGGCGGTTTCCTTTATGTTCCAGCCCGGAGATACCAAGCCGTTTTCTATCACCGTCACGGCTCCGCGGGGCGGTGCGACCTGATCCACTGCTATGCCTGTCCCTTCGGGCCGGACCACCGAAGTTTCCCTGCCGGTTTTTCGAACCTCGGCGCCCCGGGAAAACTGGAGGGTCAGGTTGAAATCATGCTCGCCCTTCCCTTCGAAGCGATCGAGGATTTCCCATGTGCCCGGGCCTTTTCTCTCGATGCATCTTCTGTGTATGACCGGGCGGTTGAGCCGCGCGTATCCGTCGTGCTCGCCCGAGACGCGGCCTTCAGAGCATTCGAGGAGCCTGACCTTCGGCGGATAGGCCACCCTGAATTTTCCCCAGAAGCGGCACTGGTCCTGACCGTCTATGGAGACCGTGTTGTGCGCAGCAGTGCTCCGGAAATGGTCGCGCCATCTCCCGTCATGATAACTGTATACGCCGGGGTCGACGATGAGAGGCATTCCCTTTCCGTAGAGGACGAAACTCAGGGCATCCGCGTGGCCGTGGCCCGGCAGATGGGCCGGACCCATCGGGCCGGAATCGAAATAAAGACAACCCCCGTTGTCATCCCTCATCACGACATAACCGGCGTCACCGTAAGAAGAGAGCGCATCGCCGCCACCGGGCCGGCCCCTCGATGACAGATGAGAGTTCCGGAGAGGGTCAGCCTGTCGCTGAAGGTCTCCGCCGGCGCCCGTTGAAAACCCGGCGGCGTATGAAGCGTCGGCCCCGGCGGCGAGCGAAACCCATCGGGGATTTCCAAACAGCAGCCCCCCCGCAAGGAGTACGCTTCTGAAATCGATCGGATATCCGCCGACACTGTCATTGAACATCGGGTAACTTCCGTCCGGCGCCTGCATATCGGACAGAAACTGCATCATCTTTCCCAGGACTGGCTCCACATCTTCCGGCGCAGGCAGTCCTGACAGCCTGCAGAGATGCCAGGTCTCCAACAGGTCCTGAAGTACGATCGTATGATAACTGATGCTCCTTTCATCGTGGACCCCGTCGGGAAGGACCTGCCTTCTCATCTCCTCCCGGAGACCCCCGAGGCCGAAAGACCGCCACTTGCCGGCTTCCGGCCATTGAGGGAAAAGAAGTCCGGCCCAGGCAAGCGCCCTGAAGTCGGCGATAAGATGATTATTCGAAAGGTCGTATTCGAGGTTGTCCGCCAGCACACGGGCCTGCTGACGGAGCGAAGGCGCAAGCCGGTCTCTCCGGAAGCCCTGCCACGCCGAATCGCCGGGGAAGGAGAAGTCCAGCCGGGACCATGCGACGAGCCGCCGCGCTGTCGGGTAAGGCTCCCAGCCGGGGCCTTTGCAGACGGGGTTGTGTTCGATCCAGTCCGAAACAAGCCCGATCGCCGCATCGCGATAGCGCTGCCGGCCTGTAAGCAAAAAGGAAGCGGATAACGTCCCCGCCCATTCTCCGTAGTGGAGGTTATAGAGCCAGAGCGGGTCGCGGTCCGGTGCGAAATTCCAGTCCACGCGGCCGCCGAAATCCACCGGGGGGAGATTGAGAAAGCGGAACCTCCCCCGGCAGAGATCATCTCCCTCCTGACTGACAACCTCGCTGTTGCCCGGGGCCCGCCCCGCCCCAATCAACGGTGACGCGTCCGCGGCTGTAATTCCGCTGAGCGGCCCGCACGGGAAAAGCATGGAGGCAGTCAACGGATAAAGGAGGCGGTAGCGTGCACGCCGCGCCATGCGCGCCGTCACCCGGCCGAAACCCAGTCTGAATAGCGTGTTTAAAACGGGAGATTTCATTGAAGAGGCAAACGTACTAACTATGCCATTTCAGGGCCGGGTCCGTCTGAAACAGGGGGCTTGTTCCCCAGGCCCCTGGCTATCAGGGCCGGCGACGCATCCTCCAGTGATTTCAGCGCGCTGAAGACTGCGGCGGCAACGGCCCTGGTCTCACCGAACGAAATCGGCGGGTCCGAATCCTTCAGGATCGCCGCTTTCGCAAAGGCCTCCCATTCTCCGCGATGGCCCTTGTCCTGTCGCAGCCGTGATCTGACAACGCCGGTCCTGCCGTTTTTCATCAGCTCAAGGGACCTGAAATTATCCAGGACCGCAACGGCGCCGCCGCCGAAGACCTCGACGCGCTCTTTCGGACAGGCCTTATCGCCGTTGGCGACGTACGTGACCGTTCCGAGAGAACCGTTTTCGAATTCCACAGTGACCGCGATATTGTCGTTTCTGTAACGTTCGTTGTCCGGCAGGCCCCGGGCAGAGACCCTGACCGGAAGGGAACCGCACAGGAACATCAGAAAATCGATGAAGTGGCAGACCTCGCCGATGATCCTTCCTCCGCCGGCCTCCGGGTCGTGGACCCAGTGATCGGGCGGGATATATCCGGCGTTTACCCGGTAATGCATCATGAGGGGCTCACCCGCAGCGGACAGGAACTCCTTCATCTTCACTGCCATCGGGGCAAACCGGCGGTTGTAGCCGACCATCAGGAAAAGTGAAGAGTGAGAAGCGGACTGTGAAGAGTAAACAGATTCAATCTCCTCAAGCTCGGCCGCGGTAAGACAAAGGGGTTTCTCTACAAATACGTTCTTCCCTGCCTTGAGCGCCGCTGACACCTGCCTTGCGTGCAGGTTATGTCTCGTCGTAATGACGACGGCATTGATATCGGGATCGTTCAGGATCTCGCCTTCATCGGTTGTTGCATACCGGAACCCGAACTTGCGGGCCGCGTGATTGGCGCTCACCCCCGTTGCGGTGCAGACGCCCCTCAATTCGATGCCCCGGACCTTTTTCATCACCGGTATCAGGATGGACGTGGCGAAGCTTCCTGCGCCCAGCATCCCGACTCTGACGACATCGCCGCCGCGCGCTTCGCCTTCGGCGTTTCGCGCTTCGTCGGCCCGGCCCTGCATTTCAGAGTTTGCATTAACTTCTATTCTTCTTGTCAGCCCCGCCTTCCCGGGATAGGTGAGGAGTATCCCGAGGAAAGGTTCGCCCTTTTTCCCGGTTATAAGATCATAGGCGCCTGCTGCGTCACCTATCGCGAACCGGTGCGTGATGAGGGGCTCGATCCTCACCTTCCCTTCGGCCAGCTTCTGCACGAACGCCTGCATGTTGCGGTTCTCCGTCCACCTCACATAGCCGGCGGGATAATCATGTCCGTTTTCCTCGTACCCTGCGTCGTACCTTCCCGGGCCGTACGAGCGGGAAACCCTGAAGGTGAGTTCCTTGCCGTAATAAGTCTTCCGGGGGATTTCCATGCCGACCGCCCCGACCGCCACGACCACCGCCCTCTCCCTCGCCACTTCCCCGGCAAGGTCCACCGGTCCGTTGCTCTTCGTGCCCGCGGTTATCAGGACCCTGTCCGCGCCGCGCCCCCCTGTCTCGCGGCTGCACAGGTCCGCGAGCTGCGCAGCTCCGGGGACGGCCCCGTCGATTCCCAGCCGTCGCGCAAGAGCGCACCTGTCGGGATTCGTATCCATGCCGAGCACAAGGCACCCCGCCGCCTTTGCGAGCTGGCATGTCAACAGTCCGAGAAGTCCGAGTCCTATCACCACGACCGTCTCCCCGAGCTGAGGCTCCGCCAGCCGGAATCCCTGGAGAGCAATCGCTCCCATTGTCGTAAACGCGGCCGATTCGAAGTCGACCCCGTCGGGCAGCTTCGCCGCCAGGTTCTTCGGTATATAGACGACTTCCGCATGGCTGGCGTAACCGGCACCGGCGCACGCGACCCTGTCGCCGACCCTGAAGCCGTCCGCCCGCGCTCCGGTTTCGATGACCGTCCCCGACGTCGAATACCCAAGCGGCATCGGGGTGTCGAGCCGCCTCATTACGGTCTCGAAGGTGGCGACCGGCCCGTCCCTGCGAGCCTTGTCTATCACCTGCTTCACGAGGTCCGGCCGGTCGGCCGCCTTGCCTATGAGGCTCTTTTGGGCGAGATCGACCATGAGTTTTTCGGTCCCGGCGCTCACAAGTGATGCGGCATTCTGAACGAGGATCCCGCCGGGTTTCAGGGCAGGCGCGGGGATGTCGGCCACGTCCAGTTTACCGGTACGATAATTTTGGATAACGCATTTCATCGGATATAACCTTTCGTCGCATAGTATGCCTTTTCGGCTGCTGAGGACATGTTCAAAAAAGAGCGGGCGTGTCGGGAAAGGCCCGGCCTTCCGGCGCGCCTTTCCCGTCGATATATATCTGCATCCAGAGGTCAAGCATGATGAGTGCCCAGAGAAAGAGCGAAAAATCGCGCCTGCCGCTCATATGCTCTTCGATTATCAGCCGGACCGCACCGGGCCGGAAGATGCCCCTGCTTCTTATGCGCTTCTCCGAAAGGACCGACATTACCCAGTCCTTCAGTTCATTGCGAAACCACAGGGAAATAGGCAGATTCAGGCCCAGCTTTGGCGCACCGAGAATTTCCCGGGGCAGAGACTTCGCCATCGCCTTTCTGAAGAGCCCCTTTGTTTCCCCTCCCAGGAGCTTCATCTCCATGGGAATGGACAACGCGACCTCGGCGACCTTCCGGTCGACGAAGGGCACCCTGACCTCAAGCGACCTTGCCATGCTCATCCTGTCGCAATACGCCAGCTGATTGAAGGGCAGATAGGCGGCGATATCCGTTTCCGCAACCCTCTCTATTTCGGGCGTTTCTCCGTTTGAAAGCGACGCCCTCAGAAATGAAAATTCGTCGTCATGAGGGATCCTGGCTCGGAATTCATCCGTGTAGAGTCCGCTTTTCCTCTCCCTGTCCATGACGGTGAGAAGCCTGATATAGCACTCGTCGAAGGGATGAGCCCCGCCGGAGAAAAATCTCCTCGCCCTCTGCATCTTCGGGCTTGCGTCCGAAGAATCTCTCGCAACCGCCGATACGGCGGCAGCCAATCCACGCCGCACCAGCCCCGGGACGCGGCGGTAATGCTGATAAAGCATCATCCCCCTGTACCTCGGATATCCGCCGAACATCTCGTCGCCTCCCGTACCGGAAAGCGCCACCTTCACATGCCTTCCCGTTTCCGCCGAGAGAAGATAGAGTATCACCGATGTCGGGTTGGCGAAAGGCTGGTCGAAACCCTTCACGACATGCGGCAGGTATGAAAGCACGTCCCTGTCGACGAGAAACTCGTGGTGGTCCGCCCCGAAGGTATTCGCCGTAATGCGGGCGAGCTCAAGCTCATCCCAGCTCTTCTCCTTCTTTCCGAACCCTATGGTAAAGGTCTTCACCGGCGCACCGCTTTCGCGCGCCATCATCGCAAGAATGCAGGTCGAATCGAGTCCTCCGCTCAGGAACACGCCCAGAGGAACGTCCGATACCATCATCGCCCTGACGCTGTCCTGCATGACCGCCCTGATCTCCTCGGCCGCTTCTTCAGGGGAACGAAGACGCGGCTTGCAGACGGGCCGCCAGTATCTCCTGACGCTGCACTTCTCCCGTGTGACAGTCATCAGGCATCCCGGGGGAATGGCCTCGACGGACTCATAGATCGTGCGGGGCTCCGGTATATAGAGCAGGGAAAGATACTGATGGACGGAAAGGGCGTCAACGTCTCTCGATAAGCCGTCGACGGAGAGAAGGGATTTTATCTCCGAGCCGAAAAGAAAAAAACCGCCCGACTCTGCGTAGTAAAGCGGCTTGACGCCGAAATGGTCTCTGCATACCAGGAGACTGTCCTTTCCGGTGTCCCGCACCGCAAACGCGAACATCCCTCTCAGTCGCAAAGGGAGTTCTTCACCCCACTCTTCATACCCGTGAACGAGTATCTCGGTATCGCTTCGGGTCCTGAAGACGTGCCCCTTACCGGCAAGCAGGGAGCGGAGTTCCCTGTAATTGTAAATCTCGCCGTTAAATACCACGATAACCGTCCCGTCCTCGCTGGCGATCGGCTGCCTGCCCGTCTCCAGGTCGATTATGCTCAGCCTTCTCATGCCGAGCCCCGAAGAGGAATCTTCGTAAAACCCGTCGTCGTCGGGTCCCCTGTGCAAGAGAAGTCCGGTCATCCTCAGGAGATCGGGAGCTGTCCGGTCGCCTCCGTCATGCAGCCTGAAGTATCCCGCTATGCCGCACATGAACCCGATTCCTTTCCACTGCGCCGGATCGCCTCGTCGGCAAGTACCCTGCGAAAAAGCGCAGCTGCGGACTTCGCTTCGAAGCGCTCCACTATATGTCTCCGTCCCTCATCCGCAAGCCTGCTCCTCCTGCTGCCGTCCTCCATAAGGTCTATCACCGCTGCCGCCAAACCGGCGATATCGCCGGCCTTCACGCAAACGCCGCCGGGCCCTACCACTTCGGGAATGGCATCGGAGTCATACGCCACGACAGGGGTAAGACAGGCAAGGGCCTCGGCAGGCCCCCTCCCGAAAGACTCGGTCCAGGATGTATGGACGCAGAGGTCCGCCCGCCTGAAAAGGGCGGGGAGGTATTCGATCTGACCGAGCATGAGTACGTTTTCCTCCAGTCCTTCGGCCGCGATAAACGCCCTCATCTCACTGAAGTAGCGGTGCGTATGTTCCATTCCGGAATCGGCGCCGACAAGCCCCGCAAACACACAGAGAAGGGCCGGGTATCTTTTTTTGATCGCCGGAAGCGCCTTCACCAGCTGGTCCTGTCCCTTCATGGGGCTTATCCTCCCCACGTTGAGAAGCACGGGCGTCCTGCCGGCGAGCCTTCCGTCAAGCCCGTCCGGCAATGGGGCGCCGGATGAACCATAAAGCCGGCCGACGGGGATGGGATTCGGCACGGTGACCACTTTGCCGGGCCTCACCCCGCCGGATAGCAGGGCGTGCTTCAGCGTCTCCGACACGGCGATCACCTTTCTGCTGCCCGCCGTAAGGAGACCGAGATATGCCCTCTCTGCACGGGGATGACTCTTCAGACGATACGCAAACGTGATCGCATGAAATATCTTGATATGCGGGACGCCCGTAAATCGGGAGAGCATGTCCCCGAGGAGCAGCTGCTCCGTATTGCTGACGATGACATCCGGCTTTTCCGCCCTCGTTCTTCTGATCATGCGCAAAAGGCCGACCGTGTGGTTTACGGCAAAAGCCCTCATATTCCCTAAACTCAGCCGGGCCCGGATCTGTGCGCTCTCCGGGCAGACCAGAACAGCGCAGCCGAGCTCTTCATATTCCCTTGACGCGTCGTTTCCCTCGTGCAATACGACTGAGGCCCTGGCGGCAAGATCCGGCTCCTGCCTCAGCATCTCGACCAGGTACCTGTTGGGGCCTATCACCCGGTCCCAGGGGTTGAGGAAGAGCACCCTCGGAATGCTGTTCATCCCGTCTTCCCGCAAACCGCGTCGACCGCGCGTTTCACGCCCAGTGCCCAATTCTCCGGAGAAAAATCCTCTATGATCCGCCTGGATGCCTCCCCCATGCGCCTTCTCAATCCCTCATCCTTTATGAGGATCTCCAGTCTGCCTGCCAATGCTTCAGCGTCGCCTGCGGGGAAAACAAAACCGTTTTCGCCCTGCCTGACCAGGTCCGGCCCCGCGCCCACGACCTCTGACACTATCATGGGAAGGCCAAACTCCATCCCCTCGTTCAGGACAAATCCCCATACCTCGCAGTAACTGGGCAAGACGAATATGTCGGCGGCAGCGTAGACGCGGCAGAGATGCCCGTGATCGAGCATGCCCAGAAAATGGACATTGGACGCCCCATGCCTTGCTGCCGCCTCCTCGTATCTTCCCCTTTCAGGTCCGTCCCCGGCGATGCAAAGGTGCAGCGAAGGATTTCGGGGATAGAGTTTTCCAAAGGCCTCGATGAGCGCAGAAACGCCCTTGTACTCCTCCACAAGGCGCCCCACGAAAAGGATTGTCACCCCGCCGACACCCAGCTGTTGTCTCAGGCTTTCGCGAAGCGGAATCAGTTCGTCCGCCCTGCCTCTGAAATACTCCCGGTCGGCGGCGTTCGGAGCGATGAATATCCTTTCCGGGGACATGCCGAGCGTTGAACAGTACTCGGCCGACCGCCGTCCGGGCACGATGCAGCCTGCAGCGTATCTGAGCAGCACCTTCTTGAATCTTTCCTTCATGCCGCCGCGCGAGCAATCGTATGCGGTGGATTCGATCCAGAATATTATTTTTTTATTGAAAAGGGCTCCCCAAAGCCATAACAGAAGATAAGACGGCTCATCCCATCCGCCGATTATGACAGCGTCATACCGTCCTTTTAAAACTGGGCGTACGTCATTCAGATGCGCGTCGTCATTGGGGGGCCTGCGCCATTTCCAGCCTTTCAGCCAGACCGCCGGAAGTGAAGCCTCCCCGTCGGACAGGACGTAACTCCGATGGGCCATCTCCCTTGCGAGAAAGAAAAACACTACCCGATCCCGCTGCAGTTTCCCCAGTCTCAGAAAACAGGGGACCCGGTAATGCGAGAGGACGTTGGTTACGAGGGCTATCGAGGGCATTTCATCTTCTCCAGTTCCGTTCGGGGAACCGTCCGGGTGCGTATGGAGATGCAATTGCGGACGCCTGACGTTGCTCCGGTACGGGTTGTTTTGCAATTGCCTTGCTCCTGTCGGCCTGATAGCAGAGAAGGGCCAGGAAAAACCAGAAGGGGATCGTGGAAGAATTCCCGAAGCCGAAGAGCCAGTCTTCGAACATGGAATTGACGAGACTCGCCGCCACGATACAGAGCGATGCCACCCCGAGCTCCGGATCTTCAAAATGCGGCAGGAATTCAACTGCACGTACCACGCACTTATAAAAGGCGTACAAGGCCAGGGCGACCCCGGCGAACCCGAGGTCCACGAGCAGCTTCAGCGGGGAACTGTGGGGACCGGCAAGGAATATCCCTTCCCGCCGCAGGTACTCTGCGTCTTTCACGAAGAGTTCGTCGGTTCCGCCGAAGCCGGCCCCTATAAAACGCGCGTCCTCAGAGAGTTTCCAGCATCTTTCCCACAAGATCGTGCGGCTCGACGTATCCGTTCTGAAAAGGCCTGCCGAATAATCAGGGAAGAAGTACCCGAACATGAGAAAGACGCTTCCAAGGAGCAGCAAAGCGACAACCAGGCCGGGTGCGGTCCTCCTGCTGAGCTTCCTGTTCGCCCACGAAAATACGAGAAAGCCGGCCAGCAATCCCAGTGTCGATGCCCGCGACCCCGACAGGAGCACGGTAATCCCGGCGATTATCACGCCACAAAGCAGAGCATAACGCTTCCTTCCGCTTTTTTCCCTCTGCCATAAATAAAAAAGCACGAATGTCGTCTGCATCGCGATCATGCCGAGCGTATTCGGATTCCTGAACACCCCGTGGAGCCTGTCTTCCGATCCCGCCGCCCCGTATGCCGCCTCTTGCGCCGCATGAAAGCTGTACAGCACCGCGCCTGACATGACGACCGAAACAAGAACCACCAGCTTCCTGATCCTGTCGCTGCCGTTCAGGAAGAAGGGAAAGCCCAGCCCGAACCCGATGATCACAAACCACGCCGAGACCGACCGCTGGAATGTCTCCATCGGTTCGAGGGAATATACCGTCGATGCGGTGGCAAGCAGCATGAAAGGCATCCAGTATTTCGCCAGGGAAAAATCCACCCTTAGTGCGGGTTTCTTCATTACGTAATTCGCCATGACCTTGAAGGCGAGAACGCCTATCGGGACAAAGCGCGCGTAATATATGGCATTGCCCGACAGGAAGCTCGTATCGGCCAGCATTACCCCGATCACACTCGCGATCACGAGAAGATTCGCAGGGATAACCATGCAGATGATTCCTATGAAAGATATTGCGAGTGCCTGTTCCATTATCGAGCTTTTTTCGATCCGCGGATGGTCATTTTGAAGCAGCCACGAGGTAAAAATAACCGAACCGCCTGAGAAAAGGCATATTCGAGAAGAGGCGTTCCATCGATGCCGACAATTGCCACCGCGGCCTCGGAGGCATGAATCCGCTGAAGGCGGTGCCTTGAGGATAAAACCCGATTCTTTTCAAGAGAGCGGAAAGGGTCCTGGCAGTAAAAAACTGGACGTCGTCGAAAGGTTCACCCGCCGCTGAAGGATAATAGGCCGCGCCCTTCCGATCCCTCCTCGCCAGCATTCTGCGGAAATCCGCGTTCCGGGCAAAACCGGCGTTTGCCTTTACCGCCCTTCGGCGGCGGCGCCATTCGTTTAACAGGAAAAGAGGGTTCATGAGGTTCATGTCCGTGATCATCACCCTGCCACCCGGACACGTCGATGAATATACCCGCCGCATGAAATCGTCCTGATCCTCAATAGCTGCCAGCACTGATGCAATCCAGGTAAGAGAAATGTTCCCGGATGAAGGGGTATATGTGTTCAGGTCGGCCGCCTCGAAGGTTATGTCGAGCGGCGTTCCGAACTTCTCTTCATAATACTTCTTCCGCTTCACCGCTATCCCGATTTGCGCTGTCGAACGGTCGACCGCCAATACCCTTGCGCCCAGTGAAGCAAAAAGGAAGCTCTCCGATCCGTAACCGCAGCCGGCGTCAAGGACAACA
Source organism: Thermodesulfovibrionales bacterium (assembly GCA_046704045.1). GTDB lineage: Bacteria > Nitrospirota > Thermodesulfovibrionia > Thermodesulfovibrionales > UBA6898 > JAWOKY01. Next base: position 17,831 of record JBJKSM010000116.1, on the reverse strand, counting down.
GGGTCCTGCAGCGCCATGATTTCTCTGACCGCGTGTGAACGCCTCGCCGAATAAATCTCTGATGAGAGTCCCACGGGATATTTTTCGGGGTTCATCATTACGTTATAGTGTCCCTGCAGCATCGCCTGCTCGTCGCTGCCCAGACAGGAATTTCCGGCCATTACTTCCCGCCTCAACTCGGAATAAAAGTCAAGGGCAATTGATTCAGGACTCCGCATCTCACCTTGCATGAGGGCGTCCTCCGGAAACAGCGACAATACCCTCATGGATCGTCTCCGCACTTACAGACCAGGAAAAGACCTTTGAACGGGCGAGCGCGCGTCCGGACAGCAATTTCCTGTAGTCCTGTCCGCAGATGATCTTCAGAATGGCGGATGCAATTTCAGCCTCGTCTTCCGGATTTACCAGACAGGCCCCGTCGCCCGCCACTTCAGGGAGAGCGCCCCTGTCGCTGCATACGACCGGCGTGCCGCAGGTCATCGCCTCCACAACCTGCATGCCGAACCCTTCGTGGAGGGAGGGATCGAGGTATATGGACGCGGCGGTATAAAGGTCGGCGAGTTCCTGCACCCTGTCGGCCCCCAGGAACGGGACAATGCGCACCCTTCCGTACCACTCATGACTGGACAATCGGGATTCGACCGCCTTGCGGAGATGGTCGCGGACCCCTGCGACGACAAGGCGGTGCGGAAGGCCCGCATCGACAATCCTCCGGAAGACCTCCGGCACTATCTCGAAGTTTTCCCTCGGATCTCCCGTGTCAAAAGTCAGTATGTACCCTTCCGGCGCATCGATCCTCTCTCTGACTTCCGCCGGATTCACCTTTCTGCTCAGCGCACGGAAGTCGGCGCCTGGAGCGCACGGGGCATGCCGTATGCGGCGCTCATCAACCTTAACCTCGTCCCTCAGCCATCGCGCCACATATGCGCTGTTGCTGAAAACCATAGCGGCCCTGCGCAGCGCCCTGGAAAGGAGATAATCATCGGCTATATTGACAAACCTGTCCCTGACCGGCACACCTCCGAATGCGCTTCGATTCCGGGCGGCGCGGATCCTGGCGGGAACATCATGGCATAACATCAGATAGGGCCTGCCCGCCGGGGCAACGGGCGTATCATAGGGGATCCAGACGACATCGGGATCGACCTTTCTTGTCCAAGACGGCACGGTCCTGAACCCATGAACAAAATGATTTCGCCACGGCACCGACACGTAGTCGATATGCCTGCGGGCCGGAAGATATTCGGCCGACGTGCCTTCAAGGACCAGAGCCGTATAGCGTATATCCCGCCCTCTTTCGGCAAGGATATTGAGAACATTGAATACATAGATGCCGACCCCTTTCATCTCCTTACCCAGGTGTATCGCGTCGATGAGGACTCTCATCCCGCCAATGACTCCGAATTCGCAAGTTCCCGGACTTTAGAAAAAAACTCTTCGCCGCCCTCGCCGCCCGTCCGAACAAAGCGCCCCATGTCTGCGGAAGAGACGACGGGCGGGTTTTCAAGCCACCGGGCCAGCCTTTCTTCGAGGTCATCGAAATCATCGGCCAGATATATGCAATCCGTTTCATTCAGCGCCGCGTTCCAGCCATAATCTATCCATCCGGGCATCACCACCGGGATGCCGCACATCATGCAGTTGAGCATGACCGTCGAGCGGAACATCAGCGCAACATCGGTCTTTTCCAGGATGCTGTCGAGAGGTTCGTGTTTGCCGACATGCAGCCCCGCAGGCAAAGCGCCGTAAAGGGTCTTCCATCGGTCCGTAAAATGAGAGGGGTTCTCGAGAGGATGGGCGCGCACGGTGATTTCGCACAAACCTTCTTCGATAAGCCGATGAAAAATGCGGATAAGGCCTTCCATGATCTCCGATGGATTGTAAAAACCGGCCAGATGAAGCGGCCACGAAAAAAAAGTCAGCCGCCTCATCTCCGACCTTTTTTTCTCCACCCCCGCGATGTGCCCGGCGGGATTGAAAACTGCGATCTTGTTTCTCTGCTCCTCCGGCCAGAGGTTCCGCCAGAATTCGCCGCAGACTACAAAACCGTCGGAAATAACCGGCGTCCGCGTATAGAGATAACCCCCGAGAACGCCGTGCATGATCTGGAGAACTGGTATTCCGTGGCGCTGGGCTATCCCGGTAAACCAGCCTTCGATGCCCCACTGGTTCGCCATCACGACGAGGCAGGGCTTTGTCCCTTCAAGATACGCCTCCCAGCACCTTGTAAGATTGGCAAGCAGGGAAGATTCCACCTCCATCCAATCCCTCCATACGGAGCTTTTCTCAAGCCATTTCTCAAGGACCTTCGCGTCCTCCCCGAACGGCGAAAGCCCGCCGTCCCTCCCGATGTCCTGCGTCTTTTCCGCCGGTCCATGAAAGCGCCAGACCCAGTTGACGTCCTGTCCCGCGGGAACCTCGCTGAGGGCGGAATAGGTCGTTACAATCCAGCTGACCGGCGACGGCATAAGAGCAGTATAGAAAGACAGTATCCGGCTGTTGTTGGCGTACGAAGAAAAGAACGTAACGCCTTTCCCGCGTACGGCGGGAGGAGTGAGCATGCCTCCCAGCAGCGACCGGAGCGCACAGGTCTTGTCCGCCCACTCGATCATCTCCCGGGACTGCATCTTCCATCCCCCGGTAAGAAGACTCTCCTTCAGTCTTTCGACCAGCCTTGCCGGCAGACTTTTTTCGCCGGGGCCGGACGATCCCCCTTCTTCTCTCTCCTTCGGGGCGTTCAGGACGACAGCGGGGTGGGAATACAGTACATACGAAAGAAGCGAAAGCGCCGTTTTGTCCATGGCCGCTTCAACTTCCACCTTCTCCGCAGACCACGTTGCCCGCAGCCGCTCCATGAAAGAAACGGTCATGAGCAGGAGCTGAAGACCGTGGACCTCCCTGTAAAGGCTTTCCGCGAGATAGGTCCGGCAGGCCAGGTCACGATATCGCGGTCCTTCCTGAACAAAGCGCACGGCGAGTTCATAAGCGGCTTTATCCCACTCCATCTCGCTGCCTACGATCTCCCTGATGCCGTAACAGGGGGCGCCGGCAGCAGCGGACAGGGCCTTTCTTGTGGAAGGCGCGGCCCAGAACAGGCAGATAACGGCCTGATAAGATGAGTGCCTGAACGCGCCAGTGGCGGCGGGATCAAGGCTCCTGTCGAAAAGCAGAATCCGAAAAGAAGAGGACATTGTTCTCAGGACCTTTCCATTTTTCGGGCGATTTTCTCAAACGCCTCTTCCCAGGCGGGTACGATCGAATCCCAGTCGAAGGTCCTCGCGTATTCGATCGCTGCGGAGCCCATCCCCTGCCGAAGCGGCCTGTCCTCAATCAGCACCCCAAGCCTCTGCAACATGTCTTCGAAAGTGTCGACCTGAAAGCCGGTGGTCTCGCTGACAACGGCGGGAGATCCGTAATGGGAAAAAATGACAGCGGGGAGCCCTGTCGCCGCCCCTTCGAGAATGACCTTGCCGACGCTCTCCGTGAGGGAGGGATGAAGAAGGATATCGCTTTCCTTCATTAAACCGGCAAGTTCCTCCTGGGGCACCGGCGGCAGGAATTTCACGTTGTCGAGCTTTTCCCGCTCAACGGTCTCCCAAAGCCCTTTGTGAAAATCTCCCCTCCTTTCTCCGACAAGAACAAAGTCAGCATTCCGGAATTCGGCCGCAGCCTTCAGTACATACCGAGGACCTTTTCTCTCAATCAGGTGGCCTACGAAAAGGACCCGGGGTCTTCCCGTGCCACGGAAGACCGGCGGAGTGAATATCTTCGTGTCCACCCCTACGGACATGACCCGCGACACATCGATGCCGAAATCTCTTGAAGTCGTTTGAGCGACGTATTCGGTAATCGCGAAATATTCGTCCATATGTCTTAACATTCCTGCAAATCTTTTCTTCTCCTTCGTCCCGCAGGCCTTCAGATGGTCCGTCATATGCGACTCGACCCAGTAAAGCGACACTGTCTTCCTGCGGAAGAGTTTCGGCATGCCGTAGTAAATCCGACTGAACCGCCCCATGCCGGGGCTGAACATGATATCGTACCCGCTGAAGCTTTCCAGTATCATCCGCACGGTCCCGAGCCGTGCGGGAAGCTTGAGCAGTCTCATATGCGGCAGTCCGGCAATCCTGGGGTCGGGCTGTCTTGAGTAAAAGAAAGTGCAGGCAAACCTTTTCGCGTCGAGACGTCTCGCAATCTCGCGTCCGTTCAGGCTCTGCGCGTTGAAATTGTCGGCGTCGGCAAAAACAGGGAAAAAAATCCTTATAGGTCTTTCCGCCACTAAAGTCTCTTTCCCGTCTCCGCCGGAATCTTTTCAGCGGCGAGACGCTTCTTCATCACCCGCAAACGAGCCGCAAGCTCGGGCATCGAGTACCGTCTCCTGCGACTGCTCTCCAGATGATACAGCAGGACCATGATCAGTTTAGCGGAGACGGCCTTGTTTTCCTGAACGGCTTTTTCTCTTTTTTCCCCGGGGTCCTCGGACAGGTCGAACAGTCTCAGCCGGTTTTCGGAAAAATTTACGACCAGCTTGTACCTTCCTTCCTGTGCGGAGATCAAGCGCCATCCCGGCTTTATGAATTGTTTCTTGGGATGCGTATCATATCCATAGACAGCCTCCGTCACTGCCGCACCTCCCCGGCGACCGTTTTCGCTGATCTCCGCCAGGCGGTCCGTGCCCTCAAAGGAAGCGGGAGGATCGATGCCCATCAAGCCGAGCACCGTAGGCGGCAGGTCGATATGACTGAACTGCCGGGTATCGCGCCGCGCGCAGCCTGGCCCGGGCGTCCTGATCAGCAGGGGAACATTGACGAGCTCGCGAGTCAAGAGAACGGGGTGGTGGTCTCTTTCTCCGTGTTCGAGAAACACCTCGCCGTGGTCGGCGGTAACGACCACCGCCGTATTGTCGAACATGCCGGATCCGCGAAGATGGGAAAAAAGCCGCCCGGCCTGGGTGTCCACGCCTGCGACCGATGCGTCATAGAGAGCAATATAGTCTTTCCTGTACTTCATCAGGCGCCCGGACGAAACGTCGTCTCTCAGCCACATATTGCGAAGAAAGAACATTTTTTCAGGCGATATATCACCTCTGCCGATCGCATTCAGCGCCTCCCCGGAAGGGAAATACGGCCTGTGCGCGTCCATGTAATGAAGCCATAGAAAGAACGGCTCATCCCTCCCCCTTGCCCGGAGCCATGACAGGGCTTTGTTAGTTATGGCATCGGCCCTCGGGAATGTTGCAAGCCGCGAAGAATAATCTCCTTTCAGCCGTCTGCTTACCGCCCGGAGACCGTACCGGAAATACAGCTCCCTATACACGGCATTGAGAGGGCCGGCACGCTCCGCCAGCCTCCTTGCCGCCCGGTTGATTCTGCCGGATAAAGACGGCTTTCCCGTCGAACCGTCCTTCACAGGGCCTGACGCCGCGCCGGCTTCGAGGAAATCGACGAACTCTTCAAAGCCCTCATCATAGCCCATCCACCTGGAGACATAGGGGTTTCCCGCAACAACAGCGGCAGTCCTGTATCCCGCCGCCCTCAGGTGAGAGGCCAGGGTAGGCTCCCCCGGCAGGAGCCCCACCATGTCCCTGCCCCTGCTTAAGGGGTAGCGGCCCGCCAGCAGGGCGGGGAAAGAGTTATAGGTCGGCGTCCCCGCCACGATCGCGTTTTCGAACATGAGGCTTTCCCCTGCGAGTTCGTCCAGGTTAGGCGTCGCTGCATCGGCGCATCCCATGAAACCCACGCGGTCGGAACGGAGGCAGTCGATTGTTATGACTATGAGAGACGTGTTCGGCATACGAATTCCACTCACATGTAGCCGAGGTCCCGCAGCCGCTGTTCGAGAAAATCTTTTTCAGCCTTTTCCATTTCTTCGGCCTCTTCGTTGAAAATCTCCCGGAGAATGAAAAGGAAAAAATCATTCGGATCGTCAAAACCTGCCCCTTTGGAGCCCTCCTCAAAGAGTTCAAACAGCTTTGCAGGCACACGGAAAGTTATCTCCCTCTCTTCGTTCAGCACGTCATTCCTCCTCCGATTTTTTTCTTCAGAATGTCTTTTAACACGGGGGAAACCGTCCGCCTGCGGTCGACTCCCGCCGAGACCTCACCGCCTATTCCGCAATGACCGGTGTCCGCAATCCGAAGGAGATCTTCATCACTGAGGTACAGAAGGTCGTCGAACCTGTTTTCCAGCCGGGCCAGGAAATCATCGAGAAATTCGATCGTCGCGTCTCGGTAATTACGGAGACGGGAATGGAAATTCACCGAGTGCATGCAGACGACGGCAGGACGACCCGCCTCGATATTTCTCACGGCATCCTTGAATGCCTTTTCCGCGGTGCGGGCGTCGGGGTCAAGCGCCGGCTCAAAAGAGACGTTCCTGTGAAGATGGAGAAGACCATGTCTGCCGATATAGGGAGACGCGTCGATGCCCGGACCGTTCTGCACCACCCTGATTCCCTTTGCGGCGTAAAGCCTGAAAGTGTCCGGGTTCGCACGATATCCCGGCGCGCATGCCGACAGGGGATTCCTGCCGAAGGTCTTTCCGAACAGCTCTATCCCAAGCTCAATAGCGTCCGTCTGTCCGCCCGCGTCCAGCCATCCTTCTCCTGTCATTTTTCCTTCGTCCCGGTATTCAAACCCGGCCCATGGAGTATGTTCATAGGCAAGAGGCGACCCTTCCCGCATGAGCAGCCTCGTCAGCTTTCCTTCAGGGCCGTCGCGCTTCAGAACCTCTTCAACCGCCCTCCGACAGAAATGGGTCACCCCGTGAAGCGCCGGACAGACAAGGCCGGCGGAGATGCCTTCCCCATAAGCAGCGAGCAATCCCTCTTCCTTCCACGGCGACGGAAGCCCGTCGCATAACGGTTTCAGGAACAGCTCCAGGAATCCACGGTCAACCACTTTCTCAAAATCGACATTGGCAAGAACAAAATTGAACACGAAAACGGGGCTGTTGCCTGCGCTGTCTTTGTGTGAAAGGAGAACTCCATACAGGGCACTCAGGTCTTCAGGGGTCTCCAGGGAATAATAATCGCGGGGATGTCTGCCAAGCGGAACGCCCCTGGACCGCAATCGCTCAAAGCCGCCGGCATCCCTGATGCCGACCAGGCCCCAGTCGTCGCTCTGGAAGATGACCAGCGGCCTTGAAAAAGACAGCGCGGTCACCGGATGCAGCACGTAGGTATACCCTTTCAATCTTCCGGTCATCGAACCGTCCAAAACGTATTCACCTCAATAGAGCCGGCAGCAGCGGAAGTGATCCATGAGAAGGCGGGCATTAGCCCTCCCGAAACGATCCGCCGCAGCGACAGGCGATAATCCGTTCCATAACGCCGCGGTAAATTCCGGCGGTTTTTTCCCAGGTAAACTGTTTGATATTCTGGCGGCCGCGTTCGCCCATCCGCCGCGCCTCTTCCGGATGGGTGATGAGATATTCAAGGGCATCGGCCAGCGCGCCGACATCCCTTGCCGGCACAAGCAGTCCCGTCTCGCCGTGCCGTACCGTAATCCCGGCGCCCTGGCCGGCACAGCCTATGACAGGCCTGCCGCAGGCAGCCGCCTCGGCATATACATTGCCGAAAGACTCCATCCAGCTGGGCATTGAAAATATGTCCGCATCCCGGATGTAACGGAGGGCCTCGGCGTGAGACACCTTGCCGGCAAACTTCACCTTATCGGCGAGACCGAGCTCATTCGACAGTTTCCCGAGTTCAGCCATGTAAGGGCCGTCTCCGACAACAGTGTACTCCCACTCCCCGACACCGCGTTCCTCAACCAGCCTGAGCGCCTGGAGGTTTTCGTGTATCCCCTTCAGCCTGTACAGATTGCACACGCTGACGATATGTCTCCCTTTATGCGGCCCGGCCGGGGACAGTGAAGCAAGGACACTGTCGATCCCGGCGAGATCCGTGCCGTTCGGCGCCAGCAGCATCGCCGCGGACCCCTCCGGCGGAACGTATCGTGAAACGTCTTCAAGCACGGCGGGGCCTTGGGCGAATATCGCCCCTGCATGCTCAAACATCCTTCCGTAGGCGGCGCGCAGCCTTCTGCCGCCGACAGCGAGTATGTGGTCGAGATGACCGATATCATCGCGCAGGGTAATGATAAAGGGCACCTTGTACCGGGAGGCCAGAATAAAGGAAGCGAGCGCAGCCGGGCATATTGATTGTCCATGAATAATATCGAAATCGATCCCATGCTTCCTGATGAGACGGCCGGCGCGGGAGGCCATGGAGCCGGCACTGACATCGAGGCGAATGCTCCGCGGAATATGTGCGTAATGCGCAAAAAAGATTTTCGAGCCGTTTGCCGTTTCGATCCTGTCTTTCACAGCCAGATGATTCCACCGGCCTACCCTTCCAGCCAGCCACCGGGGCGCCCACGGACGCAGGACAATCGTAGTGCATCCCACCCCTTCAGCGGAAAGCGCCCTGTTGAGGTGCGCGACGGACCTGCCTTCATTGTCGAAGATCTCGTTGGGATAGATGGTCGTAAGGTCGAGGACTTTCATGTCGAAAGCACTACTTCAGGGCCGCGGCGAACCGCAAGCGGATTCCGCGCACCGCCTCGCCTGCGAATTCCCTGTCTTTTTCATCGAACAAAAACCGCAGGACCAAAAGGCCCCAGACCGAATAAAGCGCTGTAAGGGACGCAAGAATGAGCGGCACCGGCGACAAATATTCCCGCAGGATAACAGAGCCGAAGCCGGTCAAAACACCCATGACAAGGGCGGACAGAAGCAGCTTCAATGTATTGCCGTCAAAAAGATAGAGAGGAAAAAGTTTTTTCGCACGAAGGTAGAGGGCCACATACAAAAAAATGGTGCCGATGCATTGCGCGATCGCCGCGCCGGTCAGTCCCATGACTGGCAGTAGCAGCAACAGCATTGTGGTTGTGATAACAAACTGGATAATCTGTACAAACACAACGGGCCTTTCGTGGCCTGTCATTTTGAGGATGGTTCCAACCGGGCCGGTTCCTATGTTTATGAGTCCCCCCACCGAAAGAATGGCCAGCACGGCGGCTCCCCGAGTGAAGTCCGGACCGAACACAGCCATCAGCTGATCGGCCATCGCCACGTAAATGATGAACACCGGAAGGGTGGCCATGAGGTTCCAGCGGGTAACACGATAGAACATAAGGGCAAGCTCCGCTTTGCTGCCCGAGGCGTTCATCTCTGTTATATGAGGGGCGAATACACCGTTCAACGCGCTCTGAAGCATGGTTATCAGCCCTGCAGTAGTGACGGCAACGCTGTAAACCCCGACCGATTTCGGGTCCAGATAGGAGCCTATCAGCAGTACTCCCAGTTTGCCGTTGGCCACGCCTATAAATGCTATTCCGACCATGGATGCCAGGAAAAGATATACGGACGAATCCTGTTTCACTGTCAGAAGAGGTCTGCGCGCCTCTCTGGGAGTCAGGTGAAAAGCGAGCCAGCCCAGGAGAAGAACGCTTACTACCGCTGAGGCCAGCTCCCCCCAGAGCCAGCCCACCAGCCCTAATCCTCCCGTTATAAGGAAGACCGATACGATTATCTTGAATGGAAAGGAGATAAAGGTCTGGATCGCGGTCACCCTGAGCACTTCCTTGTATGCGCGAGAGATAAGCCTTATAACCATCTCCAGCGCTCTGAAAGGCAGCATGACCGCAAAAAAAAGGAGCACGCCGGCGAGAGCGGGATTTCCGAAATACCTGGCCCAAAAAGATCGGGTGACGGCCAGGAGAAACAGGCCCGCAAGACTCAGCAGGAGCACGTGCCAGATGGAAGCCCATATCAGTCTGCGCATCCCGCCGGAATTTCCCTTGCTCCTGAACTCGGGCAGGAAGCGGAACACAGCCTGCTGCAGCTCCCACACGACAAACAGCAGGGCAAAGGAGACGAGGCTGTCTGCGAGGGTGAAAAGCCCTATACCCTCGGCGCCGACGGTCCGCGCAAGGTATATTTTAAAGCCGTATCCGCCGGCCATGAGAAATATATTGCCTCCGAACAAAACGGCGCTCTGTCGCAGCACGCTGCCCATGCGAAGAGCGGTACGGTCGTCCTCCTGAGCTATTTTCCCCAACTGACCCCCTCTTTTATTACCACAGCAGGGTTTCCGGCGACCAGCGCATTGGGCGGAACATTCTTTGTGACGACAGAGCCCGCGCCGACAATAGAGCCGTCGCCGATGGATACACCTTTAAGTATGAGGCTCCTGTTGCCTATCCAGACGTTGTCACCTATGGCTGTACGCTTCGACATATCCCCGCCGGGTCCTCCCTCATGGAAAACAGGGTGGGCATCCGTGTCCCTGATCACGGTTCCTGCGGCTATGATGCACCCTTTCCCGATCAGAAGCTCCTTCTTGCATATCGCTACAACATCGTTTGCCAGTATCGTTCCGGCGCCGATCGAAAGGGCCGCATCCCTTCCCACGTCTATCCGGACGGACGGCCCCATCAGGACCCTGCCCTCTATATCGAGCGTTGCTCCAGTCGCTAAATGAAGCTTCGACACGTCGTACCTGATACTGGCGCTTCCGACGGGACAATCGTCGAATCCGAGCATACCGCCGCTCAAGAAACGCAGGCGCGCATTTCTGCCGATCTCCACCTCAGTCTTCCAGTAGAAAAGAAAGGGGAGAAATGTCCCGGCATCAATTCGCCTCCAATAGCGCAGGCAACAGACAAACGACTTGAGAATACTCAGGGCGCAGCCTGTTATGCCTACTTCCGAAAGAAAAAAAGAAATCTGAGACCTGAAAAAATTATTCACGTTCTTATATATTCCGATTGAACGCCGACCGCCGCTTCCTGAGAAAAGTAGTACGATCGACAACACCCGCATGTTCATAATCGCCTCGCGGCAAAATTTCCCCGATGAGGCGCTTTACCCCCATTCTTTCATCCAGGGAGTCGTGGAATGCGATCACTCCTCCGGGCGCCAAAAAAGGACTCCAGCTTTCGAAGTCCGTCTTCACGCCCTCATAAGAGTGATCGCCGTCGATCCACAACAAACCGACGGCCTCTCTCCAGCCCCTGGCCGCCTGCTCGGAGGGCAGGTTGATCACCCAGACCTTGTCGGCAACTCCCGCAAGCAGGAGGTTGGTGAAGAGCGGAGTTCTGTCTTTCGGCCCGAATTCGCTGCCGAGCGGACCGACAAAAGGGTTATAAGGGTCCACAGCATATACTTTTGCCCCTCTTCCAGCAGCCGCGCCGAGAGAGAGGGCGATCGCCGACTTTCCGTGAAAGCTGCCGATCTCCACGATGCATCCCTCCGAAACCTCGCCGGCGAGATCGTAAAGAAGACGCGCCTCCCCGATATTCAACAACCCATCCGCCGCAAAGACGCGGGAGAATCGGGACGATAACCCTTGCCTGTAACGGCAGGAGATATATCTCCTGCCGAAGCGGAGCCACTCCCTGATCCAGCCTGAAAACGAAGTCATGTTGCCTTACCCCCTCGAAAAAGTCTTCAAGAAATGTCGTCGTCCGACCTATTACTTATGATGATCTATCAAATCCCATTTGAGGGGCATGCCCCGATCTATGTCGCACGCAGCCCTGCGACCGATAATCTCCTTCAGATGCTTCGGGGCGAGCCCGTCTCCGGGCCTTATGGACCGCACGTTCTCTTCAGTAAAAACATCGCTCTTTTTCATGGCCCTGACCACAAAAAGCGATCTTCTGAATGCGCGGCTCTTCGCCTCTTCTTGCCCCGCCCCGTAACGGACCTTTCCAAGGGCCTTTTCCGTTGTTCTTATCGCGTCGACCATCTCCCTGAATTCCGAAGGCTCCAGGGAAAAGGCGCTGTCGGGTCCCTTGATGCCCCGCGTCAGGGTGAAATGCTTTTCGATAACGGAGGCCCCGAGGGAGACCGCAGCCACCGGAACGGCGATGCCCATTGTATGATCGGAGAGTCCGACGGGACAGTCGAACGTCTTCGAAAGATGCGGGATAGTCTTCAGGTCCATCTCCTCGGGCAGGGCGGGATAGCCACTCGTACACTTGAGAAGGGCGATTTCTTTTGCTCCCGCACTGCGCGCCGCAGAGACAGCATCCTCTATCTCTTCAAGTGTCGCCATTCCCGTGGACATGATAATCGGTTTCCCTTTGCCTGCAACGTATTCAATTAAAGGAATATCGACAAGCTCGAACGACGCGATCTTGTACGCAGGTACATCCATCTCTTCGAGAAAATCGACGGCGGTCCTGTCGAAGGGAGAGGAAAACAATATTATTCCCGTCTGATCTGCAATCTTCTTGAGCTTCGGCTGCCATTCCCAGGGCGTGTATGCCTCTCCGTAAAGCTTATGCAGTTTTTCACCGTCCCAAATTGTGCCTTTGATCCTGAAATATTCCCTGTCGCTGTCGATCGTCAATGTATCAGGAGTATAGGTCTGAAGCTTTACTGCATCGGCGCCACACTCCCTGGCGGCATGAATTATCCTGACGGCTTCTTCGAAACTCCCGTTATGGTTTGCCGACATCTCGGCGATGATGAAGACCGGCAGGCCGGGACCGATCTTTTTTCCTCTTATCTCGATGGGATGTGGCATACAATGTGGCATACAAATATCAGAAACTCACGCTCAATTATAAGGGGATCCCATATCCGGGACCGATAACGTGTCGGCTGACGGTCCTCCCCTCTTTGACATATTTGCGGTCCGGACGTCCGCCGTCAGCCTCATGGAAATGATGCCCGGAGCGCAGTCGCCGGCCGCTTCCACATCTGAAAAACCAAACCTCCTGTATAATTTGTGAGCGGCGGCATTGTCGCGCTTCAGTTCGCAGTTCAGAATTCTCATGTGCAAAACATCGAACCAGAGGTGCAGTAACTTCTCAAGCATAGGGCCGCCCGAGCCCTTCCTGATCGAATAAATACCGAAGTGCCCGCTCCTTTCGGCAATATCGATGCGCTGAAAATTGACAACGCCGACGGGCACTCCGTCGACAAAGACCATCCAGTGGAAATCCGCGCATCGAACACCGAGGGCCTCGATAAACTTCAGGTGTTCTTCCCTTGAAACAAGATGCTCCGAGAACATCCATCGCCTTATCTCATCGGAATTTCTCCACCGGCGAACTTTCTCTTTTTCCTCTTCTGACAGGTTTACAAAATTTCTGAACAGCACATTGCCGAACGATATGTCCCTGCGAAGAGAGCGGGCGATGCCTTCGGAATCGTAAGGCGTTCCTCTCATCTCATGCAACGCCCTGTCTACGCCCTTGCCGTCGACAACTTCGGCCATTCTTTTGCTCATGCCGTCCCGCAGGGTCCTGTCTTGAAGGAGCAGGGAAAGTTCACCGGCAATCTCCGCCGGAGATTTTTCGCTTATCCACCCGGCGGTCCGGAAGACTTTGTCATGAACCAGTGCGTTCACAGCACTTTCCTGGTTCGACGCGATTATGCAGACGAGAGAGGGAAGGCCCATGCAGGCCAGTTCCCATAGGGTCGTGCCGCCCGCGGAAACGGCAACATCGGCCCACGCCATAAGGGCGGCCATATTCTCAACCGATTTCGCGATTTCGACATTATGTCTGCTTTTTGTCGCCTCTTTTTCGATCGAATACGCGTTCGGATTTCCTGCCCCTGCGACCACCTTCACGTCAAGGAGACCTTCGATGAGCTCCAGCGACTTCATCGCCTTGAGGGTATGGTTTCCGGGGTCGGCGCCGCCCATGGTAACAAGAATCTTACGCGCCACATCGGGGATCTCCCGCCTGAAGTCCGCATATCCGAGAAACTCGCGCCTGAGCAGGCAATACCGAGTTCCTGCAAGAATTTGAGTTTCAGGTCCGGCTACGTATCGAAACTTCTCCGCGCCGTAATTCTGGTTGAGAATTATGTCGGCGTAATAATGCCCGAGATGGCAGTTGTCGTCTATGCAAAGGAGCCGGTAGCCGGACTCCCTGACCGCCTTCTGATATGAGGTGTCGAAGTGGTATCCGTCGAGGACGACCCAGTCGGGTCTTTCTCTGTCTGTTATGCTGAGGGATTCTTCGAGACTTCCGGGCTTCGTGAGCATATGAATGCGACACCCCTCTTTTCTCAATCGCTCACGCAGGCCTTCGCTTTCGGAGTAAGTAACGAAAACGACTTCGCCTCCGCCGTCTTTGATTCCCTGTGCAAGGGCGAGGCAGCGCATGACATGGCCGGTGCCCAGTTCCGGGTACGCGTCCGCCCTGATCGCAACTTTCACTTTTTTCTGCCGTAAGTCCGGCGAAGGTAATCCCGCGCCCGCGCCAGGTCCTGAAGGTCGAGGATTTTCTCCGCCTCCGAAAGCTCTTCTTCAAGACTGCTGAATATCTTCTTCTGTACCACGGCGCCATTTATCGCGCTGAGCCACGGTTTTGCATCGAAGAGCGCGATAATCGGTCCCGCGCCGAAGGAGGGATCTTCATCATAAAGAAAACCGTACACCGCGCAAAGCAGGATATAGTCTTCCCTGGTGTCGAGGGTTATCCGGATGTCCGGCCTTCTGTACCGGGCCGGAGCCTCAACCTTCCCGACACTGAACTTTCCCGACCTGTATATATAAGGCGTGACGTGCTCCTTTTCGAAGTCTTCAGAAGCCTCTTTGAACGCCCTCTCAAGAGAGTCGAGCGTGAAAACTTCAACGTCGAGACCATGAGGATATGAACGCTCCAGCGAGTTTGAAGCATAATCCACCCCCCGGGTCAGCCGGCTATGGATAACGGCATCGACGACTTCCGGGTCGACACAGGGACAATCGCTCGTGATCCTCACAACGGTGTCAACTGAATTCTTTTTCGCTGCATGATAATATCTCGAAAGGACGTCTTTTTCCGAACCCCTGAAATGTCCGACTTCTTCCTTTTCCGATATCGCAACTATTGCATCGTCTTCCCCGTTGGCCGTCGTCGCCACAATTATCATATCAACGCTCTTCGACTTCTTGAGTCTTCTTATAACCTGCTCAAGGACGGTAACGCCGCTTCCGTATGGAAGCTCTTTCAGGACCTTTCCCGGCAATCTGGCCGAAGTCGTCCGCGCCTGTATGATGGCGCCTGTGCTCATCTGTTTATCGTCTTCCTGAGCATAAACATGGAATCGACGTTCTCGCTGTCGAGATATTTGATTCTCTCTTCCCTTACCATGGCGAGGTCATCAAAAATATCCAGGCAGAATCTGGAAAAGTCGGCTTTCCAAAGCAGATCGGACCGCCCCCTGTAAGTAACCTCTACAGAGCTCCCAGAATAATATTCAAAACCCAAGTCAAACAAATTGCCTGTTCAGGGAAAAGGACCAGTGGGCGGCGAAATACTGGCCGTAAGAGACCGCCCGACAGCTGTCGACGGCTGAAAAGCCCGGCAAAGAGTATAAGAGATAACCATTTTTTTTCAGCTCTTCCCATGCCTCCCCGATTGCCTTGTCGCCGTGCATTTCAATGAATAAGAGAGGTTTACTGTTCGGAAGCAGCTTCTCGCCGCCTCTAAGGACCTTGCCTTCGGCGTGTTCCACGTCCATAAAGATCAAGTCGGGAATAATCCGGTTCATTTCCGTATAAGAGTCCAGGGTGACACACTTCACTTTTATATCAGAGCCGGGCTTGACGTATGGAAGATCCGCAAACCGCCCCTGGGTATCCGAAAGAGAAAGCGAAAAAACAGCGTCACCGGTATAGTCCCCGACGGCATACTCCTCAATTTTGATGATATCTCCGTAGCCGTTAAGAGACACGTTCTCGGCGAGCCTCCGCCTGACGGACGGGTTCGGCTCGAATGCAATGACCTTCCCTGCAGGACCTGCAAGACGGCACAGGGCCAAGGTAAAAAAGCCTATATGCGTCCCGATATTGAAGACGGTCATCCCTTCCTTTACGATTCTTCTCAAACCTTCCTGGGTATCCGTCTCATGGCTGCCAACAAGATACCCTCGTTCTCTCTTGATATTCAGTCTCATTTTTAACCCGCGAAGAATACCGCTCCTTACGGTGACCACCTCGGATCTGTCCGGCAGGAACAAATCGCCGAACGCCAGCTTCCCGGACAATTTATAGTAAACCGTCCGAAGAGGGCGCGGAACCGCTTCCCACGACTTGAGTATCAGATCATAAAACCGCATCTTTTTATTTAGCCTCCGGGGCTGCGCTTTCCTTCACTGTCTGGATCACATACCCTACCTCTTCATCCGTCATTCCCTGATGGACCGGGAGGCTTATGCACTTATTGAAGTAGGCCTCGGCAACAGGGAAATCGCCCTCTTTATAGCCGAAGCGTTTCCGGTAATAGGGCTGGAGGTGGACCGGGATATAATGCACGTTTACGCCAAGCCCCTTCCGTCTCAGTTCGTCGAAGACCTCATCCCTCTTTCGGCTCATGATCTGCACGGGATAAAGATGGCAGGAGGATCTGTACCCCGGAAGTTCAGCTGGAGGTATAAGGCCTGTCGCGCCCTCGAAGGCCCCGGCATAAGCGGCGGCTATCTCCCGCCTCCGGGAAACAAACCTGTCCAGCTTGTCCATCTGGCTCATTCCGAGGGCGCACTGGAAGTCGGTTATCCGGTAATTGAACCCGAGTTCCTGCATCTCGTAATACCAGTCACGCCGGGCAAGGGGTAAGGGGTGAGGGGTGAGGGGTCCAGCATATTCTCTGTTCACAAATTTATCGGAATCTCTCGTAATGCCATGTGATCTTAACAACAACAGTTTCTCGTAATATTCTTCGTTATCGGTGACGACCATCCCGCCTTCGCCGGTCGTTATGTGCTTGACAGGATGGAAACTGAGAATTGTCATATCCGCCAATGATCCCACCCTTTTTCCCTTATACCCGGCTCCGAGTGAATGGGCCGCGTCTTCTATGACAACTATTCCACGATCCCCGGCCATACCATTGATCTCATCCATATCACACGGATGGCCTGCGAAATCCACCGGAATGATCGCTTTGGTCTGAGGCGTGATCTTCTTTTTTATCTCGCCGGCATCGATGCAGTACGTATCGTGTCTGATGTCCGCAAAGGCCGGCCTCGCTCCCACATATAAGGCGCAGTTAGCGGAGGCAACAAAGGTTACGGGAGAGGTGATCACCTCGTCACCCGTGGAAATACCCGCGGCAAGACATGCAAGGTGGAGGGCCGCTGTGCCGCTCGAAACGGCGACCGCATATCCCGCTCCGCAATACCCGGCCACTTTTTTTTCGAACTCCGCAATCTTCGGCCCCTGGGTGATCCAGTCAGAGCGAAGGACTTCGACGACGGCTTTTATGTCATCTTCGTCGATATGCTGGCGGCTGTATGGAATCACGGCTTCAAAAAAGAGACCGGTTGAAGTAACGAGACCACAGGAGACTTAACCTCTCTGGATGTCTTTTATCATTTCTCTCAGCTCTTCTACGGTCAGCCACCGCGTGTTCGTCCCTGAGCTGAACTCAAAATCCTCGGGTACCGGCCTTCCCCCGTCGTTGGTGAACCGGCGGCCGAAGAACCTGAAATCCGGCTGGATCAGATAGTGATCGTCGAATTCAAGCGTCCGTCGTGCATCATCCCTGGTGACCATCACCTCGTGTATTTTCTCGCCCGGCCTGATGCCGGTCACCTCTGTGCGACATTCGGGGGCAATCGCGCGGACAAGGTCCATTATATTCATGCTCGGCAGCTTCGGCACAAAAAGTTCGCCCCCCACCATCCTTTCGAGACTCTTAAGCACGAAATCGACTCCCTGTTCGATCGTTATCCAGAAACGCGTCATCCTCGGGTCCGTGACCGGAAGGACTCCCGTCTCTCTTTTCTTCAGAAAAAAAGGTATCACACTGCCCCTGCTGCCGACGACGTTCCCGTAACGCACGACGCTGAAGATGCTATGGTCATGCCCGACGTAGGAGT
>JBJKSM010000115.1:0-4870 GCA_046704045.1 Thermodesulfovibrionales bacterium | reverse complement strand
GTGATACACTCTGTCATATAGCCAACTTCCTTCCTTTGGATTTTGATCTTCGCAGATTCAATAATACCAGAGGTTTCAGGATCGTTGGCTATTTTTTTGCCGCTTATTTATGAATTATCTGGGCTAACAAGCGTCTCATAAGGGACTATGTCGGCCATGCATACGCTTCCGGCCTTGGAGACGGCTTCTCAATGAGGGAGTTAAAGATGCGTCCGGCATATTCGGCCCCTTTCCGATCAAGTGTTATGGTCTTGTTATACCCTTTTTCAAAACTGCCCCCTGTCGAGCGTCCGGTACTGGATCGCTTCCGAGATGTGATGAGAATGGATCTCCTCGGAATATTCGAGGTCCGCGATCGTTCGGGAGAGCTTCAGAATTCTCGTATATGCCCTCGCGGACAGGCCGAGCTTTTGCATCGCCGTTTCGAGGAGGCCCTGCGCGTCTTCCTTCAACCTGCAGCATTTCTTTATGTGTCTCGTCT
Source organism: Thermodesulfovibrionales bacterium (assembly GCA_046704045.1). Taxonomy (GTDB): domain Bacteria; phylum Nitrospirota; class Thermodesulfovibrionia; order Thermodesulfovibrionales; family UBA6898; genus JAWOKY01. Next base: position 4,389 of record JBJKSM010000115.1, on the reverse strand, counting down.
TCATATGGCCGTTGCAGTAAATCCTGTCTTTGGTGAACCTCGCAAGCTGGATATCCCTTGCCCTGACGACCCGCTGCCTGATGACCTCGGACGTCTCGCCGGCGTACTCCGTGGATAACTCCTTGTAGGGCACGGCAGGGACTTCGATATGGATATCGATCCTGTCGAGCAGAGGCCCCGAGACCTTACGCCGGTAGCGGTAGATCTGGCCCGGCGTGCAGGTGCACTGGTGCCTCGGATCGGAGAGATACCCGCAGGGACAGGGGTTCATAGCGCTTACGAGCATGAACGAGGCAGGGTAGGTGATCGAGGCGACCGCCCTCGATACAGTCACCTCGCCGTTTTCGAGCGGCTGTCTGAGCACCTCAAGGACGTTTCTCTTGAACTCGGGGATCTCGTCGAGGAAGAGCACCCCGTTGTGTGCGAGGCTCACCTCGCCGGGCTTCGGCGTCTGTCCCCCCCCGATGAGCGCGACGTCCGAGATGGTGTGATGGGGGGCGCGGAAGGGGCGCGTGGCGAGAAGCGGCTGGCCGTCCTTCAGCATTCCCGCGATGCTGTGGATCCTCGTTGTCTCGAGCGCCTCGTCGAAGTTCATATTCGGCAGTATCGTGGGGAACCTTTTGGCGAGCATCGTCTTCCCGGAACCCGGGGGGCCGACCATCAGGACGTTATGTCCGCCTGCGGCGGCGACCTCGATAGCCCTTTTTGCGTGCTCCTGCCCCTTCACCTCGGAGAAATCGTCTTCGTAAACCGAATGCGTCTTCATCGTCTCCTTTACATCGGTGACGAGAGGCAAAAGGAGGTTCCCCTCCCTCAGGAATTCGACGACTTCCGGGAGGCTCCTGATGCCATAGACGTTCACGCCGTTCACAACCGCCGCCTCCGGCGCATTTTCCCGGGGAAGTACGAGCCCCCTGTAGCCGGCGTCCCTCACCATGAGCGCAATCGAGAGCGCACCCCTTACCGGCTTGATCCTGCCGTCGAGCGAGAGTTCTCCCGTGAAGACATAGCCGTCGAGCGCCGACTGTTCTATCAGGCCCTCGGAGGCGATGATGCCGACAGCGATGGGAAGGTCGAAGGCGGAGCCCTCCTTCTTCAGGTCTGCCGGAGCGAGATTAACCGTAATCTGTTTGAGCGGGAAGTTGAAGCCGATGTTCTTGAGCGAGGCCCTCACCCGGTCGCGGCTTTCCTTCACGGCGGCGTCGGGGAGGCCGACCATCGAAAAGTGCGGCAGGCCGCGCGACGAGATGTCCACCTCCACCTCGACCTTGTAGGCGTCTATGCCGATGACGCTCGCGCTCAGGACATTGGATAGCATTTGGAAAACCTGACAGGCTGAAAGGAAAATTGCGGAATCCCCATGATCCCCTCCGAATGATTTTAGCTCAAGCCGGAAACGCCTAAGGATATCATGCAGGAAGAAAAAAGGGCAAGCGTTTTTTGCGGCGGTGTTTGCGCCGAAATGCGGTTATCCGCCATGCCGCCCGGCTTCCGATATTGAAAAAAAGGCGCCGCCCGGTTTATTATTAGCTTGGCGCAAGTTCGGGAAACGAAAGGGACAATATGAAAAAGACGGTCATCCTGCTGTGCGCGGCGCTTCTCCTCTTCGCCTGCAGCAAAAAAGAGGTGAAGCCCGTCTCTATCGAATCGAAGACATCCCTCCAGGCCTTCGCCCTGGCCGACACGATAGAGAACGCATTCGAGAAAAAAGACAAAGAAACGATCCGTCTTAATACGACCCCCGGGGGGTATCAGGACGTGATGGCAAACACGAAACCCTATGATTCAGTTAAGCTTTCCTTTACGCCCCGTTGGGTGGACATAGACGGCTCCCGGGTCACACTGAACGTATCATGGAAGAGCACATGGATCGCCTCCGGGAAAAAGGCCGCGGACAGTGGAATGGCGGTCTTTCAAATGGACGGCAGGCCCCTGAAACTGACGAAGATCATCAGGGGAAATCCCTTTATCTTCCCGGAACAGGTTATCCTGCCCCGACAGGAATAGGAAATCCCCCCCTCTTATTTACAGGAAGTGCAAGAGCCCTTGCTGCAGGAAGTGCATCCGGACGAAGAGCCGGCAAAGGGCTTTTCGACTCCGCTCATACCGAAAGCGGAGAGTTTCTTCTTCACGTCCTTTGATGCGCACTTCGGGCAGTCGACTTCCTTCTTCCCGAAAACGAGCACCTCGAAATCTTCATTGCAGCTGTTGCATCGATATTCGTATATGGGCATGACGCTCCTTTAATTCTTTCCTTTTTTCGTCCCTTTCGGGACCTTCTCCCAGTCCTTCAGAAACTTCGCAAGGCCGATATCGGTCAGCGGATGTCTCATAAGATGCGCTATCACGGCATAGGGGATCGTGGCGATATGCGCACCCATTTTCGCGGCCTCAACCACATGGAGCGGATTGCGGATGCTCGCAACGATCACCTCCGTGGAAAAGAGATAGTTCTCATAGATACCGACTATGTCCCCTATGAGGTCCATGCCCGCATGACCGATGTCGTCAAGCCTACCGACAAAGGGGCTCACGAACGTCGCGCCAGCCTTTGCCGCGATGAGCGCCTGCGTGGAAGAAAAGACGAGAGTGACGTTTGTCCTTATGCCGAGGCCCGAGAGTTTCTTCACCGCCTTCACCCCTTCCTCGATCATAGGTATCTTTACGACGATGTTCCTGTGGATCTTCGACAGCGTCTTCGCCTCTTTCACCATCTCATCGGCGGTGAGGCCCACGACTTCGGCGCTCACGGGACCGTTTACCACTGCGCAGATTTCCTTCAGTATCCGGACCGGGTCCCTGCCCTCTTTCGCCATGAGCGACGGATTTGTCGTCACCCCGTCGATAACGCCGAGTTCATGCGCCTTTCTTATCTCCTCAATATTCGCAGTATCGATAAAAAATTTCATATCCGCTCCTTGTTTTATTGTCGTCGAATTATTATAACGGAAGAGCGGCTGTGATGTCTTTCTTTACCAGGTTGCATAGAGAAAGTGAACACAACAGGGGCTGGCGCTAAAAAAGGGTGAGTTCCTTGCCGGCGTCCTCTTCCTTCACGGCGGTCCTGAAGCAGTACGCCTCTTCGATAAGTTCTATGAGATGGAGCACGGGCCGGTCGGTGATCGTGCGGCCCAGCTGGAGAACGCACCCGGGGCAGGAGGTGACGACGACGTCCGGATCCGATTCGGCGATCGCAGCGGTCCTCCGTTTCAGCAGGCCCTCGGAGATGTCCCTGCAGGAAAGGCAGAAGAGTCCGCCGAAGCCGCAGCATCCCTGTTCGCCGGCGGCGACAAGATCGAGGCCGGCCTTTCTTATGATCTCCCGCGGCTCCCTGCTCACGCCGAGGTCATATCTGAGATGGCAGGGGTCATGATAATACGCGCTCTTGCGTATGCTGTCGGCAAGGCCGATCTTGTCCCTGAAGAAGACAGAGACGTCCATCGCATCATCGATCCCCTTGCCCGTCATATCGGCGTAATGGTATTTCAACACGGCGGTGCAGGTGGGGCAGAGGCTGAGGACCGCATCCACTTTAAGTCTTCCGAAGACCCGGCAATTTCTCTTCGCCAGTTCGACCGCCTCTTTTTCAAGACCGAGCGTCCTGAGCGGCGCGCCGCAGCAGACCTCCCCTTTTGGGAGGATGACCTCGTAACCGAACCTCCGGAGGACGTTGAGCAAAGACTCCCCGTACTGGGGGAAGATGAAGTTCACGCTGCATCCTGTAAATACCGCAACCCTGCCCTTTCTCTTCGGCGCCTTCAAAACCTGCTCCGCCCGCCTGAAGGGCGCCTCGGGCAGCTCCGGGCTGAAGGGGATCAACCCCCTCTTCACAAGCCAGGGCGAGAGGAACCGCCGGGACAGTCTTGCCATCTTGAATGCAAAGTCAGGGTATCGGGCGGCGTACCGCGAGATATATCTCAGATACCTCCGCTTCCTGTCCGTATCCGCAAGGAGCGCCCTCCCGCGGTAAATCGCCCCGGCCACATCCACGCCCACCGGACAGGATGCCGAACAGGCCCCGCAGAGCACGCAGCCGAAGACCCGGTCGTTCAGCAGCTTCGAAGGTACAAGCTTACCGGTGATCAGTCCGTGGAGAAGCACCAGCCTTCCCCTTGCGCCCATCGGCTCCATCGGATCTTCTCCGTACGTCGGGCACTGCGCCTTGCAGCTTCCGCAGCGCACGCACTTCGCAAGGTCTTCGAGGAATTTCGTATCTTCGGATTGAATCGCACCGCCGGCTTTCTTCTGATTTTTCACTTCTCTTTTTCTCTGTCTTCGAGTATCCTGTTCATGCTTCCCGTCCTGTAGCCTTCGAGGTCGAGCGAGACGAACGCATATCCGAGGGACCGCAGCTTTTCGGTGATGCGCCTTCTGTTCGAAGGATCGAAC